>CANRQI010000037.1 GCA_947632835.1 uncultured Clostridia bacterium
TATAATCTTCCATTATCACTTATATCTTTTGATTGCACTATTCCATTTGTTGGCATTTCATTATCATCATAATGACTTGTTTGCCATAATTCATAAGCTTCTTGTACTGCTGTCATCTCAGACAAGAAACTTGCATTTAGTGCTTTCGTTATTATTCCATTATCTCCTATTATCGCATTCAAAGATACTCCTGCTAAAATAAGCATACTGATTATCGTGTTTTTCTTATGTTATGACGAAAAAAATACTTTTTACAATTGTTTAATTTCATTCATTAAAAATTGGTGCTTTGCTTCCTCAGATTTAATTTTATAAGCATAATAATCTAATAACCCATCTTCTTGCACTAATTGTAAATTTTGATGTAAATTTAAAAGAACAGTTTCAACCTGATTTATTTCAGCTATCAAATCTGCTCTTTTTTTCATTTCTTCCTTATTTTTTTTCAAACTAAAATTCATTCCTTTCTTAAATTTAAGCTTTGATATTTTTATAAAAATATTTTATGCTTTAAAGCCTGCTCTTATTCAAGAAAATTGGAATATATTATTTTAAATATTTTTCTATTTCTTCCCATGCATTTTCCGTATAAATTTTCCTTTCAGCTGAAAATGGGATTATTGTACTATATGAAATTCCTAAAACTTTTTTAATACGTTCAACTTCACTATCCACCTTTGTTATAGCTATCTTATCAGCTTTATTTGTTACTACTATAAAAGGAATATTCTGTTTTAAAATAAAATCATACATTAGTACATCATCTTCAGTTGGTTTATGACGAATATCCAAAATTAAAATAATACAATTTATATTTTTTCCACTTACTAAATATTCCTCAATAAAATTTCCTGAAATAACCTTTTCTTGCTTAGACATTTTACTAAATCCATAACCAGGTAAATCTACAAAATAAAATTCATTATTGATTTTATAAAAATTTATTTGTCTAGTTTTTCCGGGAATATTACTCGTTCTAGCAAGATTTTTTCTATTTACCATTGTATTTACAAAACTTGACTTTCCTACATTAGATTTTCCCACAAGAACTATTTCTGGTAATCCATTATTTGGATATTGCTTTGGTCCAACTGCCGAAATCTCAAATTTAGCATCTTTTATAATCATAATTATTTCCTCTCTAAAATCACTATCTTTAATGTATTCAATTATATAACTTTTTTCGATATTTTTAAAGATTTATCTGAAAAATTATTTATGTTTTATTCGTTCTCCCAACACACGCACAGTCTGTAAAAATTTAAAATTCTGTGGAACATAAAATTTAACAGACTGTAGCTAGTCGGTCCCCACGAAACAACTTCATAAAACATATATTTTTCGTAACTTTTGTGTACCTCAAAAAATACCGAAACTTAAATATTATTTTTATTGACATTTTGTATATTTTTTTATATTATAATTATACAATATTAGTAAATACTATAAAAATATGGAGGTTATTATGGATAAACAATTAGTATCATTATTATTTGAAACAAATGCTTTTAAAGTATCACCTACATCAAATCCTTTTTGGTATACTTCTGGAAAACTAGGTCCTTACTTTATAAACGTTGATTATTTATATGGAAGTGAAGAAGAATCTAAAAATTTACTTTCAAAAATTGATGGTTTTTTAGCAGACTGTAGTAAAGAGGAAATACCTGGAAATATCTTTGATGAGGTTATGGAACAATATGAAAAAAATGAAATTTTTAAAACTATCATTGACAAAATGGTAGAATATATAGAAAACAATTTTGAACTACATCTTATTGACTATATTTCAGGTGGTGAAAGAAGAGATTGGTATTTTTCAATTATTGTTGCAAATCTTCTTGGAAAACCACATATCACTGTATTCAAAGATTTAACAACAGTTGTTAGTACTTGTGATTTCGAAGAAACAACTGAAATTACTTCATTACCTGGAAAAAGAGTATTCCACATTGCAGATATTTTAAATACAGGTTCTAGTTTTGAAAGAAGTTGGGCTCCTGCTATTAATAAACTTGGTTCAAAAATTAATTGGGCACTTTACATTGTAGATAGAAACCAATCTGGAAGTAAAAATTTAAGAGAACTTGGAATTCAACCATATTCACTTCTTGAATTAAATGAAGATTTATTTAATATGGCTCTATCAATGAACATTATAAACAGTAATCAATTAAATTTACTTAACAAATATTTTCATGACCCAGATGGAACAATGAGAGAATTTATACAAAAAAATCCAAACTTTATAGACGATACTATTAACAATTCAACAGATGAAAAAGCTGTAAAAAGAGCAAAACTTTGTAAAGAAAAAGATTGGTATGGAAGTCCTATTGGATAAAATTTTAATTAAGAAATAAATGTATATATGTCTTTAAGTGATTTAAACATATATACATTTATTTTTATGAATTATTTGTTTGATACAAGTTAATTTTTCCTAATACTTCAGATTTTCCATTCTCATCATAATATTTAATTTCATATTCACCTGAAGAAATTTTTGTGCCATCTTCCTTTGCTTTTTCAACAACTTCTAAAGTAAATATATCCCCTTTTTCAGTATTTTCTCCTGCACCATATTTTTTTATTTCTTCTGATAAAGCTGTTGGTTTTATTAAGTATATTTTATATACTTCACCATTTTCAGATACATTAGCTATTTTTTCTGTTCCATAAGGATCTATACAATCTATTCCTGGTGCTTCAGCATTATCTTTTGCATTATCAAAATATGTAAGTAAATTAATTTCATTATATACTGTACTTATATCAGTGCTAGGAGAAGCTTTTATATGTTCATATGCCTCTAATAATTTATTATTTACTTTCATTTCTAAACTTTCTAATACTTCAGCTTTTGAATATTCTAATTCAACTTCTGTTGCTCTAGTTACAATTCCATTATCTCCCATAATCATAGATATGGACACTCCAGCTATTATAAGCAAAATTATAATTGTTACAACTAAAGCCACAATAGTTATTCCTTTATTATTGTTTATCATTGTTATTATCCTTTTATATTTTAAATTATTTTCTAAATTATATAATAAAATTTGTAAAAGTCAATATAAACATTATTTAAGTTTCGGTATTTTTTATATACGTTTCAAAAAGTTTTAATATATTTTTTTAGTTATGGAAAAGTATATGTTTTATGAAGTCGTTTCGTGGGGACCGGCTAGCTACAGTCTGTTAAATTTTATGTTCTACAGAATTTTAAAATTTTACAGACTGTGCGTTGTTGGGAGGACGAGTAAAACATATATTTTCGTAATTTAGTATATTAAAATTACCAAAAACTGTATCATAATTTACATGACTCTTACACAAATTTAATTAGCAAAAATTATTTATACATCACATTTTCTCTTCCAGCAATATCTTCAAATTGCTGGGCAATTTGCTCATTAAGCATTATTTTGCCACAATTTCTAATTTCCCCATTTATTGTAACATCAACTTGTGCATTCAAATTGCTTTCTTTTGAATATTGTTTTATCATCTGTCTAAGTTTTTCTTTTTTCTCTTCTGAAAATGTAGTTATATTAATATTTATATATGTTTTCTCTTTGATTCCATCATTCAAAATCTCTTTTACATTATTTACAATAATTTTAGTAGGCTCATCTTCTCTAATGCTCAATCTTCCTTCAATTAAAACTATTTTTTCCTCTTCTAAAAGATATCCACATTTATTATATATACTTTCAAATACAATAGTTTCAAAACTTCCAAATAAATCATCTAATGTAACAAATGCCATTAAAGAATTATTTCTTGTAATTTTCTTTTTCACCTTTGAAACTATTCCCATAATTTTTACATTTTGTCCATCTTGATATTCAGCTGTATTGCCTGTTTCTTGCATTTGTTCATCAATTTCCAACATTTTCAATGAACTAATATTGGTAATTTGCTCTATAGTTTTACGATATTTTTCAAGTGGGTGTCCAGATAAATATATTCCAAGCATTTCCTTTTCCATACTTAAAAACTCTTTATCGTCCATTTCTTCCAATTCTGTAAATACATATTTTTGAGCCTCTTTTTCCTCTGCACCACTTGAAACCAAATCAAACATAGAAACTTGATTTTCCATAATATTTTTATTAGCATTACTTATTGTATCAAGTATGTTTTCAAAAGAAGCAAGTAAAGTTGCTCTTGTTTTTCCAAATTCATCGAAAACTCCTGCTTTTATTAAACTTTCCACACACTTTTTATTCACAGAATAATTGTCCATTCTCTCACAAAAATCTGTAAAACTCTGAAATTTTCCATTTTTTGCTCTTTCCTCAATAATTTGGTCAACTACAGCATTTCCCACATTTTTTATACTTCCCATGCCAAAACGAATTTTATTATCTTTAACTATAAATTCTGTTTCACTTTCGTTAATACTTGGTTTTAAAATCTCAATATTCAAATTCTTACATTCTTCAATATACACAGGAATTTTATCTAAATTTCCTAAAAAACTATTCAAAGTAGCAGCCATTAATTCTTCTTTATAATACGCCTTTAAATATGCTGTTCTATATGCTACTACTGCATAACAAGCTGCATGTGATTTATTAAATGCGTATTTTGCAAACTCAGCCATTTCATCAAAAATTTTATTTGCTGATTTTTCATCTATACCATTTCTTACACAGCCAGGAATTATTACATTTCCATTTTCATCAACTTGGCCATGAATAAATATCTCTCGTTCTTTTGCCATAACATCAAGTTTTTTCTTTCCCATTGCACGACGCACCAAATCTGCCCTACCTAAAGAATATCCTGCTAAATCTCTAACTATTTGCATAACTTGTTCTTGATAAACCATGCAACCATACGTAACATTTAAAATAGGCTCTAATGCTGGGTGAGTATACTCATTATGCCCTGGATTTAACTTTCCTTTTATATATCTTGGAATTTGATCCATAGGACCAGGTCTATATAAAGAAACTCCTGCTATTAAATCTTCCAAACAATCTGGTTTAAGTTCTTTCATAAAATTAGTCATTCCTGTACTTTCAAATTGAAAGATTCCATAAGTTTTTCCTTCTTGCCATAAACGATAAACATTTTTATCATTCATTTCTTCATCAAATTCAACATCTATTCCCCTGTTTTCTTTAACCATTTTTTTACAATTTTCTATAACAGTTAATGTTCTAAGCCCCAAAAAATCCATTTTTAAAAGTCCTAACTGCTCTAAAAGTGTCATTGTATATTCTGCTACAACATTCCCCTCATTTACATATAATGGAACATAAGTATCTACTGGATCTTTTGTTATAACAACACCACAAGCATGAGTAGAAGCATTCTTTGGCATTCCTTCTAAAGCTTGAGAAATATCTATTAATCTTTTAATTTCTTCATCTTCTTCATATATATTTCTCAATTCCTTATTTTCTTCTAATGCCTTTTCAATGGTAATATGAGGCTCAAAAGGTATCATTTTAGCTATTTTATCAACTTCTAAAAGTGGCACATTTAATACTCTTCCAACATTTCTTATTACATTTTTAGCTGCTAAAGTTCCAAATGTAATTATTTGTGAAACATGATCTGCACCATATTTTCTAGTAACATAATCAATAACTTCTCCTCTTCTCTCATCACAAAAATCCACATCAAAATCTGGCATACTAACTCTTTCAGGATTTAAAAATCTTTCAAAAAGTAAATTATATTTTATTGGATCTATATCCGTTATTTCTATTGCATAAGCTAAAATTGAACCCGCACCTGAACCACGACCAGGTCCTACAGTAATTCCATTATTTTTAGCAAAATGAATAAAATCCCAAACAATTAAATAATAATCAACATATCCCATTTTCGAAATTACAGATAATTCATACTCAACTCTATCCATAATTTCCTTACTAGGATTTTTACCATATCTCTTTTCAATTCCATTTAAACACAATTCTTTAAAAAAATCATAATGTGTAGCATATTCCTTTGGAACATCATAATTAGGCAATTTCGTAACACCAAACTCAAATTCAAAATCACATTTATCTGCAATTTTAACTGTATTTTCTATTGCTTCTGGAACAGCTTCAAAATAATCTGACATTTCTTCTGGGCTCTTTATATAAAATTCATCTGTTTCAAAACGCATTCTATCTTCATCTGTAATGCGCTTGCCTGTTTGCATACAAAGTAAAATTTCATGATTAAAACTATCTTCTTTTTTTAAATAATGCGCATCATTTGTAGCAACAAGCGGAATATTTAATTTTCTAGATAACTCAATTAATTTTTGATTTGCTAAAATTTGCTCTCTTAAACCATTATTTTGAATCTCTAAATAATAATCTTCTCCAAATACTTCCTTGTACCATAAAGCAATATTTTCAGCTTCTTGCATATTACCAGCTAAAATAGCTTTATTTACCTCACCTGCCAAGCAAGCACTTAAAACTATTAAACCTTCAGAATGTTCTTTTAAAATTTCTCTATCAATTCTAGGTTTACTATAAAAACCTTCTGTAAAACCAATAGAAACTAATTTTATCAAATTTTGATAACCTATTTTATTTTTAGCAAGTAAAATTAAATGAGAATATTTATCATCAATCCCAACTTGTTTATCAAACCTACTACGGGGAGCAATATATACCTCGCAACCAATAATAGCTTTTATTCCTTCTTTTTGACATTCTTGAAAAAACAAAGCTGAACCAAACATAACTCCATGATCAGTAAGTGCAATAGCTTTCATTCCAAGTTCTTTTGCTCTCTTTGGGATATCTTTAATTCTGCACATTCCATCTAATAAACTATATTCGCTATGAACATGCAAATGAACAAATTCTGGCATATTTTACTCCTTTTAACTACAAATTTTCTTCACTCAAAATATATCACATTTCCATTTAATTATCAATGAAAACTTTAACTTAAGTTTCGGTGTTTTTTTGAAAATATATAAATTACGAAAAATATATGTTTTATTCGTTCTCCCAACTGCGCACAGTCTGTAAAATTTTTTCAAAAAAGTATTGACAGTTTCCATTTTCCGTACTATAATATTTATCGTACTTATTAATGGACGTGAGAACGTCTCGCACCTCATGTAGTGATACATGAGTTATGTGAAAGGAGGTGTTAACGTAACATGAGCTTTATGTAAGTTCCATGTTACCAAAAACGCCGTCTATATGAACACATGGGTAAAAAATTTAATGTGGCTAACTGATCCACAGACCGTACCGACACGAATATCCAAATTTAAAATCACAATTAAATAATGCGGCTACTATAATTGCAGAATTTTCTATTAAAAATAAAAAACACCTTTGTTTTTTGCATTCGGATATGGTCTCCCTATGTGTTCAATGGCTCCTAGATTAATTAAATCTAGGAGCCATTTCCATTTATTATAATATTCTTATAACTTCCCCAACTAGCTTTTGAGATTGCGGAATTTGCAAAATTTCAAATTTTGAAATTTTATCTCCAAACTTTATTTCCACTATATCACCTACTTTAACCTCATAACTAGCTTTTACAACCTTTCCATTTACAGAAATTCTTCCACTATCTGCTGCTTCATTCGCTATAGTTCTTCTTTTTATTACTCTTGACAATTTTAAAAATTTATCAATTCTCATTTATTGATTTATATTTCCCTTCTTTTTAATATTTAATAATCCACATTAACTAGATACAATCCATGAGGTGGCAATGTTTTACCAGCTTTTTTTCTATCTCCATCATTTATAATATTTGATATATCTTCCACCTTTATCTTTTCAAGTCCAACATCTACAAGAGTTCCAGCTATTATTCTTACCATATTATATAAAAATCCGTTTCCAGTAAGTTCAATTATAATTCTAGGTTCCTCATAAATAACTTTTGCATCATAAATAGTTCTAACACTACTTTTGCTACTCGTTCCACTGGCTTTGAATGCTTTAAAATCATGTTCACCAATAAAAAATTTTATTGCTTCTTGCATTTTTTCTACATTTAATTTCATAGGAAAATTATATTCTAATTCACGATAAATAGCACTTCCACATTTTGAATTATTTATTATATATCTATAAGTTTTAGAATGCACAGAATATCTACTATGAAATTTCTCATCTACCTCTTCTGCACTTTTTATTCTAATACTATTTTTTAATTTAGAATTTAATGCTATTGCAACCTTTTCAATTGGTAATTTCTCACTCTCTAATTTAAAATTAGCAACTTGATTTAAAGCATGTACACCAGCATCTGTTCTACCAGAAGCAATTAAATCAACTTCTTCGCCTGTAATATCAAAAATTGCTCTTTCTATTTCACCTTGAATGTTTAACTTATTCGGCTGTTTTTGCCACCCGATTAAATTTTTTTCCATCATATTCTATTGTTAATTTTATGTTTCGCATCTTACTCTCCGTTTATTTTTACATTATATTATCTTTGCTCATATAAATTTTCTAAAGAATTAATTGTAGAATTAAGTAACTCTAATTCTTCAGATGTATATCTACTATCAACTTGTAAGTTAATTCCTAAATGTTGCACCAAAGATCTCATCCAATTTTTATCTACACTTTTAGTATAATGTATTACTTTATCTTTTCTAGGAACAATATGATTTAACACTTTTGTATCTATTACTTCAAGATTACTTCCACTCATAGATTTAACATTTCTTACTAATTTACCTTGATTTGCTCTAAAATTTGCATCTGAAATTATACTTGTTGCTACACCATAAACTGGTGTTTCCTTTATTTTATATGTATAACGTTCTACATCATAATACTTTTCAATAATTCTATCATCAAATTTTGGTAAATAAAATTCAACATATCCATTTGCATATTTTCTTACAATAGCATTTTCATCAATACTTTGCATAAATAGCCACTTTATATAATCTGGATAAATATTTTGTGAATATAAACTACTACCATTTTTAGACATACCTTCTTCATTAATGTCATCATTTGAATCTCCCACTGTAGTTCCAGCATTTGGAGAGATTACTTTAGATTTTAAATCACCACTATATGCTATAAACTTAAATTGCTTCAAATATTTTTGACGTGCTTCCTTATCCTCCTTTGTATTTTTATGAAATATATTCATAACTAATACAAATTTTTGATTCTCGTCAATTTGTTTATCTTCTAAAGCATCACACACTATACTATTGATTTCTTCAAAAGAAAGTATATTTCTAAGTTGCATTGTATCTTTTAAAGTAAGTTGACCTCTTTTTAACATTATATCTACCAATAATGATTTTAAAAACTCCTCATCAGTATTTTGAATACTTTCAAAATTAACCAACCTATCTTTATACATTTCACCTAGAACTTCTAACATATTTTCATCTGTATCAGAATCTAAATCGGCATAATAATTTAAAATTAATTCTTCAGCATTTTCAGTTCTTTGTTCTTCTGTTAACCTATTTAACTTAAATTTTCTATAAAAAATTAAACTTCTATCTTTTTTCTCTCTAACTTTTTGCAATTTTTGTTCATTCTGTACAGAACTATCATTTCTATATTCTAAAAATGCTTCTCCATATTCTTTATACAATTCAATTAATTCTTGGTCACTTACCAATTCAAACATTTTGCTTTCATCAACATTCAATTGTTCAATTTCTTCAATGTCGATTTTTCCATTATCATAGCTTTGTTTTATGTCTATTTCTTCTATTAATTTTTCTTTTTTTAATTCTTTATAAATTTCACTTGGATCACTATAAGGAATATTTTGTAAAAAAGAAATATTTTTTTCATTCCACATATACTTTTGAGATAAATGTTGTTTAAAATCTGGCATTTCTCCTTTTATTAAATTTCTCAAAGTTTCAATAACAAAATCCTTAGAAACTAGCCCTGAATTTAATAAATTTACAGTATTTTTCTTTCCACGTGCAATAAAAAATGAACAATCTTCTTGTGATAAATTTAATCTTTCCAATAAACCTGGATAGCTCCAAAATTCTTTGGTATTATTATATAACTCATATATTAAATATTCACTCATATTAGGAGTTAAATAAATATTTCCACAAAAATTTTTTAATTTTTCTTTAGCAGAATTAACAGTTTGTTCTTCTAAACCTTCACCAGAAATTTTTGTATAAGAAGAAATCATTCTTGAATTTAATATTGTTTCAATATCTTCTCTCAACGTTTTAATACAAACTTCCAATTGCTTAAAAGCTACATTATCATCACTATCTATAATTTCATCTAATGTATAATCTTTTTCTTTTTTATTAGCTTTTTCAACTTTAGTTGCTCTAACATCTACATAGTCTTCATATTTTAAATCTGTTATAAAGTTCTCACAAAATTCCAAACCTCTAGAAGCAAATATTAAAAACAATTTATCTAAATTTATATAATCTACATATCTAAAAATATATTCTGCCTGTAGTTTTGCATGAATTTTTATGTCTTTATCATTATAATTATATTGATTTACAGCAACACTGATTGGATTAACAATATCTAATATTTCTTCTTTTGACAAGCCTTCATCAATTAAATAATTAAAGAATGTTGATTCAGTAATAAGTTCAGCAAAAATTTGATAGTCAACAACTGATAAAATATCTGAGCTTCTAATAAATCTACCCATATTCTCTATCCAAGCTCTTTTTTCTTCTTCTGTAGGATTTTTTTTATGTAAGATTTTTTGCATATTTTTATTAAATTTTTCTCTATTATTTTTAAAAAATACTTGTTTTTCTTGAGTAGGTGTAGGAAAAATTTTTACAATTGCTCTATTATCTTCTGTTGAATATTTATCTAATAAAACTAAAGGATGATCAGTATTAACCTCATTTACTATATATTCTATATTTTCTCTTTGAGCTGGTTTAATAGCTTTTATTTCACTAGGATATTTACTTTTTATTTCTTCATAAGTTCTTACTATAGCTACAACCAAAAAATCAGCATTATATACACCTGTTTTTATAATATCATTGATTAACCATGAATTAATTGCTTCAATTTGTTGTGTGATTTCTGCAATATTATATCCACCTTTTGAAGGAACTATTTTACTATTTAAAATTTCTCTTAAATCTCTTATTAGTTTCTCCATTCTTCCTAATTTATTTTTTACTTCTTCTCTTTTTTTATCATCTCTAATAGAATATTTATCAATATATTTTATCGCAGGATAGCCAGTCCATATCATTTCCTTACACGGTTCACTCAAAACCATGCTATGTAAAACTCCACTTATACCTTTAGCAACTATCATCTTTTATTTCCCTTCTTATTTATAATTCTAATTTAAAATTTATTTCAGTAAATGGATTTTTATTAATTACAACATATTCTGAACCAATTTCTTCTTTAAATTTTTGTTGTTTTTTTCTATCTTTTGACAACAATATACTACAAAATCCATATCCATTTTCATTTATAACATCTATAATATCATCAAATTCAATATCAGAATCTAATATTTCAAATTCATAACCATTTAACATTGCAAAATCAAAAAGCTTTGATTTTAGTTCTTCAAATTCATCTCCCTCAATATAAATATCAAAAATATTATAAGGATAAAAACGTAAATCATTAATTTTGTTTTCTAAAGAATTATATGTATTACTATTTCCAACACATAATGTAAAATCAACATTTTCATTATTTTTCATTATCTTTTCATCAGATAATAAATTTTCTAACTTTATATTTAATTTTAATTTACAATTTTTTAAAGCCATATCTACAATTTTTAATATTAAAGTATTTTGAGCAACACAAAAATCTTCTATTCCAATAATCATTGAAACATTATTTCTCACAGCCTCAATACATAATTTAAAAACTATCTCAGGATTTCCATATAACAACACTTGAATTTTTTTATAACTATTCTCATTAATTTCTTTTGTTTTATAATCATCTATAATATCTTTTAAAATGTTTATATCTATCTCTTTTTCAAAATGTTTTTTATCTATATTAATTACTTCTTTTAATTTTTGGTTAAATTCCTTTTCTAATATTAAACTTTCCAAAGCTCTCAAAAAATTTTTATAATTAAGTTCTTCCTTAGTAATCATATTATCCCTCACTTGTTTTTTTATCTTCTACTTTTATTACAGAATTAGTATCTTGATTTACTACGTTTTGTTTACTTTCTAATATCATATTTTTTAATAAAATTTTCTTAAGTACATCTTCCTTAACATCAGCAGTTAGTGTTCCATCTCTTGCTATAGAAATTTTACCTGTTTCTTCAGAAACTACAACTACTATACTATCACTTTGTTTTGAAAGCCCAATAGCTGCTCTATGCCTAGTTCCTAAATCTTTTGAAATATCTTGATCACTAGATAATGGAAGCATACAAGAAGCTGCTGCAATTTTATTATCACTAATAACAACTGCACCATCATGTAACGGAGTATTAGGAACAAATATATTAACTAATAATTGTGGCGAAACTTCTGAATCTATATATATTCCAGTATCTATTATATCTTTTATTTTTATATCACGTTCTAAAACAATTAATGCACCTGTTTTATGCTTAGCTAGTTCAGTTGTAGCAATTACTACTCTATAAACAGTTTCTTTCGTTTTACTTTCTAATTCTTTGGTCATACCAAAAAATTTTTTTAATTTATTAGTTCCGAAGTTGCTCTAATCCTCTTCTAAGTTCTGGTTGAAATACTACAATTAAAGCAAAACCTCCATACATCATAACCGAAGACAATATATAATTTAAAATACCAAAATTCAACCACCCAGTAACTAATGTTAAAATTATTAAAACTGCTATACCTTTTAATAATTGCCATGCCCTAGTTTTTCGTAAAATTTTTACGGCTTTATATATTAAAAATATAACTATTGCAATATCCAATATTCCAAATACTAACTTTAAGGGATTTTCATACAATGATTCAAAATATTCAACTATTCTAATTTGATAAAAATTTTGTATAGAATACATTAAATTTTGAAACATAAAATAAGTTACCTCCTTTTATATTATTTCTAGCCTCTTACTAAATATATTATAAGGGTTCCAGCAACAGATAAAAGCATCATTAAACATAATAATGTTGCTAAAATTACAGAAAAAATCTTCATAGGTTCCACTTTTTTCTTATTTTCTTTTTTATACATTTTTTCTCTTCTTTTTTCTTCTTTTAATTGAGCTTTATATCTTTCAAGTTCTTCTCCAGACATTTTAGCCATTTTCTCTTTTTGTTTTTGAAGTTCTTCTTTTCTAGCTAATTTTTCTTTTCTTTTTGTTTCTTTATCTCTCTGCTTTTTAGCTTTTTCATCTTCTTTTTTTCTTTTTTCATTATTTTTTATTTTTTGTTTTATATTTTTATCTTCTTCTTTTTTTCTCTTTTCTAATTCTTTTTCTCTTTCCTTTTCTGCTTTTCTATTTTCTTTTTCCTTATTTTTTAAATCACTTTTAGTTTTTACATTCTTGTCATTTGACTCATCTTTTTTTAATTCTTTTTTCTCTGCCATAATCTTGTCCTCTCCTAAACTTTTTTAATCTTTAAACAAACTGAAAAATCTGTTCATTCATACATTTTAAAATTATATCACTTAAGAACAAAATTTTCAATACTTTAATTTGTTTAAATTTCGGTATTTTATAATATACAAAAGTTATGAAAGTATATGTTTTATTCATTATCCCAACCACGCACAGTCTGTAAAATTTTAAAATTCTGTAGAACATAAAATTTAACAGACTGTAACTAGCTGGTCCCCACGAAACTCATTCATAAAACATATATTTTTCATAACTCATTATGTAAAAAAATAAACTATGTACAAAAATACATAATTTATTTTTATTATAACATCTATGGTATTTGTTCATAAGTTCCATTATCAAGTTCTATATATCCTGCCCCTGAACCAATGCCTTGACAAGAATTAGTTTGTGGATTAATATATGTCGTTTTAACACATTCTTGCTGGCTCCTAATACATATTAATTTATATTCGCTTTCATCTTTAGGAACATTAATATTTCTTGTTTCACTCTCATTTATTTTTTCACCAAATATTCTCTTAAAGTCATTATAACTATATCCTTCTTTATAAGGTTTATTTTCACTATTTTCCCAAAAAGCATTCGTTTTATATACTGCTCTCAAGATACCATCTTGACTAAATATCTTAGCTGGAATAATTTTATTTAAACTATTTTTATTTATTTGACAAGCTATTGCTTCTAATTTAGTATCTGTTTTATTTCCCTTCGCATCATACTCATATATATTTTCATAATCATTATTCGTTACCATATCACCATTATAAGCATAAATCAAAGATTCTTTTGAAACTCTAACCACTCCACCTTTTCCAGCTATACCGCCATCCCCAGCCGAATCCATCCAACAAAGTTGACCTTTGTTCCCACCGTGTACCACCGTCTTCCACCAACAGAAAACTTAAATGAAACATCTGGCACACGTGAATAACCTGTTCCCGTACTTTTCGTCTTATAATTATTACTATAGTAACATCCTCCAGAAGTTCCGCAAGTTCCTGTGTCATCATTAATCAACCAGACACCATTATGAGATTGATTATTTCTACATCCTTCGTTCGTTCCACCAGAATACCCTCCTGCACCATCCATATGGTCTCCACCGCCCACCGGCCTGCACCTCCGCCGACCTATTCCGGCAGCAGGATATCCACCACCACCAGTGCCTGAATCAAACAAACTAGCTAAACCTCCACTACCTCCAGCACCACCATAAGCATAAATAACTAACTGGTCATTTATATTAATTAAACCACAATTTTCTCCTGATAACCCATCTGTTCCAGATTGTCTCAAATCCCAAGCAGTCCCGATTAGAACCAAACCATCCAACATTTGATTTTCCACCTGTTCCACCACAGCCACCTATTCCAGCACCAGCTCCGACCACCTCCGGCCACCACCAGCATTACCACTTATGGCAGACCCACCATCACCAGCATCGCCACCAAAAGCTACTAATGTTCCTTTTCCATATAAATTTAATTCTGCTTGTTCTCCTTCATTTCTTTCTCCATCCTCATTTTTATCTATCCATGGTACTCGAATTCCTGCATACCCACCGTGGACCTCCATTAGCTCCTGAACCATCATTTGTTTCTCCTTCTTCTCCAAATCCACTATTTACTGTTAATGTTTTTCCTTCTGCTATATGTAAATTTAGCTTCGCTCCTGGCTCTATATTTATAGCTGATCGTTTTAATCCTTCATTTGTCAATGTCATATCATTATCTATATATATCGTTACTTCTCCTGATTGTATATTAAAATTATATTCTGCTTCTATCTTATCACTAAATACTAATGTTGATTTTCCTCCTTCTCCTGGATTGAAGTCCATTGTCCCTCCTTCAAAATTTTCCGGTGTTGCCAATGTTATTCCTCCACCTATACTACTCATATCTGTATTCATTTTTTCTACTTTATATTTTCCATTTTCTTCCAATATTACATAATACTGTTCTCCTACTTTTACTGCATTTACTCTTGCTCCACTTCCATTTGGATCTGGTATTTGCAATGCATCATCTATTTCTTTTCCTTTTCTTCCTGTCAAATATGTTTGAAATGATTCTTTTCCTTCTACATCTGAAACATATTCAACGATCATTAATTCTAATCTTTCTTTTATATCTGATTCTTCTGAAAGCCTTTTCGCTTCCTGTGCTTTCGTTATTATCCCATTATCTCCTATTATCGCATTCAAAGATACCCCTGCTAAAATAAGCATACTGATTATCGTGGTTTTCTTACGTTATGACGAAAAAATACCAAAACTTAAAATCTAATTTAAGTTTCAGTACCATTCATAACTCATATAATCACAAAATAAATTTTAATGTTTTATTGTTGACCTATATGCTAAAGTTTTATCATAGTTTTTTTCTACATCCTCAACACTTAAACCAAAATTATATAATCGGATAGTATAGGCATCACCAACCAAGTAAAACCATTGTCCGGCTTTACCCATCGTACATCTGCCAATGCTTAACCATTTCAACTCCGGCATATGTTCTAAAAAATATTCGTAATATTGTGGATTAATTGTACCACTTTTTAATAACTTTCCATCTACATACAGATCTTGTGTTATCATTTCTTCAGAAACATTTAATGATAATGTAAAATAAATATCTTTATTAAAAGGTTTACTTTCTAACTTCGCAAGTTGATTCCAATCATTAAACCAATCTCCGTACCAATCAAACCTTGCCATTGAATTAAGGGTATAAATAAAACCAGGAGTACCTTCTGGATCATTAATTCCAAATCTTGTATCAGCTTGCAATGCATGTTTTCCATGCCAAATTCCCATAAACGGCAAAAAACCAGTACTACCAAAAGGACAAGTATATTTATCTATATTCCCATAAAATTCAAACGTTAGTCCTTTTGAAAAATCAAAACCATCTTCATGATAAATTTCAACATAATTAGAACCATCAAAAGTTAAAGACATATTTTCTTCATCAAAATATTTCTCACTAGATTCTGATATTAATCTATCGTAACCTTCGTCTCTTTCACTAACAGAACCGAAAGATACTTCTTCCTGCCACGCAGCTTGTACTTTAGTAGCATCTGAATAAATTTCTTTATCATAATATCTTAATGTAATACCATTTCCCCAACTTGAATTACCTTCTCCAATATTACTTGCATCCATATTAAAAACTAATCCTTCTGTTACACCTAAAGTTGACGTATAATCAAGTTCAGTAAATGTATCATCTGATAACTCCTTCATTTTTCCATCTTCATCAATTATCCAATTAGTTGTTGCCTCATCACCACTTGGCAATATAGTTCCTTTAGGTACAAATCTACATCCTGTCCCATATACTTTTCCTGTTTCTTTTTCTACTACTATATTCCATTTATTTCCATTTTCTGCAACTCTGTCAAATAATTCTCGTCCTACATTTATTGTGCCATCTTCATTCATCATATTTTCTATAACCATCAATTTTAAAGTTTCTTCATCATTTGCTTTATCTGACATTTTTTTCGCTTCTTGTGCCTTTGTTATTATTCCATTATCTCCTATTATCGCATTCAAAGATACTCCTGCTAAAATAAGCATAC
>CANRQI010000038.1 GCA_947632835.1 uncultured Clostridia bacterium
AGATTATTATACAGATCATGGCTGGGGTGTTTATCCTCAATCAGCAGCAGGTAATCCATGGACAGCATCATAAGATGCGGTATTGTTAAGGAGATTCTTTCAATTTATGAAAATGTAATTCACGAAAGTTCATAAATTTGATTGTACAAGTTGTTTTACTTTTGATTAAAATATGTTATACTATTTACAGTAAATTTATAGAAAATGAGGAGAGAGAAATAAATTGGATAAAAAAATAGATAAAAATATTAAAAAAGCTAACGTAAAAAATAAAAAAGGTATTTTTATATTAATTGTAATATTTATTATAATTATAACTGTAATAAGTATCAATAGGATTAATTTAAAAATTAAAGAAGATAAGAAATTAAAAGAAGTAGCATTTTGGACTGAGTTTGAGATAAAGGTTTTTAATAATAAATTTTTATCGTATGAAGGAAAAGAAATAGACGGCCATTTAATTGATTCATTAGTTAAAACAGTTAGAGCTAGTAATGAAGATCAGCCTTTGAAAGTTTCTATATATGGTTTAGTTACATTGAATAGTCAAGATAATAATCCACAATATAGTGATAGTTTTGATGCTTCTAATTTATATGATGTCAAAATGAATTATAATGAATATGGTGTAATAGATTCTATTAGTATAGCATTGAGCCAATAATATTTTAAAACAGAAGTCAAAAAAAGACTTTTGTTTTTTTTATAAATCGATTCAAAATTAATTGACAAAAGAACGAATATTTGATAAAATGCGGTGAGTAAAAAATGAGGTGGTGGCTAATATGGAGAATAAATTAATTGGGAATGAAAATGATATTATATTTTATACTGATGAAGATGGTAATACTAAAATACAAGTAATATTACAAAACGAAGATGTTTGGCTGAATACACAAGCTATTGCTAATTTATTTGATGTACAAAGACCTGATATAACTAAACATATAAATAATATTTATAAAGAAGATGAACTAAATAAAGATTCAACTTGTTCCATTTTGGAACAAGTTCAAAAAGAAGGAAATAGAAGTGTTATAAGAAATATTTCGTATTATAATTTAGATATGATTATTTCTATTGGATATAGAGTAAATTCAAAAAAAGCAGTAAAATTTAGACAATGGGCTAATAAAATAATTAAAGAATATATTATAAAAGGTTTTGTGCTAGATGATGATAGATTTTTGAAAGGTGGAAAAGTAAATCAGCAATATTTTGATGAATTACTAGAAAGAATTAAAGTAATTCGTACAAGCGAAAGAATGGCATATCAAAAAATAACTGATTTATTTATTACAACTTCTGTTGACTATGATAAAAAGTCCGAAGAAGCAAATACATTTTTTAAAATTATTCAAAATAAATTGCACTTTGCTATAACAAGTCATACTGCGGCTGAATTAATTTATGAACGAGCAAATTCAGAAAAAGAAAATATGGGATTAACTACTTGGAAAGAAGCACCCGAAGGAATGATATATAAATATGATGTTAGTATCGCAAAAAATTATTTAACTGAAACAGAATTAAGAAAACTAAACAATTTGACAACTTTATTTTTAGATTATGCAGAATCAATGGCTGAAGATAATCAAGTAATGACAATGAAAGATTGGATAAGTGAGACAGATAATTTATTAAAATTTAGAAAAAAAGAAGTATTGCAAGATTCTGGAAAGATTTCTCATAAACAAGCAATTGAAAAAGCAGAAAATGAATATGAAAAGTATAAAATAATTCAAGATAAAAAATTTATTTCTGATTTTGATAAATTGCTTTTAGAAACAGGAAATATTGATAAAAATAAAATTATAAAATGAAATAGTAACTTGTTTTTACAGTACATTTAATTTATAATTATATTATAATAAATTTTAAGGGAGAAATTGATATGGAAAATAGAGAAGTGAAACCATTTACAATGTGGAGACATTTTAAAGGAGCAAGCTCATTTGTAATTACAGTAGCTGAACACAGTGAAACAGGAGAAAAATTAGTAGTTTATCGATGTATGGATAATAATGGAAAAACAAATCATAAAGACGGTATCTATGCAAGACCATTAGATATGTTTTTATCTGAAGTAGATCATAAGAAATATCCAGATGTAATTCAAAAGTATCGTTTTGAGGAAATTATAGATGAATAATACAATTTGTATATTAGAGACTATTGAAAAATATTGTTATACTAGTTACATAAAAAAATTAAGATAAAGAATAATTTTATTGTAATCAAAAGCAAAGAGTTAAAAGTTCTTTGCTTTTGCTGTTTATACTTTTAGAAGATAATAATGGCATGTTTTATGAATAAATTCAAATCCTGATAATATTTATTTAACGAGGTGTTGTATATGGGAGAAGTGAATTATAACATTAAAATTAAATATGGAAATCAAGATTTAAGAAATATTATGCTACAAATATTTGAAGAATATTGTACTAAAAAGATTCTTGAAAGAGATTAGAATAGCCATTTATATTTTATGATGCTTTTAAGATAAGGAGGCTAAATTGCAAAAATTAGACAACATATATGAAAATCAATTTTATGTTGGACTGTACAAAAGATTATCACGAGATGACAATGATGGAAAAAAAGAAAGTGAAAGTATATCTAATCAAGACAAAATTTTAAGACAATACGTTGCAGAGCTTTCAAAAAAAGAACCACAAAATAGATTTATTATTGTAAAAGATTATACTGATGATGGATATACAGGTACAAACTTCAATAGACCAGGTTTTATAGAAATGATCAATGATATAGAAAATGAGATGATTAATATGGTAGTTGTAAAAGACCTAACAAGGCTTGGACGTAAAACAAACGAAGTATTAAGATATTATCAAGAATATTTTCCATTAAAAAAAGTTAGATTTATTACTGCAACAGAAGATACGATTGATACATATTATAAGGAAGATGATGACTTTATTCCATTTAAAGCTGTAATGAGTGAGCAATATCCAAAGGAAACTTCAAGAAAAATAAAAGCAGTAAAAATTGCAAAAGCCAAACAAGGGTTATTTCAGGGAAATACTGCTCCTTATGGATATAAAAAAAGTTCTAATAATAAAAATAAATTAATAATTGATGAAGAAGTATCTGAAATTATAAAAGAAATTTTTGAAAAATATTCAAAAGGCTATACTCGTACAGAAATAGTAAAAAGTTTAAATGAGAGAAAAATTATACCACCTAGAGAGTATTTGAAAATAAAAGGAGTACAAGCAAATTCAGAAGGATGGAAAGAAATTACAATAACAAGAATTGTTAGTAATCCTGTATATATTGGAACAATGGTAGGAGCAAAAACTGTAAAACCAAGCTTTAGAAGAAAAGAAAGAATTATAAATACAAAAGAAAACCAAATAATAGTTGAAAATACACATGAACCAATAATTGATATAGAAACATTTAATAAATGTCAAATGCTCAAAAATAAATTTAAAAATAATCGTAAGCGAAAATATGATGATATTTTTAAGGGGTTAATATATTGCAAAGAATGTGGTAGTATTTCAACATTAAAGCATAAAGAAAAGTCTACTAAAAAAGGCGAAAAATGTGAAATTAATTCTTATATATGTTCTGAAGCAAATAAAGGAGTAAATAGAAAATGTAGCAATACGAAATCTATTAGTAGTAAAAAATTATATAATTTAATTGTTTCAATTATAGAAAATCAATGTAAAAGTATTCATTTTAATGATGATGATATAAAAACAGTTATGAATAATTTAGAAAAAATTATCAATTTTGAATATCATAGGTTGGAAAATGAAAAACAAAATTTACTTGTCAAAATAAATAAATTAAATGAACAAATAAAAATAACATATAATGATAAACTTGAAAACATAATTAATAGTGAAACATTTTTATCAATTAAAGTTCAAAAAGAAAATGAAATAGCAAGTTGCAAAAAGCAAATTTGCGATTTAGAATCCAAAATAGAATTTGAGAAAAATAGACATATAATAAGCTATAATCAAATTAAAGAGCTTTCTGAGAATTTTTTTAGAACAAATAATGTAACTAAACAGGCATTGAATAATTTGATAGATAAAATTGAAGTTGATAGTAAACATAATATAAATTTAAAATTAGTTTTTTCAAAGATAAGTAATGATTGATGGCATCTTTATCAAAATTGCATCAGTTGTTGCAGTATAAATAAGGATACCACAGAAAAGAATCCTTAAGCATACAGCATCATATATTGCAGTAAAAGGAGATCCAGTTGCAGATTTAACAGAAGATTTAGCAGCAGATGTTAAACTTTTAATAGTACAACATAATTTTAAAGTATTATTTTGTATTAATAGCAGATGTTATAAGGAAAATAAGAAATGCTACTATACAAGAATATCAGCACATCAGGACTAAGACATGAAAAAATTTTTTCATGTTTTAGTCCTGGCATTCTTAGCTCTAAGCCATGAGTTATATCTTAGGACAGTATTGAAAAAATATTGAAATTATGTTATAAAAAATATAGTATATATGAAAGGAGAAATAAAAATGAACAAGAAAGAATTTGAAGATATATTAAGCAAGAAAAATATTACAGAATATTTTTTACAATTACCTAGAGAAGAGTTAGTAAAAACATTTGGAGAAACTTTTTTAAAAACTGTTGAATATGGAAGTCAAAATAATGTAAACCATCAATATGATTTATTTGAACATATTTTAAGAACAGTTGATGGAGTACAATCAAGTAATTTAAAAGTAAAAGTTGCAGCTTTCTTTCATGATATTGGTAAACCAGAGGTTGCAAAATTAAATGAAAAAACAGGACAAACACAATTTATTGGACATGCAAAAGAGTCTGCAAATTTAGCAAATGATATATTAACTAAATTAGGTTATTCAATAGAAGAAATAGATGAGATAAATTTTTTAATCCAATGTCATGATGATTTTATTAATATTTCAAAACTTGAAGATGTAACGCCTGATAGAGTTTCTAAAATATATGAATCTATCAAGAAAAAATTAGATGGTTATAAACCAACATTAAATGATATGAAAAATTTAATTACTTTATGTAAAGCAGATGCTATGGCACAAAGTGATGAGATAGTAAAAAATGGCGAAATTATCGATACAAAACAATTGAGAATTTCAAGATTAAATGCAATAGAAAATGTTATGTCAGAAGCTGTTATTTTAAAACCAAATAAAGAAATTGAAAAGCTTAATCAACAAAAAACTATAATACAAGAAGGTCCAAAGCCAATAGAAAAAAGAGGAAAGATAGTCAATCAAAAGCAGATTGATTTATGGAAATCAAAAACAGATGAACAAAAACAAGCTGAACTTGAAGAAATAGAACATAAAATTTCATTATTGGAAGAAGAAAAAAGTATTATATTAGGTGAAACTAAAGATGATATAGATATTCATGAAGAAAAAGCTTCAAAATTACATAGTGTTGAAGAGGTTAAAGATGCAATATTAGATAGAACATTAGAAGATTTAAATAAAGTTGTAGAAGAAATTTCAGAAAAGACGAAAGATAAATCAAAAGATAATGAGTTTACAATAGGTAGTCAAGAATAACCAAAGGAGTTAATTATGGGAAATATAGAATTTAGTGAGGGTATTTCTGAAACTTTAGACATATTAAATCATATGGATAAATTATATACAGATAAAATACCAAGAAGTTTCAAAGAATTTTTAGAAAACAACAAGTCTGCTAATTATATCTCTAATTTAGATCATTCAAAAAAAATAAATGAAATGAATTTAAAAGAAAAGACAAAAGATATACTAGCAACTATATATATAAATTATTGGTGTAATCCTCAACAAAAAGTAGACTATAATAATTTATTAAAACAGAATGAAAGAAAATATCAAGATAAATTAAGAGAAAAATATAATCCTGATAATATATTTAAAAGATGATATTTTTTTAAGAATATTATATATTAATTCAGGACAAAGACATGAAAAATTTTTTTGATAGCCTTCAAACTTAAAAAATCAATAGTTTTGAGACTTTTAAAATAAAAAAATACGCTGTGAGTGTTGAAAAAGCAGTATTTTTAAAAGTAACCAATTTTTTTCAAAAATTTGTTTCAAAAAAACTATGTAATTCTTGATATAAGTGTATTATATAATTTCAAAAAGTAATTTCATGTCTTTGTCCTGTCAGCACATTTTGTGTGATTTGACACTTTATGTAAATTATGCTATAATATATTTGTACTGAAAATTTATTTATCTATTTCCGCCTAGACTTCTGGGCGAGACGAAAGGAGAATTGCCTTATGAAGAAGTATCTCAGTAATGCGTTTTCGCTAAACATGATCGACGTGACTGATGTCACGTTGGTGCGGGTGAAGAAGGTGGAACCTTTGACGGTTCCGCAGGACGCAGTTTCAGCTATTGGCCATGCCGATACGGCGAGAGTCGTATCGAGCATTCTTGGGTTCGACGTACCGGCGTGCCGGCAAAATATCCATCTTGAAAAAGATGATATTTTGTATGTGGCACAGTACGTTGGGCCACGACTTCAAGAGGGTGCGACTGAGCTTCCACAGGGAGCCCACATCACCTTTTTGAAGGTGGAAATTGAAGGATGACCATTCTCCTTCGTTTAGCAAAAAAGACCAAGTCTTTTTCTCTCTCTCTCTTGAGAGAGAGTTTTCTTTTAAATTAATTACAGTAAAATTGCAGTACATTTTTAAATAGAATTATTAAAATTTACTATTAGTTTATATGCTAATCATTGTAAAGTACACGGAGCTATTAATAGATAAATAAAATTTATTTGTTAAAATAACCATGCATAAGTGTTTTGTCTATTGAATAGGATTTTATTAAACGAGGTGTATTGAAGATGGATAAAATAGTATGTAAGAATGTTTTTATTTCAAAGAGTGAAACAGATAGAAGTTATGCTTTTAATGAAATTTGGCAAGTTGTAGTAAATTTAATGTTAAATAAATAAAAATTAGAAAGAGCAGTTTACAAGAACCAATATTATGTGTTATAGATGTAGCAGATAGTATTGGTTCATTTTATTTTTTTCTAATAGGAGGAAATTATAAAATGGATAAAATAAATACTTTGCAAATTCCACATACTGTCCTTTCTAATAATAAAATAGAAGAAATAAAAGCAGTTAAGGAAAAGAAAAAGTATAGAGTAGCTATTTATTGCAGATTATCACAAGAAGATAGGAATAAGAAAAATAAGGAAGATGAAAGTGAGAGTATAAAAAATCAAAAGATAATGTTGACAGAATATGCAAATAGCCATGAAGATTGGGATATAGTAGGTATATTTGTTGATGAGGATTGGGCAGGAATGAATCAAGATAGACCAAATTATAATAAAGTATTAGAGTTAGCAAAGCATGGAGAAGTTGATATTGTTTTATGCAAAAGTTTAAATAGATTTACAAGAGATAGCATTATAGTTGAGCAGTATGTACTTGAAAAATTTAAAGAATGGAATGTTAGGTTTATTGGTTTAGTTGATAATACAGATACATCACAAAAAGGAAATAGAAAATCTATTCAAATTAATGGACTAACAAATCAATGGTACATCGAAGATATGTCAGATAGTATAAAATCAGCACTTGACATAAAAAGAAATAAGGGAGAATATATTGGTAGTGTTCCGTTGTATGGTTATTTAAAAGATCCTAATAAAAAAGGACATTTAATTATTGATTTAGTTGCATCAAAAGTTGTAAAACAGATATTTTCATTATATAATCAGGGCATGGGAAAAACATCTATAGCACGAGAACTAAATAATCAAGGAATACCAAATCCAACGGAGTATAAAAGGCAACAAGGTATTTTATATAGAACTCCATTAAACAAGTTAGGTACACAATGGAAATATTTTTCAATATCGGATATATTGGAAAACGAAATGTACATAGGAAACATGGTGCAAGGTAAGTATGGCAGTGTATCTTTTAGAACAAAAAAGAATAAACGTAGGTCAAGGGATCAGTGGTTTAGAGTTGAAGGAACGCATGAGGCGATAATTGACATTGATTTATGGAATAGTGTGCAAAGAAAAAGAAATAACAATTATAAGCCATATAAAGATGGAAAAATAGGTATATTTGCTCATAAATGTAAATGTCAATATTGTGGTTATACTATGAAATCTTGTAAATCACACAATACTAGATATTTAAGATGTCCTACAAGGCAAGTAAATAAAAATGATTGTATAGGTAGTTTTATATCAGAGAAGGGATTAAAAGAGGCAGTTTTAAGAGAATTAAATTTGTTAATAAAGCAATACTTAAATGTAGACGAATTGGAAGAAAGCATTATTTTTAAGAAAGTTAGAAGTGAAAAAGAACAATTGCATGAAGAAATATCTCAATATGAGGGAAATATAAATAAATATTCAAAAGCATTAAAAGATTTATTTATGCAGAAGGTAAATGAGCATATTACAGAAGAAGAGTTTATATCATTAAGTACAGAGTTAAGAAAAGATAAAGAAACCATAGAACAGCAGTTGATAAAAAAGAAGGATAAATTATTAAAAATTTCAAGTGAGCAAGAAATGGCAAAGTCAAATAAAGAATTATTAGAGCAATATATAAATGTAATGGAACTGTCAAGAGAAATGGTAGATAATTTAATTGAATATATAGAGATTGGTCAGAAAGATACTAAAACTAAAAAGAAAACCATTAAAATACATTGGAAAATTTAAATGTTATATTATTTTAGTTGTAATATAGAGGAAACTTGTAAAACAATTGAGATTGAAAAGCCAACCAAAAATCAATTTGTTGTACTATTGTAGTTGTATCAGAACAAAAAGCTAGAGCAACTTATGAAAAATTAATTGATTTATGTGCTGATAATAAAGAAGTAGTAGACATATTAAAATATTTACGAGAAAGAGAGATTGTTCACTTTCAAAGATTTGGTGAGGCATTAAATGGTGTTGAAGAAAAAATAGCTCAAAAGAAGTTCTATATGAATGGAATGAATGAGATTTTTGGTAAAGATTAATATGTAAAATAACTAAAAATACTGAAATTTATTTAAGTTTCAGTATTTTTTTTATGTTATAATGAATATACGACAAAAAGTTTTAATATATTTATTTAGTTATTCTCCCCATTTAAGAAAATGTAATTCTCTAACGTTCATAACATTTTCTAAAACGGTCCCCACAAACCATAACTAAATAAATATATTAAAACTTTTAACCTATTATAAAGAATTAAGTTACGAAAAATATATATTTTATGAATGAGCTTCGTGGTTGGGATAATAAATAAAATACATATTTTTCATGATTTATGTATAAAAAAATTAAAATAAATTTGGGCTTTTAAATTTTTTATTTTTATAATATAATATAACAAAAAAGAAAGAGGGAATAACTTTATGGAGCTTTGTAAGGTAGGAGAAAAGACGTATTATATTAAAAATCCAACTAATATTGGAATATATAAAGTAGATAATGAAAATGTTTGGCTTATTGATTCAGGTAATGATAAAGATGCTGGAAAGAAGATTTTAAAAATAGTTGAAGAAAATGGTTGGAAAGTAGCAGGAATTATTAATACTCATTCAAATGCAGACCATATAGGTGGAAATAAAGTTATAAAAGATAGAACAAATTGTAAGATTTTAGGGTATGGAATAGAAAAGTCTTTTTCTGAAAATCCAATATTAGAACCATCTTTTTTATATGGCGGTTATCCATTTAAAAATCTTAGAAATAAAACATTACTAGCTAATGGTACAGAAGTTGAAAATATTAATAATAATTTGCCAGAGGGCTTGGAGTGTATAAATTTAAAAGGTCATTTTTTTGATATGATAGGCATAAAAACTTCTGATGATGTATATTTTTTAGCAGATTCTTTATTTTCAGAAGAAACTATAAAAAAATATCATGTATTTTTTATTTATGATATTAAGGAATACTTAAATACTTTAGAACAATTAAAAAATTTGAATGGAAAATTATATATTCCTTCTCATTGTGAAGCAACAGAAAATATTGATTATTTAATACAATTAAATAAAGACAAGATAAATGAAATATTAAATTCAATAATTGAAATTTGTGAAATAGAGCATACATTTGAAGAAATTTTAAAAGAGATTTTTGATAAATATAATTTAACAATGAATATGAATCAATATGTACTTGTTGGTAGTACAATAAAATCTTATATATCATATTTAGTAGATGAGAATAAGATTACTTACATAATAGAAAATAATAGAATTTTATGGAAGAATCAAGGGAACGCCATAGAAAAATAAGTAATATAAAGCGTTCCTATGCTTCCTAAAGTAAATTAATTTGAGTTAGAAAATTTTTGCTTAACAGTTTCAATTTTAGTTTGTTCGGCTGTATCTGTGTGATACCAGCCTTTTTCAGACATAAGATTATATAATTTGTTTTGTATATCTAAAGATTTGTTTAAAGCATCTTTGAAGGCTGAATGAACTTCAGCAGTTGTAGATTCTATAGTTCCGTGCAAATATAAATCGCAAACACCTTTTACAATTAATAGATGTTTTTCCATTAATTCTTTATCCATAAATAACTTCCTTTCTATAATAAATTTAAAAATTTGTTGAGAGTTTCAGTATGCTCTTGCTCTAATTCTTTCATATATTTTTTTAGGTTTTCATCTTGTAATTGCTCAGAAGTGGTACATGCACAAGATTTTAAAAATGTTTCGTGGCCTAAAGCATCTTCAACATATAAAAGCTCTTTACTGGTCATATTATTTTCCTCCTTTAATTATTTTATAGTAATATTTCCCATATTTTATTTTTTATACAATTCTTTAAAAAACTTTGTAACATATTTTAATATTATAAATAAAATATATTAAAGGAGAGTGTAAAAATGGAATATTGTAGGAGATATTTAGATAGGTTTTTTGAAATTTTAAATAAAATGAGAGAGGAGATGTTATCACAGCAGATTACTGGAAATATTACCATAGATTTTATAAAAACAATGATACCTCATCATCAAGCAGCAATATATATGTGTCAAAATTTACTAGAATATACTCATTACCAGCCTTTGATTAATATAGCTAATAACATAATTAATGAGCAAACTAATGGGATAGAACAAATGAGATTTATTTCTAATACAACACAATATTTTTCTAATAGTCCGAGTGATGTTAAAAATTATAATGAAAGGTACTTAGAAATTGTAAATAATATGGTTAATGGAATGCGAAATAGTCCTAGATATAGAAACATAAATTTTGATTTTATAGGTGAAATGATACCACATCATGAAGGTGCGATTGCAATGTGTGAAAATGTATTGAAATATCAAATTGATAGTAGATTGAAAAATGTTGCTGAAAATATTATTAAAGAGCAAAGTAGAGGTGTTCAAGATTTAATACAAATAAGAAGAAATATGTGCTTAAGAAGATAGAAATTAATGAAAAATTAAGAATATGGAAATCAATCACTGTAACCGTTGCAGTGGTTGATTTTTAGAGAAAAATTGAGTTTTGAAATTCATTTGAAATTTGACAAACATTCGTATCAGTAGTATAATATTAAAGGTTACATATATTTTTTTTAGAAATAATAGGACTATTTATTATAAATTACATTAAAATATAATTTATGAAATCCTAAATATTGAAGGAGGAAATATGCAAGAAAATAATGTAAAAAGATTTTCAGTCATAATGTGTGCTTATAATTTAGAAAAAATTGTGGATACAGCAATAGAAAGTGTTTTAAACCAAACTTTTCAAGATTATGAATTATTGATTGTAAATGATGGTTCACAAGATAATACATTAGAGGTATTAAAAAAGTATGAGAAAAAATCTAATGGAAAAATAAGAGTAATAAACAATGAAAAAAATGTAGGCTTAAGTGCATCAAGAAATATTGCAATTGATTTGGCACAAGGAGAATACATAGTACATTTAGATGGAGATGATACATTATATAGCAGAGATACTTTAGAAAAAATAAATAAAACTATAGGAGATAAAACATTAGATATAATTTACTTTGGAGTTCAATATGTTGGTGGTGGAAATAAATTATATTTACCTAATGCAAAAAATTCAACTAGGGAAGCAAGAATTGTATGTGATATGCACTTTGCAGTTTCAAGTAAAGTATGGAGAAGAGAATTTTTAAAGAAAAATAATTTAACTTTTATTGAAGGTATGTATTATGAAGATATGGTGTATTCAATAAAAGCAGCTATAAAAGCAGAAACAACATCTTATGCTTCTATTCCAATATATGTATATTATAGAAATAGAGAAGGTAGCATAATGGCTACACCTAATGTAAAAAGATGTAAAGATATGTATAAAATGTTATATTATCTTATGGAATTATATGAAGAAACACCAGAGGAATTACAACCATATTTATTAAGCTTTATAAAAAATGAAACTTTTGGTGTTCCAACTAGAATAGATGGAATTTTAAAATCATTGAAAGATTCAACATATACACCAGTATTTCCAAAGAGAAATTATGTGTTTACAGAGGAAGTTCCAACTGTAATTACTCCTGGTACAAGCATTAATAATCCAAAAATTATACCAATTAATGTTTCAAATGATTTGAAACCAGAAGTTGTACATGGGGAATTACCAGCATTAGATAATGAACCTAAAGTAGCAGCCTCTGGAAAAAAAGATTTGAAGATAGTAAGATTTGAAAAATAATTGAGGTATATAATGATAACTACTATTTATTTAATTAGACATACTCAAACTGTGGGAAATGTAGAAAAAAGATTAACTAGTAGAGAAGATTATGATATTACTGAAAATGGTTATAAATACATAAATTTATTAACTGAAAAATTAAAACATATAAAGTTTGATAAAGCTTTTTCTAGTACTTCTGAAAGATGTAAGAAAACAATAAAAGATTTAGCTAAAGTTAATAATTTAGAAATAGTACAGAATGATAATTTATGTGAAATGTATTTTGGAATATATGATGGTATGAAATGGGAAGATGTTAATAAAAAAAATCCTTTGATACATGAAAATCATATAAAAACAAATGAAATAATGGGAATTGAAAATCAAGAATCTACACAAGAAGTTGCAATAAGAATGTATAATTATATAAAAAAAATTGCTAGAGAAAATGAAGGCAAAACGCTTCTTGTATGTTCTCATGGTGTTGCAATAGAGGCTTTTTTAAGAAGAATTACAGGTGATAATTTTTTAAAGAAAATAGAGGAATATAGTCAAAAAAATACTAGTATAAACATTATAAAATATGATATAGAAAAAGATACTTTTAAAATAGAACTTTTAAATGATATAAGTCATTTGCATCAGAAGAAAGATGGGTGAATAAATGAATAAATTAATATCCGTAATTGTTCCAGTATATAATGTTGAAAAATATTTACAAAAATGTGTAGATAGTATAATAAATCAAACTTATCAAAATTTGGAAATAATTTTAGTTGATGATGGTTCTACTGATAATTCTGGAAAAATATGTGATGAATATTTAAAGAAAGACAAGAGAATAAAAGTTATACATAAAAGAAATGGTGGATTATCTGATGCCAGAAATTGGGCTATAGATGTAGCTGAAGGTGAATATATTGAATTTGTTGATAGTGATGATTATATAGAACAAGATATGATAGAATTTTTATATAATAATATTGAACAATATAACGCAGATATTTCAATATGTTCATATTATATGATAGATGAAAAGGAATGTATAAATCAGTCTACGAACGAATTATATGTGTATAGTAGATTAGAAATATTACAAGAAGTTTTATTAGATGAAAAAATACGTTCTTATGCTTGGAATAAATTATTTAAAAAATCATTGTTTGACGATATAAGATTTCCTGTTGGAAAGATTTTTGAAGATGTTATAACAATAGGAAAATTATTTGAGAAGTCTGAAAAAGTGGTTTTAAATGATGTTGCGAAATATTATTATAGGCAAAGAGAGGGAAGTATTTTACATATTCAAAATAGTAAAACAAGATTAGCATATATATACGGAGCATTAGAAATATTAAAATATTTAAAAGAAAAAGAAGAAAAATTAGAGTTATATTGTGTATATAATTATGCTCATATAACAATAAAAACATATAATGATATTGGTTTATTTGATATGCAAGAATTAGTTAATGAATCAGTAATTATAGAACTTTATGAAAAGACTTGTGAAATTTTTAAGAATAAAGAATATGAAAAATTTATAATAGAAAAATCGTCGAATGTAAAAAAATTACATTATTATTATTTATTAACAGATAAAGATGATTATTTAGCCAAAAATAAAAGTTTGCCATTGATTTACCCCGGTTGGGGACCAAAATAGGATTTGAGTTAATATATAACTTAAATCCTATTTGTTTTTATATATTATTTTTTAAATATTCTAAAGATCTTTCTTGTTCTGCTTTTAATAAATCATCAATTTTTGAAAAATCTACTTCTTTAGAAAAAGCATTATCTAAATCAGATAATGAAGTTATTAATCTATCTTCAAATCCTAATCTAGTTAATAAATCAGATAATTTTTGTGTATTATAGTTTCTTGTAAAAGAAACAAAAGGTCTGTGAGTTTTTATTGAAAAAATTGTACCATGAAAAGTATTAGTTATTATGTAATCTGCTTTTTGAAAATAAGGTAATACTTCTAGAGGATGTGCAGGTATATATATATCAGTACATCTTTGATAAGTTCCTATAGATACAATTTTTTTATTGTGTTTTTGTGCAAATTGCCTGATATAATTACATTCTTCATCATTCAAATTAAATGAGTAGGCATAAACTATAATGTAATTATCTAAGTTAACATTATCTCTAACATCATTTGAAAAATCATATATAAGAACAGGATCCAAATGATTAATTGGAACTATATTTGATAATGTTTCTACTACTTTTTTAGAATTATCATCTCTAACAGAAATATGATTAAATTGATTTAATAATTCTGAAATTTCTTCATGTTTTTCGTGTTCTAGCAATCTTTCGTAAGTTGTTGCACCACAAGATGCGGCATAAGTTATAATTTTTTTAGCATTATGATCTTTCCCAAAAAGTTCTAAAGAGTAACCAACATCTGCATTATCTTGTAAGCAATTAAAAACTTCATCACTACCTATTACTAAAGTATCTAATTCAGGTCTTTCATTTCTTTCATTGATTTCTAATTCAGGAAGGTATTCGTTTTTGAACTTATTATTAAACTTTTCAACTTCATTAAAATAGAATCTATCAGTTCCTGAAAAACAATCAGCAGTTTCAGGTATGTAAGCTTCTCTGATACATGGTTCTATTTTAAAATCTACAAATTCTACTTCATGTCCTAAATTTTTTATTATATGAGAAAGAGCATAAGCTTGTAAAAAAGAGCCATAATTAATTATTCTTTGCATTGACATTATTCCAACTTTTTTCATTTTTTACCTCCTTATAATAGTTGATTTAGAGTTTCCATTAAACCGATTTCTTTATATAATTTTAAAAATAAATCGTGTTTTTCATGTTTTGTTGAAGGATGACGTAATTGTTCATTTCCTTGTATAGCTTCTTTAATACTTCTTTTTTCGAAGAAAATTTTAGGTTTTATTTCTTCAAAAAAATTAAATCCTTTTTCATTGTTTATTAATACTACTGAAATTCCATCAGAAGTATCTTTAGTAAATGGAGTTTCTTGTCCTAATCCCCAAAAATCTCCTATTGTAATGTCTCCGTACTCTTAAAGTATTAGCATATTTACAAGAATAACAGTTTTCTCTGTAAAATAGACCATTTAAGAATGCTTTAAAAAACAAATTTGTGTCTGAGCTTTCAGATAAAATTAAATTTTCTTTGCTATATACTGAAAATTGGAAGTCATTTAATCCTCTAAAAGTGATATTATCTGGTTTTTCTTTTAATTTTAATCCGTGTATGTATTCATCTAAGTATTTTTGTGATGGTACACCATGACATATTAAATCTATTGTTAGCAAATTTTTATAGTCTTTTCTTAAATATTTTTTTAGACCTGCAATTTGACATGGAGTTCCAATAAATAAAGTAAATAGGTTATTTTTTAAATCTTTTTCTACATCTTTAAAAATTTTTCCAATATAGCTTTGAGAATATTTAGATGTTTTGTATTTTTTTATTTCTTTTAAATTATCACTTCTTGAAAATTTTAATTGTAGATTTTCATCATAACTGCAACCATAACATGAACCATTTTTTTTAGTAATAAAATGGGCATAAAAAATAGAAGCTATACCACCAGAACTACTAGACTTCCTTTCGGAATTGTCTAAACTGAAACAGGCATAAGCTTCTTTTATTTCGTTTCTATCTATATCATTATTTATAGGACAGAGTATAGAACAGAGGTTACAGCCGAATGCATGTATCTGTATTAATTTTTGGTGATAAAATACCATATTCGTTATATTCCATTGATATACAATTTTTTGGACAAGCATTATAGCAAGCCATACAACTTGTGCAATTATTCGGGTCACATAATGACATTATTATCACCATCCTTTATAATGTATTTAGATTTTTTATAGTTAAAATCCATTATTAATATGAGTAATTTTTTTTCATACATATTAAGTATACCATAAAAGTTTACATATTTCAAGACTTTTAAGTTTTTATGTTACGATAAATATACAACAATAAGTTTTAATATATTTTTTAAGTTATTCTCCCCATTTAAGAAAATGTAATTCACTAAAGTTCATAACATTTTCTAAA
>CANRQI010000039.1 GCA_947632835.1 uncultured Clostridia bacterium
ATTCTGTGGAACATAAAATTTAACAGACTGTAGCTAGCCGGTCCCCACGAAACAACTTCATAAAACATATATTTTTTATAGCTTTAACTTAATAATTTATAATAGCTCAAAAGTTTTAATATATTTTTTTAGTTATGGTTTGTGGGGACCGTTTTAGAAAATGTTATGAGCGTTAGAGAATTACATTTTCTTAAATGGGGAGAATAACTAAAAAAATATATAAAACTTTTTAAAACGTATATTTTTGTTGTATTAAAAGCACCGATATAAAAAAAACACCGAAACTTAAAAATTTATGGTATTGATTTAATAAAACATTAATGTTAAAATAATATAAAATTTATGCAAAGGAGAATTGCGATATACAATGGATGAAAAAAAGGATTCTAAAAAAGAAGTAGTTGAAGAAGTAAAAAGTGAAAAAGATAGAAGCTTATTTGCTAAAAAATTACTTAATTGTTTTCTAATATTAATTGTCATTGTAACGGTAGGTGTAGGTGCTGTCATTTATTATTCATTATATACTTATTCAAATGAAGAAATAATAGATAATACTGATATCAATAATACTTCAATGGTAGACATAATTAATACTGCAATTTCCCCAGAAGTAACAGGAAATACAACTCCAAGTTCTGAAAATATTACTACAATAACTACAGGTGAAGCAGATTCTAGAAAAGTATTAAATGAATCAATAATTGTTTTATATGATGGATTAGTTTTAGAAACAGATGAAACTGGAATTGTAGAATTAAAATATATAGATAATACAAATGATTTAAAAGAAAAATATGTTATAACATATTATAATTATGAAAATTATGGATTTAAAGATTCAACACTTGGAACATTATCACAACAAGTGCTTGAAGGTTTAGTTAAAATAGATAATGTAGGAAAGGTTTCTATTTCAGAAAAATATGATGCAATTCCTAGAGAAATTCAAGTTATAAATACAGTGCCATCTATTGTTTTAGATAATAATAAAGATTTATCTAATTATGATACGGCCAAAACTTTAATTGTAGATTTAGATGGAAATGGAACAAATGAATATATTGTAATTGTATCAAATAAACAATCAGGTGAATCTAAGATAGTTTTATTTGAATCTACAGGAATTGTTAAAAACGTATTGGGTACGATGAATAAATCTGGTTGGGATGCTAACACACCAAATGGATATTATTTGTCTTATACAAATATAGAAGTTGTAGATATTGATAATGATGGAATAATGGAAATTTTATTTGAACTTCCAACTTTAGAAGCGATACCAAGTCAGGTAAGTGTTTTAAAATATACAAATGGTGAGTTGTTTGGCAAAACAAATATAGAATGTTCATTAATAAAACAGCAATAAAAAATAGGCGTAAAAATTTCGCCTATTTTTTTTGGCATAAAATGGTTGACAATGAACGATTTCCGTAGTATAATACTACATGCGTAAGATAGAGCGAAGAAGTAGAATGTGGCTACAGCCTATGAAACATTAGGTATGGAGGGAACTTCTATGGAGTATGTCTTGGCTTAGACCGGGCGATAAGTTTGATAAACGTATACATACTTATCCAAGGAAAACTTAAGTTCAAATGTTTTGAATACTAAGGAAAATCTTGGATTTTATAATGTGTATAAATGATACACTAGGATGCGTTGATAACTTGTTGTTTGCCGTTAACGTTAAAAAATTATTTTTAAGGAGGGAATTAAAATGGCAACATCAAATACAGTAGTAGGAAATGGCAAAATTAGAATTAGATTAAAAGCTTATGATTATGTTGTTTTAGATCAGTCTGCTGAAAAAATAGTAGATACTGCTAAAACTACTGGAGCAAAAGTTTCAGGTCCAATTCCATTACCTACAGAAAAAGAGATAGTAACAATTTTACGTTCTCCACATAAAGATAAAGATTCTAGAGAACAATTTGAAATGAGAACACATAAAAGAGTTATTGATATTCTTTATCCAACACAAAAAACAGTTGATAGCTTAATGAAATTAGAGTTACCAGCAGGTGTTGATATTGAAATAAAATTATAATTAGATTAATTAAAATATAACTAAGCTGAATTTTATGAAAAGATAAGAATTTTTTGATATAAGTTAAGTAAAAGTTCAGCCAATGGGAGGAGAAGGAATGAAAAAAGCAATTATAGGAAAGAAAGTTGGAATGACACAAGTTTTCGATGAAAAAGGAAATGTTATTCCAGTAACAGTTATAGAAGCAGGTCCATGTAATGTAGTTCAAATAAAAACAGTTGAAACTGATGGATATGATGCAGTACAATTAGGATTTGGAGAAATTAAAGAATATAAAGTAAATAAACCAGAAAGAGGACACTTTAAAAAAGCTAGTGTAACAGCTCAAAAACATTTAAGAGAATTTAGATTATCTGATGTAAGTTCAGTAAAAGTTGGAGATGTTGTTAAAGTTGATACTTTTTCTGAAGGAGATATAGTTGACATACAAGGTACATCAAAAGGAAAAGGTTTCCAAGGTGTTATAAAACGTCATGGTCAACATAGAGGTCCAATGGGACATGGTTCTATGTATCATAGAAGACCAGGTTCTATGGGTTCTACATCAACACCAGGTAGAGTTTTTAAAGGTAAAAAATTACCAGGACATATGGGTGTTGAAACAATTACAATTCAAAATTTAAGAGTTGTTAAAGTTGATTTAGATAAAAATGTTATTTTAGTAAAAGGTAGTGTACCTGGAAATAAAGGTAGCATATTAAAAATAAAAGATGCAGTAAAATCTGTAAACTAGGAAAGGAGGAGAATATAGATGCCTAAAGTAGATGTATATGATGTAGAAGGAAATAAAGTTAAAACTATGACTTTAAAAGAAGAAGTATTTGGAATTAAACCAAATGAAGAAGTAGTTCATAGTGTTTTACTTAATTATTTAGCTAATCAAAGACAAGGAACACAAAGTACAAAAACAAGAGGAGAAGTTAGAGGCGGTGGAAGAAAGCCTTGGAAACAAAAAGGAACAGGTAGAGCAAGACAAGGTTCTATTAGAGCTCCACAATGGATTAAAGGTGGTATAGCATTAGGACCAAAACCTCGTTCATATAAATATAGAATTAATAAAAAAGAAAAACAATTAGCAATAAAATCATTGTTAAGTGAAAAAGTTTTAGAAAAAAATTTAGTAATTGTTGATAAATTTGATTTTTCAGAAATAAAAACAAAACAAGTTGTTTCTGCAATTAATAATTTAAAAGTTGAAGGAAAAACTTTAATAATGATTCCTGAAAAAGATGAAAATGTTCAAAAATCAGCTAGAAATGTGGAAGGTGTTAGAACAATTTCTGTTTCAACAATTAATGTATTTGATTTATTAAAATATAAAAATTTAATAGTAACAGTTGATACTGTTAAAAAATTAGAGGAGGTGTATGCTTAAATGGTAGCAGAAGATATTATAATAGCTCCAGTTATTACTGAAGAAGCAAGTATGAGAATGGCTGAAGGAAAATACACTTTCCGTGTTGCAAAAAAAGCAACAAAAATAGATATAAAAAATGCAGTTGAGAAATTATTTGAAGTTAAAGTATTAAATGTAAATACTATTTCTGTAAAAGGTAAAGAAAAAAGAGTAGGTGTTCATGTAGGAAAAACTTCTGATTGGAAAAAAGCCATAGTTACTATTGATACAAATGCTTCTACAAAATCTTATATTGGAAAAGGTGGAAAAGAAGTTAAAACATCTAAGAAATATAAAGATACAATCGAAGGTTTCTCAGTTTAATTAGAAAACTTAACTAGAATAAACTAGGATAATAAAAAAATATCTGTAAACAGAGCAGGAAAAAATCTGTAAAAATAAAAAGGAGAGATTTAAAAATGGGTATTAAATATTTTAAACCATATACACCATCAAGAAGAAATATGACTTCTTCAACTTTTGAAGAAATTACTAAAAAAACTCCTGAAAAATCTTTATTAGCAAAGAAAAGAAAAAATGCAGGTAGAAATTCTTATGGTAGAATAACAGTTAGACATCAAGGTGGTGGAAATAGACAAAAATATAGAATTATTGATTTTAAAAGACAAAAAGATGACATGGAAGCAACAGTTATTGGTATCGAATATGATCCAAATAGAAGTGCTAATATTGCTTTAATTCAATATACAGATGGAACAAAAAGTTATATTTTAGCTCCACAAGGATTAACAGATGGAGACAAAGTTATATCTGGAGCAAAAGTAGATATAAAAGTTGGAAATGCAATGCCAATTGAAAGTATACCAGTTGGTACTATGATTCATAATATTGAATTAAATCCAGGTCAAGGTGGAAAATTAGTTAGAAGTGCAGGACAAGAAGCTCAATTAATGGCAAAAGAGGGAAATTATGCTCATGTAAGACTTCCATCAGGAGAAATGAGATTAATAATGAGCAGATGTAGAGCAACTATTGGAACAATAGGAAATAGTGATTATGAAAATATTAAATTAGGTAAAGCTGGAAGAAAAAGACATATGGGTATTAGACCTACAGTTAGAGGTTCTGTTATGAACCCTAATGATCACCCACATGGTGGTGGTGAAGGTAGAGCTCCTGTAGGACATAGTGGACCAATGACTCCTTGGGGTAAACCAGCTCTTGGATATAAAACAAGAAATAAGAAAAAGGAATCAAATAAATTTATTGTTAAACGTAGAAAGTAAAAAAAGAGAAAAGTTTTTATTTATAAATTTTACTTGTTTAAGAATTTTACTCATTGATTAATCAAAGAGTAAAAATTTTGAGAAAGGAGAATATCATGTCAAGATCAAGTAAGAAAAAACCATTTGTAGAACCTAAATTATTAGCTAGAATTGAAGCTATGAATGAGTCAGGTAAAAAAGAAGTTTTAAAAACATGGTCAAGAGCATCTACTATATATCCTCAAATGGTAGGACATACAATAGCTGTTCATGATGGTAGAAAACATGTTCCTGTATATATGACAGAAGAAATGATAGGACATAAATTAGGTGAATTTGCTCCAACAAGAACATTTAAAGGTCATGCAGGAGATAAAACAACTAAAAAATAAATTATAGAGAATAAAACTTAAAATAATTAAGGAGGAAAGAAAAGTGGAGGAAGAAAAAGTTACAGTACCAGAAGCAAGAGCCACATTAAGATATGCTAGAATTTCACCTAGAAAAGTTAAAATTGTAGCAGACTTAATAAGAGGTAAAAGTGCTGAAGAAGCATTGTCAATTGTAAAATTTGCACCAAAAGCTTCAAGTGAAATTTTAGAAAAATTACTTAATTCTGCAATTGCAAATGCTGAGAATAATCACTTTATGAATAGAAAAGACCTAGTTGTAGCTGAAATTTATGCTAATCAAGGGCCAACATTAAAAAGAATAAGACCAGCTGCAAAAGGTTCAGCTGTTAGAATTAGAAAAAGAACAAGTCATATAACAATAGTTTTAAGAGAGAGTAAATAAGAAGATAGGAGGATATCATGGGACAAAAAGTACATCCAAATGGATTAAGAGTAGGTGTAATTAGAGATTGGAATTCTAAATGGTATGCAGATTCAAAAAATTATAGCAACTATTTAGTAGAAGATTACCAAATCCGTAAATATGTAAAACAAAAGTTACTTGCTAGTGGTATTTCAAAAATTGAAATTGAAAGAACTGCTAAGTTTGTAAAAATTAATGTTTATACAGCAAAACCAGGTCTTGTAATTGGTAAAGGTGGAAACCTTGCTGAAACATTAAGAGTAGAATTAGAAAAAATGATTAATAAAAAAGTAAATTTGAATATAGTTGAGGTAAAAAATGTTGATGGTGATGCTCAATTAGTTGCTGAAAACATTGCAGCTCAATTAGTTAAGAGAATTTCTTTTAGAAGAGCAATGAAACAATGCATGCAAAAAGCTATGAAAGCTGGAGTATTAGGAATTAAAACTGCTGTATCAGGAAGATTAGGTGGAGCAGATATGGCTAGAACAGAATTCTATAAAGAAGGAACTATTCCACTTCAAACAATTAGAGCTGATATAGATTATGGATTTTATGAAGCTGATACAACTTATGGAAAGATAGGTGTAAAAGTTTGGATTTATAAAGGCGAAGTTCTTCCAGCTAAAAAAGAAGCAAAAGGAGGTAACGAATAATGCCAGTAATGCCAAAAAGAACTAAATATAGAAAAATGCAAAAAGGTAGAAATAGAGGTTATGCAACACGTGGAAATGTTGTAAATGAAGGTGAATATGGACTTCAAGCAACTACTGCTGGTTGGATAAAATCAAATCAAATCGAAGCTGCCAGAGTTGCATTAACACGTTATATAAAAAGAGGTGGTAAAGTTTGGATTAAAATTTTTCCAGACAAACCAATAACTAAAAAACCTGCCGAAACTCGTATGGGTAAAGGTAAAGGAGCACCAGAGTACTGGGTAGCTGTAGTAAAACCAGGTAGAGTTATGTTTGAAATTTCAGGGGTAGCAGAAGATGTTGCTAGAGAAGCTTTAAGATTAGCTGCTCAAAAATTACCTGTTCAAGCAAAATTTGTAAAAAGAGAAACTGAAGTAGGTGGTGAGTAAGTTGAAGAATATTAAGAAATTAAATGAGATGTCTTCACAAGATTTAGAAAAAGAATTGTTAGAATTGAAATCAGAACTTTTTAAATTAAGATTTAATGGAGTTACTGGTGGTTCAGATAATAAAATAAAAGTAAGAGAAGTAAAGAAAAATATTGCTAGAGCAAAAACAATATTAAGAGATAGGGAGTTAAAAGAAGCTAAATAGAGGAAGGAGGAGTTCATTAAATGGAAAGAAATCTTCGTAAAACAATGATAGGAACAGTAGTGTCTGATAAAATGGATAAAACAGTAGTAGTTGCTGTTGAAACTAATGTTAGACATAAAATATATAAGAAAACTATGAAAAGAACATATAAATTAAAAGCTCATGATGAAGAAAATAACTGCAAAATGGGAGATAAAGTAAAAGTAATGGAAACAAGACCTTTATCAAAAGATAAAAGATGGAGAGTTGTTGAAATTGTAGAAAAAGCAGTTATTAAATAAGCTAGAGTAAAAACAAAATTTGAAGGAGGAAAAAAAGCAATGGTACAACAACAAACAAGATTAAAAGTAGCTGATAATACAGGTGCTAAAGAAATTATGTGTATTAGATGCTTAGGTGGTTCATATAGAAAGTATGCTGAAATAGGAGATATAATAATTGCTTCTGTTAAAGATGCTACACCAGGTGGAGTTGTAAAAAAAGGTGAAGTTGTGAAAGCTGTTGTTGTTAGAACTAAAAAGGAATTAAGACGTCCAGATGGTTCTTATATAAAATTTGATGAAAATGCAGCAGTTATAATTCGTGATGATAAAACACCTAGAGGAACTCGTATATTTGGTCCAGTAGCTAGAGAGTTAAGAGAAAAAGATTATACAAAAATATTATCGTTAGCTCCAGAAGTATTATAATAATTTTGAATCTAATCAAAATTGTATAATGTGAGTGTTAATAATAAGTGAGGTGAAAACGTAAATGAAAATAAAAAAAGGAGACACAGTTGAAGTTTTATCTGGAAATGATAAAGGTAAAAAAGGCGAAGTTTTAGAAGTAATTCCTAAAAAAGATAAAATAATTGTAAAAGGTGTTAATGTTAGAAAAAAACATATAAAACCTAGAAAACAAGGTGATGAAGGTGGAATTATTTCAGTTGAATGTGCAATTTATAGTAGTAAAGTAAATTTAGTATGTCCAAAATGTAAAGCAACAACAAAAGTAGGATATACAATTGATAAAGATGAAAAAGTTCGTGTTTGTAAAAAATGTGGTGCAAAAATAAAATAGAATTTAAGAAAGGAGGCCACTAATCAAAATGGAAAAATTAAAAGAACAATATATGAAAGAAATTGTTCCTGCATTAATGAAGAAATTTAATTATTCTTCAGTTATGGAAGTTCCAAAATTAGAAAAAATAATTATTAATATTGGTTTAGGAGATATAAAAGATAATCCAAAATCATTAGATAATGCTATGAATGATTTAAGTATTATAACTGGCCAAAGACCAGTTGTTACAACTGCTAAAAAATCAATTGCTGCTTTCAAATTAAGAGAAGGTGTAAAAATTGGATGCAAAGTTACATTAAGAGCAGGAAAAATGTATGATTTTGCATATAAATTATTTAATGTAGCTCTTCCAAGAGTTAGAGATTTTAGAGGTGTTTCAGGAAATTCTTTTGATGGAAGAGGAAATTATTCAATGGGATTAAAAGAACAATTAATATTTCCTGAAATTGAATATGATAAAGTAGATAAATTAAGAGGTATGGATATTATATTTGTAACAACAGCTAAAACTGATGAAGAAGCTAAAGAATTGCTTTCTTTATTAGGAATGCCTTTTAGAAATTAGAAAGGAGAAATTATGGCTAAGAAATCATTAAAAGTAAAATGTGCTAAACCACAAAAATATTCAACTAGAGAATATAATAGATGTAGAATTTGCGGTAGACCACATGCTTATATAAGAAAATTTGGAATATGCCGTGTTTGTTTTAGAGAATTAGCTCATAAAGGAGAGATTCCAGGAGTTAAGAAAGCAAGTTGGTAAAAAATTTGATAATTAGATGATTAGATAAAATATAAAGAAATTTAAAAAGGAGGGTAAAAAAGTGAATATAACTGACCCAATTGCAGATATGTTGACAAGAATTAGAAATGCTAATAATGCTAAATTTAAAACAGTAGATATCCCAGCATCAAAAATGAAAAAATCAATTGCAGATACATTACTAGAAGAAGGATACATAAAAGCAGTAGATGAAATTGAAGATGGTGTTCAAGGAATTTTAAGAATTACTTTAAAATATGATGAGAAGGGCAATAAAGTAATTGCTGGATTAAGAAGAATTAGTAAACCGGGTTTAAGAGTATATGCACCAAAAGATGAATTACCTAGAGTTCTAAATGGATTAGGAACAGCTTTAATATCAACATCAAAAGGAATTATGACTGATAAAAAAGCTAGAGAATTAGGAATTGGTGGAGAAGTATTAGCATATATTTGGTAATCTTTTTGGAAAATTGTGAAAAATCTTAGATAGGAGGAAAATTAAATGTCTAGAATAGGAAACAAGCCTATTACAGTACCAGCTGGTGTAGAAGTTAAAATAGATGGAAATAAAATTACTGTAAAAGGTCCTAAAGGAACATTAGAAAGAGAAATTAGCGAAAATATTAATGTTACTTTAGAGAACAATGTTATTAATGTTACTAGAATAAATGATGAACCTGTTAATAAAGGTTTACATGGTTTAACTAGAACTTTAATTAATAACATGATTCAAGGAACAGTTAAAGAATATGAAAGAAAATTAGAAATAAATGGAATTGGATATAGAGCTCAAAAACAAGGAACAAAATTAGTTCTTACATTAGGGTATTCACATCCAGTTGTTATGGAAGCTCCAGCAGGAATTACTTTTGAAGTTCCAAGTCAAAATGAAATAATTGTAAAAGGTATCGATAAGGAACTTGTTGGTCAAACAGCTGCAGTAGTTAGAACAAAAAGACCACCTGAAGTATATAAAGGTAAAGGTATTAAATATGCTGAAGAAGTTATTAGACGTAAAGAAGGTAAAGCTGGTAAGAAATAATATTAAAAAATTTTAGGGGTATATTTAATTCTTTAAAGAGATATACCTTTGGGGGATTAAATATATCCCTAGAAGCAAGTTTAGAAAGGAGATATAAAATGATTTCTAAAATAGATAGAAAAGCAGAAAGAAAAAGAAGACATGTTAGAGTACGTAGAAAAATCAGCGGAACTACTGAATGTCCTAGATTAGCAGTTTGTAGAACTAATAAGAACATTATTGCTCAAATCATTGATGATAGTCAAGGAAAAACTTTAGTTTATGTATCAACATTAGATAAGAATATAAAAACTAAAAAAGCAAATAAAGAAGCTGCTAAAGAAGTAGGAACAGCCATTGCTAAAAAGGCTTTAGAGAAAAAAATTACAACAGTAGTTTATGATAGAGGTGGATATATATATCATGGTGTTGTTAAAGAATTAGCAGAAGCTGCTAGAGAAGCAGGACTAAAATTTTAAAGAGGGAGGTTCTAAATGGAAGAGAACAAAACAGTTGAATTAAAAGAGAAAATTGTTGCTATAGAAAGAGTTGCAAAAGTTGTAAAAGGTGGTAGAACTTTTAGATTTAGCGTTGTTGTTGTTGTTGGAGATGAAGCAGGACATATTGGTGTTGGAAGCGGAAAAGCAGCTGAAGTTCCAGATGCAGTTAATAAAGCAGCTAATAAAGCTAAAAGAAACTTAATAACAGTTCCAATTAAAGGAACAACAATTCCTCATGAATATGTTGGAAAGTTTGGCAGTGCTAGTGTTATGTTAAAACCAGGTCCAGAAGGTTCAGGAGTTATTGCTGGTGGTAGCGTTAGACCTGTATTAGAACTTGCAGGATATAGAGATATAAAAACAAAAATTATTGGAACTAATAATCCAAGAAATGTTGTTTATGCAACTATAGAAGCTTTAAAAAATATGTCAACAATTGAAGAAGTTGCTAAAAAAAGAGGAAAAAAAGTTAGCGAAATATTATAAAATTTGCTCTTGACAAATAGTTTAATATAATATTTAATTTAAGTGAACTAATAAATGTTTTAAGAGAAATAATTAACTTTAAAGAAGGAGGTGCTAAAAGAAATGATGGAATTAGGAAATCAACAAGCTTCTGCTGATAAAAAAACTAGAAGAAGAGTTGGACGTGGAATTGGTTCTGGATTAGGAAAAACAAGTGGAAAAGGACATAAAGGACAAAAAGCTAGAAGCGGTGGTGGAGTAAGACGTGGTTTTGAAGGTGGTCAAACACCATTATATAGAAGATTACCAAAAAGAGGATTCAAAAATATCAATAGCAAAAATTATACAGAAGTAACTTTAACAATGCTTAATAAATCAAAAGCAGAAGAAGTTACAGCTGAAAGTTTATTAGCTGAAGGAATTATCGGAAAAATAAATGACGGAATAGTTGTTTTAGGAACAGGAGTATTAGAAAAGAAATTAACTGTAAAAGCAACTAGATTTACTAAAACTGCTAGCGAAAAAATAGAAGCTTTGGGCGGAAAGATAGAGGTGATTTAGTTGTTTCAAACAATAAAAAATGCAATAAAAACACCAGAAGTTAGAAAAAAATTATTATATACGTTATTGTTAATTATAATATTTAGATTTGGATGTTTTATAACAGCTCCAGGAGTAAATGCTACTGAATTAGCAGAGCAAATGAAAAATTCTGTATCAGGAAGTTTTACAAACTTGATTGATACAATCTCAGGAGGAGCATTTTCAAATTTATCAATTTTTGCGATGTCAATAACTCCATATATTACAGCTTCAATTGTTATTCAATTATTAGGAATGATAATACCATCACTTCAAAAAATGATAAAAGAAGGTGGAGAAGTTGCTAAAGAAAGAGTAAATAAATATACAAAAATAATTACTTTAGTTTTAGCAGTTGTTGAAGCATTAGGAATATATATTTCATATAGTAAAAGTTATTCAAATGTATTTATAAATCCTGGATTTTTAACAGGAGCATTATTTGTTATTTCTTTAATGGCTGGAACAGCTATTCTTATGTGGCTTGGAGATCAAATAACAAATAAAGGAATTGGAAATGGAATATCAATAATTATATTTATAGGTATTATTTCAGGTTTCCCAACAGGAGTAACAAAATTATATAGATTAATATTTACTACAACAGGATTCAGCACAGCAGGATTTGCTACAGCTATTGCTGTAATAATAGGAGCTATCCTTTTAGTTACAGGTGTTGTTTGGGTTCAAAGTGCTGAAAGAAGAATTCCAGTACAATATGCTAAAAAAGTTGTTGGAAGAAAAATGTATGGAGGACAAAATACACATATACCACTTAAGTTAGCAATGGCTGGTGTTATGCCAATAATTTTTGCTTCTTCATTCTTAACATTTCCAGCAATGTTAATTAGTATATTTGCTTCAAGTCATATTGGAGGAACAGGCTTCTTAGCAGGATTATATAAATTCTCAATTGCTACATCTTCTAGTCAAGGTATAGGATGGGGATATAGTTTGGCTAATGCAATTGTTTATTTATTGTTAATAGTAGGATTTACATTCTTCTATACATTAGCAACATTTAATCCAGCAGAGGTATCTCAAAATATAAAACAAAATGGTGGATTTATACCAGGAATAAGAGCTGGAAAACCTACAACTGATTATTTATCAGCAGTTCTTATGAGATTAACATGGTTTGGTTCAATATTCTTAGGAATAATTGCAATATTACCAATGTTATTAAGATTTTCAAATTTAAACATATCTTTTGGTGGAACATCAATACTTATTATCGTAGGTGTTGCATTGGAAACTGTACAACAATTAGAATCTCAATTGATTATGAGACATTATAAAGGATTTTTAGAGAAATAAAATATATTTTAATTTTAATATCGGAGGTTAATATTTTTAAACCTCTGATATTAAAAACATAAAATTCAAATTGTATAAAAATTTTTACAAAAGATGAGAAACATATATATTTTATTCGTAATAAAATTGTAAAATGTATATGTTTCTTATCTATAAATTATAAAAATAAAAAGGATATGGAGGTAAAATATATGAATATTGTTATAATGGGTGCTCAAGGTACAGGAAAGGGAACAGTCGCAGGACTTTTAAAAGGAGATTTGAATATTCCACATATTTCAACAGGAGAAATTTTCAGAAAAAATATAAAGGAAGAAACAGAATTAGGAAAAATTGCTACGAAATATGCTGATGAAGGAAAACTTGTACCAGATGAAGTTACTAACGAAATGGTAAAAAACAGATTAGAAGAAAAAGATTGTAACAATGGATTTATTTTAGATGGATATCCAAGAAACTTAATTCAAGCGGAAAAATTAGATGAAATTTTAGCTGATAAAGGTAAAAAAGTAGATATGGTAATTTACTTAACTACTCCTACTAATGAAATTGTTGAAAGAGTAATGGCAAGAAGAGAATGTCCAAAATGTAAAAGAGTTTATAATATGGTATTAAATAAACCAAAAACAGGTGAAATTTGTGATGATTGTGGAGTAGAATTGATAAAAAGAGCTGATGATACAGAAGAAAAATTAAAAACAAGATTAGATATATTTTTTAAAGAAACAAAACCAGTAATAGATTTTTATAATAAAAAAGGTATAGTTAGAGAAGAAGAAATTAGTTTATCAATAAATAGATTAGCGATAGACGTAGCTAAAGATATAATAAAAGATGTAAAGTAGAAAATTGGTGAATAAAAATGATAACTATAAAATCTAATAGAGAAATTGAACTTATGAAAGAAGCTTGCAGAGTAGCTGCTATTGCTCATAAGGAAATAGAATTAAATATAAAACCTGGAATGACTACTTATGATTTAGATATACTAGCTGAAAATGCTATAAGAAAAAATGGAGCTATTCCAGCTGAAAAAGGATATCCTTCTGAAGTTAAAGGTATGCCAGATTATCCAGCTTCAACTTGTATATCAATAAATGATGAAGTTATTCATGGAGTTCCATCAAAAAAAAGAGTTATAAAAGATGGAGATATTGTTAGTGTAGATTTAGTTGCTTTGAAGAATGGCTTTAATGGTGATATGGCTAGAACATATTTAGTTGGAAATGTTTCAAAAGAAGCCAAGAGATTAGTTGAAGTTACAAAGCAAGCATTTTTTGAAGGAATTAAATTTGCTAAAAAAGGAAATAGAATAGGAGATATTTCACATGCTATTGGTGAATATGTAAAATCTCAAGGATATTCAGTTCTCAAAGAGTTTCAAGGTCATGGTATAGGAAGAGAAATGCACGAAGATCCAGGAATTCCAAATTATGGAAAAGCTGGAAGGGGTGCAAGACTTGAACCAGGCATGACACTTGCGATTGAACCGATGGTTTTAGCTGGTTCACCAGAAATTTGGGAATTAGAAGATGGATGGACAATTGCAACTCAAGATGGACAGTTGTCTGCTCATTATGAAAATACAATTTTAATTACGGAAAAAGAGCCAAACATATTGACAATATTGTAAAAATATTATATACTATATTAGCTTATTGTTAAATAATTCAAGTGCACAGGCAAATTTTTATTGCTTGTTTGGCATTTTTTGGTAGGAGGGAAATAATTTGTCAAAAGAAGATGTTATTGAAGTAGAAGGAAAAGTTATAGAAACATTACCTAATACAACATTTAGGGTAGAGCTTGAAAATGGGCATCAAGTGTTAGCTCATATATCAGGTAAACTTAGAATGAATTATATAAAAATTCTACCAGGAGATAAGGTAAAATTAGAATTATCACCATACGATTTATCAAAAGGTCGTATTACATGGAGAGCAAAATAATACGAAAAGAAAGGAAGATAAGGATATGAAAGTAAGACCATCAGTAAAAAAAATTTGCGATAAGTGCAAAGTTATAAAAAGAAAAGGTATAATAAGAGTAATCTGTGAAAATCCTAAACATAAACAAAGACAAGGATAAATTAATTATTATTTTGGTATCAATATAAATATGTGCGGCTGTTAGGTTTTAAACCTAAATTCATATTTATGTTTATATATTATATTTAAAAATAAAAAGTATAATAATTTGAGATAGAAATATTGAAAATTTGCTTTTTATTTTTATAAAATTTAACTTATAAATTTTATAAGTCAACAAATTAAAACAAGAGAGGTGTAAAAAAGTATGGCTCGTTTAGCAGGTGTTGATTTACCTAGAGAAAAGAGAATTGAAATAGGACTTACATATATTTATGGTATAGGACTAACAAGTTCTCAAAAAATTCTTAAAGAAGCTGGAGTAAATCCAGATACTAGAGTTAAAGATTTAACTGATGATGAAGTAGCTTCTATAAGAAAAGCTATGGGAGATTATAAAGTAGAAGGTGATTTAAGAAGAGAAGTTGCCTTAAATATTAAAAGACTTACTGAAATTGGATGTTATAGAGGAATTAGACATAGAAGAAACTTACCAGTAAGAGGTCAAAGAACAAAAACTAATGCTCGTACAAGAAAAGGTCCAAGAAAATTAGTAAGTAGAAGTAAAAAAGATTAATAGAGCAATTTTTAGAAAGAGTTAAACTTTCTTTATAATTAATAAGGAGGTAAGTACCAAATGGCAAAAGCAAGTAGCACTAAAAAAACTGGTGTTAGAAGAAGAGAAAGAAAAAATATAGATAAAGGTTCTGCTCATATTCATTCAACTTTTAATAATACTATTGTATCTGTTACAGATACACAAGGTAATGTTATATCTTGGGCAAGTGCTGGTGAACTTGGATTTAAAGGTTCAAGAAAAAGTACACCATTTGCAGCTGGTCAAGCAGCAGAAACTGCAGCTAAAACAGCTATGGAGCATGGAATGAAAACAGTTGAAGTTTTTGTAAAAGGTCCTGGAGCAGGTAGAGAAGCAGCAATTAGATCTCTTCAAACAGCAGGATTAGAAATTACTATGATAAAAGATGTTACTCCAATTCCTCATAATGGTTGTAGACCACCAAAAAGAAGAAGAGTATAGAGTATATAAATTGTATTTTTGTTAAAATTTTGTAAAAAATTTTATTTAGAAAATGGAATTGATAAATTAATTTATAAAATTAATTTTTAAGAATTTTATGGAGGGAATAAATAATGGCAAGATATAATAGTGAACAGTGCCGTATATGCCGTAGAGAAGGTCAAAAACTTTTCTTAAAAGGTGATAGATGTTATTCAGATAAATGCAGTGTAACTAGAAGAAATTATGCGCCAGGTCAACATGGACAAAAAAGAACAAAACTTTCTGAATATGGTACACAATTAAGAGAAAAACAAAAAACAAGATCTTTTTATGGTGTAGGTGAAAAACAATTTAGAGGTTATTTTGAAATGGCTTCTAGTAAAAAAGGTATGACAGGTGAAAACTTGTTAAAAATATTAGAAAGTAGATTAGATAATGTTGTTTATAGATTAGGATTTGGTGTTTCAAGACCACAATCTAGAATGTTAGTTACACATGGTAATATTGAAGTTAATGGAAGAAAAGTTGATATAGCTTCATATTTAGTAAAACCAGGAGATGTAATAGCTATTAGAGAAATAAGAAAAGATAATCCAATAGTTAAAGAAAATGTAAATAATGGTGCTAAGAGACCAGTACCAGCTTGGTTGGAAGTAAACCCAGAAACTTTAAGTGGAAAGGTTATAAGAGTAGTAAGTAGAGAAGAAATCGATTTACCAGTTGAAGAGCACTTAATTGTTGAGTTATATTCTAAATAATAGGATAAGGATGTAAATCCCGTTTAATACTTAGGATACGCGTACGTAAGATGTAAAAATAAAGAAGGTTTAAAGTAGAGGAACCTATTAGGAGGTAAAAATGATTGAATTTGAAAAACCAAACATCGAATGTGTAGAAGCAGACGATAAGAGGAATTATGCAAAATTCATATGTGAACCATTGGAGCGTGGTTATGGAATGACAATAGGAAATTCTTTAAGAAGAATTTTATTATCATCATTGCCAGGAGCTGCTATAACAAGTGTTAA
>CANRQI010000040.1 GCA_947632835.1 uncultured Clostridia bacterium
TAGAAAATGTTATAAACGTTAGTGAATTACATTTTCTTAAATGGGGAGAATAACTTAAAAAATATATTAAAACTTTTAAGAAATTATAAAAAATTTAGTATAATTATCTTACTTCTTCTAATTCTTTTTGTTTTTTTATTTCCTTATCTACTTGTCTTGCACGCTCCAAAGCCTTCTCAATTTCTGGAGTATAATTTTGTAATACTTCCTTAGATTTTGCAACAACCTTAGCATTAAAATCACTTAAATTTCCTACCATACTTTACCCCTTTATATCCACTAATTCATTTGCTTTAAAATCACTAATTCTCAATTTTAAAGGTTCTATAACTGTTTTAGCTATTACCCTAGAAGTATTAAATTTATTAGAAAAAAATCTTGTAATTCTAGAAAAAACACGTGGTTTTCTAATTGTTGTTGCAATCCATTTATCTTTAGTTTCCATAGCTTCTTCTAATGCTAATCTTTTTCGTTCATTTATTCTACTAATTTCATCATTAATACTTCTTATTTCTTTTTCGATTCCTACTATTTCAGACATATTAGTTTTATTTTTTTCTTGCAAATTTGTAATTTTTTTATTTAGTCTTTTTAAGTTTTCTTGTTCTAAATCTAAATTATCTTGTAAATAACTAATATCCTTTACATTTATTTGATTAGATTCACCCTTTTTAGCATAAAACTTTTCAAACATTTTCTTACTACTTGCTGTAAAAGTATTTTTTAATTTATCATTTTCTTTTTCTTTTTCTTTTCTATTTTCTTCTGTTTTAAAATTTTCTTCTTTAAATACTTTACCTATTAATTCGCTTTCTAATTCAACTTTTCTCAAAATTAATTGCTCAAGCTTTATATCATAAAACACACTATACTCTGTTAAAACAGCCTCATATTCTGTTAAAATATCTAATATTTCTTTTTTTATCTCTCCATAATTTTTAGAGTTTTCGTTAAATTTTGAATTAATTTTATACATACTAGCTTGAATGGAATTTAATTCCGAATTAACTTTTTTATTAATTGTTTCAGTTGAAATTTTATCTATTAGTGCTCTATTAATTACTGCACTCATTCTAATATTGTCAGTAGCTGTATCAAAAAATCTTTTCAATGCTAATGCAGCATATTCTTCATTAATTTTTTTATTCATATTGCTACCTCCTAATGAAAAATCTTAATTTCTTAGCCTTTTAGTAATTTTCTTACCTTGAGAAAAATCAGATTCTTTCTGTGCCTCTACCTTTTTTAGTAACTCTTCTACTTCATGGATATTCATATAATCTAAGTTATATATTTTACCTTCATATACAACCGTTCCAAGTTTCATATTCTGAATAACCTCCTATAAGTTTCTTCTCATCCGTAATATACATATAATACATTTTTACTTTAAAATTGTCAATACATATATTTGAGTTTCAATATTTTTTAATATTTTATTTGTTCAGTTTCTTTTCCATTTGTTTTTATTCTATATGTTTTGTAAGAAACGCCATCTGAATTCACATAATATAAAATATCATCATAAACATTTAATTTTGTATTCTCAGTATTAATCTTTACAATCTCTTTTGGATTTCCACCATTTATATTTATTGAGCAAATTGTTAAGCTATCTTTATCTAAATAGTAAATTGATTTATTTGTAACATTAAAAATATTACAATTCAATTTATCAGATACAACTTCTTCTGATTTACCTTCTAAATCAATTCTCATTAAACTATCATTATCTTCACTAAAATAATATGCATAATTTCCTAATATTTGAAATTTTTTAGCCAAAATTTTATCTCCAATTTCTCCGTAATCTTCAGAGTTTACAGAAATTTTATAAAGATAACCTGATTCATCTGTAAAATATACTATGCCTTTTTCAACTTCAAAATCTGAAATCGTTCTAGTTATTATTATTTCTTGGTTTTCACCATTCAAATCCATTCTAGAAATTGTATTTGGATTTGTAGTTGCATAATACAAATAATTATCTTCTAAATACATCTTAGTCATAGGAGATGTAATAGTAGCTAAAATTTCTTCATCTTCTCCATTTTGCTTAATTCTATTTATTAATATACTTCCTCCATTTCCAGTAGTCATATAATATACATATTCATCTTTATAATTAAGGCTATAAGCCGCCCCTTCTGTAATTTGATATTCCTTTTTATCTTTTATTTTTACAATTCCATTTTCTTGTTTCAAATAAAAAACATAATCATCACCATAAGTTACCATTCCAAAATTAGAAATATTATTATGCTCTAATGAACCAGCTTTTGTTAATTTATTTGTTCCTAAAACAATCAAAACTACAATTACTATTAAAATTAATATACATATTATTACTTTATTTAGTTTTATTTTACTCTTTAAATTTTTATCCATAGTACCCCTCTTCCTTCTATTCTGATAATATAAATTCAGAATCAATATTAAATGTAAAGCCATCAACTATTATAACTGCCATATTATTTCCAACATTGACAGATACTTCCGAACCATCAATATACAAATTTTCTAAATCTTTAAGTGTATACTCTTCTCCATTTTGTTCTGCACTATACATAGCATCTCCAATAGCGTTGATTAACTTGTTTTTTGCTTCTTCTTTTGCTTGCTCAGAATTATTATCTTCTGGTTTTTCCTGCTCAATAATTGTTGGATTTATATTTGAATCTATTAATAATAATTTTGACATTTTTTCTGAAAAGACATTATTAACTTGATTTTTTATATCATTAATAACTGCATCAAAATTTTCTTTATCTAATTTATCAATAAATAAGCAATTCTCCTCTGTTAAATCTTCTACTTCTACTTCTTTAAAATTAATACTACTAGTCATATCAACATCAAAGTTAAAAATATCTGAAGAAGTTAATTGTACATTATTTTCCATTTCATATTTATCATCTGAATCAATTAGTTTACTATCAATATCCAATTTTCCTATTATCTCACTATCTGTAATTTTACTAACCTCTAATTTAATATTTTCACCAACACTTGAGTTAGCTTTATCAATTTTAATTGAAATACCATCATCAGTTTCATTATCTAAAATAGTTGTAGAAATTGAATTTGAAGTTTTTTCTGCTTCATATTCCAAATCAATAGTTACATTATCAGCTAAATTTATACTCATTTTTATTAATTCTTCATCATAAACATAAGTTTTAATTGTATATATATTAGAATCATCTATTTCATTTTCGTGTAAAGTATTAATAAGATTATCAATTTCTTGTTTTACATTATCTATAGAAACTCCTAAATTACTATATGGCGATAAAAAAGAATTCAATAATTCTTCATCTGATTCTAATGTTTGCAACATTTGAGATACAATATCAATTGCCTCAGTTTCATTTACAGACATTGTATATTCTTTTACATTTATATTGCCTGTACTTCTTTCTAATGCAACATTTTTTTCACTAAATTTACTATCTTCAACATTTTTATTTAAAATTTCAATATATTTGTCAGAAGCATTTGCTGGAAACATTTCTGTTTTTAAAATTGCATCTACAATATTTGAACCATTTGAAAAATCAATTTCTTTAAGCATTTTAGCATTGGCACCAAATATATCTGCTAAAACTCGTCCTAAATTTTTATAACTTGACCCAATATATTTAACTATTATTTCATCTGAAATTATGCCTATTGAATCTTCTGAAGTTAAAAATTTTAAATTAAATAATTCATTACTTAAATAATTCAATGATGCTTCTAAAAATTTTTTATTTTTTTCAGAATTCGATTTTGACTCTAAATTAAGTTCTACATCCTTTATTTCAGTTTCTCCAACATTAATATTAAATTTTATATCAGATGTTGATTCAAAACTTTCTTCCTTCATTTTTTTCATTAAAATTTTATATGTGTCAAAGTTTAATACACTTTGAAAATTATTTTTATTAAGATATTTCAAAAAATCAGCTTTAGAAGAAGGTTCATTTTTATCTTTTAAATAAAAAAATGCAAAAATTGCAAAAACTATTAATAAGAGTATGAAAAATAATATAAAAATTACTACTCCTTTTTTAGATTTTTTGTTTGGGTTTTCATCATTATAATTAGAATATGGTTGTTGAATTACATTATTAAATGAATTGCTTGCCACTTATATTCTCCCCTTTATTAATATTTTTTTACATAAATATTATATATTTTATTAAAAAAAATAACAAGACTTTTTTTCAAGTTTAAGTATTTTTTTGCTTTTTTTCATTAATACCCTTTTAGCTTTTCAAAATCATAAAAATCTATTGGTTGTCGATTTTTGTCGAAAAGATTTTTTAAAAATTTTAAAAAAAGTATAGACAGAGTGCAAAAATAAGTATAAAATAATTGCATATTAAAACACAAGAAAAAATAAAAAAATAGGAGGAAGAAAAATGGAAGTTTTAAAAATTTCATCAAAATCAAACCCTAATTCTGTTGCTGGGGCAATAGCAGGGCTTGTAAAAGAAAGTACAAGAGCAGAAATGCAAGCAATTGGTGCAGGAGCATTAAATCAAGCAATTAAAGCAGTGGCAATAGCAAGAGGATTTGTAGCACCAGCAGGAGTAGATTTAATATGTATACCAGCTTTTGCTGAAGTTCAAGTTGAAGGTGAAGACCGTACAGGAATAAAATTAATAATAGAATCTAGAAAATAGATTTTTTTATAAAATATTAAAAGTACTCAATTAAAAATGAGTAAAAATTTTGAAGTGAACTCAAATTATTAAACTTTTTTCTAATAATTTGAATTCACTTCCAATTTTTTATTTAAACAAATTAATAAATTTCTCTCCAAAAGACATATCTTTTTCTTTCTTATTTTCTTCTTTCTTTTCTTCTTTAACTTTTATTCCTTCAGTTTTTATAACAAATTGAACAGCTTTAACATTAGTATTTTTATCTGATACAAAAGAAACCACTTGATAATCCTTATTGTTAAATTTATTAATCATTTCATTTATTTTATTATCTACATCAGAACCTAAATTTTGTGTTTCATTATTCATCTCAGTTGCTCCACTTGAAATTTTATTAACACCATTATTTATACTACTATAAGCTCCATTTAAAGAATTTATACTAGAAATTACTGTATTTATTCCACTATTTAATTGACCATAAGAACTAGATAATGTAGAAAGTCCATTTTCTAAATTTGTTAAACCTGCTGTTAATTCAGTAAGTGTTGAAGATATTTGAGTATTATATTCATTAGAAACTGTAGTTATTGTTTGAGTTACTGTTTGCGCTAATAAATTTTGAAGTACTGGTAACATTTGAGGATTTGCAGAAATTAAACTTGCATAAGGTTCTGTTTGTAAAACTGCATCTATTTGCTCTAAAATTAAATTATCCATTCCTTCTAAGCTATTAGTAGCATTTGTTTTTGAAGCTACATTTGCTTTTATAGTAGTTACTCCTGTAAGTGCAGAATTTATACCATTTTGAATTTGTGAACTTCCATTTGACATTGCTGAAGCATTTGTTGCTAATGTATTTAATGAAGAACTAAAAGTATTTGAACCAGATTTTAATTCACTTGCACCTGAATTCAAATCAGAAATTGCTCCTGACAATTCATTTACTTTATTTGTAATTTCAGTAGTATCTAATGAATCAATAACTAAATTCATTAACACACCATTAAAACTAATTCCATCTTCTAATTCAAACGAATCACTATGAAATTTTAAAGAAATTTCTTTTTCTTCACCAGCAAATATCATATAAGTTAATTGTTTATTTTCACCTACATTTGCTATTGTAGCACCTTCTGTTTCAATATTCGTACAGTTTTCACTATTTAAAGATAGTGTTGCTTGTAATAAAAAGTGTTCAAAAAATGTAGGATTAACATTAGGATTCTTTGTTATATTAATTTTTATCTCTATATTTCCACTCTTTCCAGCTATTTCATTCGCTGAAATTTCTTTTCCTTCTAAGAAATATTTTACAGAAATATTCCATGGCATCTCATTATTTGTCATAGTTCCCTGATAATAATTTTTTCCATCAGTTCCATTTAGCTCAACTATATCTGTATTAATATTAATTTTTCCAGAATTAGATAAGTTTCTAACATCACCATAATTCCCATAATCTGTAATTTTTCCAGCCTTTAATAAATCAATTTTATTTACAACATAAACATTTTTTATAGTACCATCATTATTCAAATTAGCATATACATTTTCTTCTTTTCCTGAAATTTCTGCAACATTATTTGCATTTTCCATAGCTACTACTTCTTCGTTAACTGGATTTATATTTATTTCAGCACAGATTGATGGTAAACAAACATTACTACAAACTAAAATAGCAACAGATGCACTAGCAACTAATTTTTCTTTAAAATTTTTCATATCTCTTTTCTCCTTACTATTAATTTTTAAACTTAACATCTTTTGTAGTTTTATTTATTAATTTATCAAATAATTTTAGTAATGCTGGTAACACAAAAAATACTAATAATTCTGAAATTATTGCACCTCTACAAACTAATATTCCAAGCTCACTTATTACTTGATTTGAAGACAAACTACCTAAGAAAAATCCAGCAATTGTTAATATTCCAGCTGATGTTAATATTGATAAAATAGTATCTTTAGTCGTCTGTTTTATTGCCTCTATTTTTTGTAATTCTTTTCTATTTTCTATATATCTATCAGTATATAGAATAGCATAATCTATTGTTGCTCCAAGTTGTATAGAAGATATTATTAAATAAGAAATATAATTTAAGTTTTGATTTGCAAAATATGGAAAACTTAAATTAATCCATATTGACAATTCTATAACTAATAACAATATAAATGGTAAACTTAAAGATTTAAAATTAAATAAAAGTATAATAAATATTGCAATTATAGCAACTGCATTTACCACTATATTATCTTTAATTACTGTTTCTTTCATATCATAAGTATTAACACTTTCTCCACACATTTGATATTCATCTCCATAATACTTATTAGATATGTCTCTTAATTTTTCAACTGTTTCGAATGTTTCATCACCTTGAGCTGGTCTATTTATGTCTATAATCATTCTACTATAATTTTCAGAAATTAAATCTTTAAGTTTATCTTGTGGTACATATTCCATAGGAATTTCACTTCCAACTGAAGTTACATAAGAAGTTATATTTTTTACTTCTGGAAGTTCATACATTTCATTTATTAATTTTTCTTCCTTTGCAAAATCTCCTTTTGGTACCATCAATACTACTTGATTTGATTTTCCAAATAATTTTTCAATCTGTATTTGCTCATACCCTACACCTTTAGTTTTATCTTTGAATATTTCAGATGCACCATAAGAAAACTCTATCTTTTTACTTGCTAAATTACTTGGAACTATCAAAAATACAAATATTACAATAGCTACAACACTTAACTTTACAACTAATTTTGAAAAGCCTTCGAATTTTGGCATTAATTTTCTATGTTTTGTTTTATCAATTAATTTATATGAATAAATTGCAAGTATTGGTAATAAAAATAATACACTAATTAAACTTAAAGCAATTGATTTTGCCATTACTATTCCCATATCTGGACCAATTTTAAACTTCATTAAAATAAGTGCTGCAAATCCTACTACTGTTGTTAATCCACTAGAAAGAATAGATTTATATGACTTCATTAAAGCATTTTTCATTGCATTTTCAACATTATCTTCTTTTTCTCTTTCTTCTGCAAATCTATGTAATAAAAATATTGAATAATCCATAGAAACTGCTAATTGCAATATACTTCCAGCTGCATTAGTAACAAAAGAAATCTCACCTAAAAATGCGTTTGTTCCTACATTTAATATTATTGCTATTCCTATCGTTCCTAAAAATAAAATTGGTTCAAACCATGAAGTAGTAGTTAAAAGTAAAATTAAAAAAATAAGTGGAATTATAAATAATACTATTCTTATTATTTCATCAGATGTAGCATTTTCAGCAGATACATTATTATAACTATCTCCTGCCATTAAATTATCATTTCCAATTATATTTCTAATTTCTGATATCGCTTCCACTTGTGTATCTTCATTTAAAACAACTGAAAAAATTGCATTATTATCTTTATAATAATTTTCTAAAACATCTTCATCTAATGTTTCTAATGGAATATATGTAGAAACAGTATCATCTATCCATGTAATTTCTTCTACCCCTTCAACTTTGCTAATCTTATCTTTATAGTCTAAAGCCTCTGTTATACTAACATTTTTTACAACAATTCTTAAGTTTGGTATAGCTGTATCAAATTCTTTATTCATTATTTCTAATGATTTTGTAGATTTTGCATCTTCAGGCAAATAATCCATCATGTTATAATTTACTGAAACAAGTTGTGATATAAATGCTGAAAAAATTACAGCTATAATAAATAATATTAATATCTTTTTCTTATGTTTCATTAGTATTTCAGAAATTGTTTTCAATTATAACTTTCCCTCCTTATTGCAATTTTCAGGGATAGACATTTAGCCTATCCCTTGTTTAATTTAATATTTATTAATTCTTTTTATTTCCATTACTTCATTAGTATTATCATTTACTACAAACATTATACTATTTAGTTTACTTCTACCTTCTGCTACTTTATATTTTTCTGGAAGAGAAGTAACAAATCTTTTTACTGATACTTGTACATCCATTCCTATAACAGAATCTCTAGGACCTGTCATTCCAATATCTGATATAAATGCTGTTCCATTTGGAAAAATTTCTTCATCAGCTGTTTGAACATGTGTATGTGTTCCAAAAACTATTGTAACTTTACCATCTAAAAAATGAGCTAATGCTATCTTTTCTGCTGTTGCTTCTGCATGAAAATCTATAATTATTATATCTGCCTCTGAACTAATTTTGTTTAAAATTTTTTCAGCTTTTATAAATGGATTTTCAGAAAGAACATTCATTGTTACTCTCCCAATAAGATTTATAACAGCTATTCTTTTACCTTTACAGTTTAAAATCCTATAACCTTTTCCTGGATTATTTTCAGGATAATTTGCTGGTCTAATAATTTGATTATTATCAATAAAATTAAATATATCCTTTTTTGCCCAAGTATGATTTCCCATTGTAACAATATTTACATTCAAATCTAAAATTTCATTAAACATTTTTTCAGTTAATCCCATTCCGTCTGCTGCATTTTCACCATTAACTATAACAAAATCAATATTATTTTCTTTTATAATACTTGGAAGTTCTAATTTTAATTTTTCTAAACCATTTTTACCAACAATATCCCCTACTGCTAAGATATTCACTTATTATACTCCTTTCTATTCCCACTCTATAGTAGCTGGTGGTTTTGAAGTTATATCATAAACTACTCTATTTATATGTTTAACCTCATTAACTATTCTACTTGAAATATTCTCTAATATTCCATAAGGAATTTTACTAAAACTTGCAGTCATAAAATCTGATGTTTCAACTGCTCTTAAAGCTAAAGTATAATCATATGTACGCTCATCACCCATAACACCAACGCTTCTTAAATTAGTAAGAACTGCAAAGTATTGATTTATAGATTTATCTAAGCCACTTTCTTGTATTTCTTTTCTAAAAATATAATCTGCATCTTGCAATATTTTTACTTTATCCTCAGTTATATCACCAATTATTCTAATTGCCAATCCTGGTCCTGGGAATGGTTGGCGATATACTAAATGCTCTGGAAGTCCTAATTCTAATCCTGCTTTTCTTACTTCATCTTTAAATAAATCTCTTAATGGTTCAACTATTTCTTTAAAATCTACACAATTTGGCAAACCTCCAACATTATGATGACTTTTTATTTTAGCCCCTAATCCAACACCACTTTCTATAACATCTGGATAAATTGTTCCTTGTACTAGAAAATCTACAGTTCCAATTTTTTTAGCTTCTTCTTCAAAAACTCTAATAAATTCTTCACCAATAATTTTTCTTTTCTGTTCAGGCTCTGTAATTCCAGCAAGTTTATCTAAAAATCTTTTTCTTGCATCAATTTTTATAAAATTAACTTCTGAATTTTCAAATACTTCTGAAACCTCTTCTGCCTCATTTTTTCTAAGTAAACCATGATCAACAAAAATACAAGTTAAATTTTTGCCAATAGCTTTACTTAAAAGAGTTGCAGCAACTGAAGAATCCACGCCACCTGATAATGCACATAAAGCCTTTTTATCTCCTATTTTTTCTTTTAATGATTTAATTGTATCTTGTACAAATGAACTCATTTTCCAAGTTCCAGTACATCCACAAACCTCATAAACAAAATTTCTAATAATTTCAGTTCCATCAACAGTATGATTAACTTCCGGATGAAATTGTATTCCATAAAAATTCTTTTCTGTATTTTGCATTGCAGCATTTGGACAATTATCTGTAGAACCTATATTTTCAAAACCTTCTGGTAAAGCTTCTACAAAATCTGTATGGCTCATTAAACAATTATTAACATTTCCAAAACCTTTAAATAATTTTGAATTATTGTTAATAGAAACTTCTGTTGTTCCATATTCCCTTTTATCTGCTCTTGCAACTTTTCCACCTAAACTATAAGTCATAAATTGCATTCCATAACAAATTCCTAAAATTGGTATTCCCAAATTAAATATTTCTTTATCACACATTGGAGCATTTTCAGCATATACACTAGCAGGTCCACCTGTAAATATTATTCCTTTAGGATTTTTTGACTTTATTTTTTCTATATCTGTATTAAATGGTACAATTTCAGAATAAACATTGCATTCTCTAACACGTCTTGCAATTAATTGATTATATTGACCATAAAAATCAATAATTAAAATTAATTCTTCGTTTTTCATAAAAATTTACTATTCCTTATATTGATATATTTAGGTTTTTAAAAGGTTACCCATAAACCCTTAAAATTTCTCAGAAATTTTTAATGACTTGTTTCAATTTCCTTTAGAATAACATCATGTGCTCCACCTTCTTTTATACTTACATTTGAAACCATTGTTAATCTTGCTTTTTCATGTAATTCAGAAAGGCTAACACTTCCACAATTACACATTGTAGATTTTATTTTGCTAACTGTAATATCCAAATTATCTTTTAAAGAACCTGCATAAGGTATATAAGAATCAACACCCTCTTCAAAGCTTAATTTATTTTTTGCTTCTCCGCCCATGTCATATCTTTGCCAATTTCTAGCTCTATTTGAACCTTCGCCCCAATATTCTTTAACAAAGCTTCCATTTCTTTTTACTTTTCTTGTAGGACTTTCATCAAATCTTGCAAAATATCTACCCATCATAACAAAATCAGCTCCCATAGCTAAAGCTAAAGTTATATGATAGTCATGTACAATTCCACCATCTGAACATACTGGAATATAAATACCTGTTTTTTCAAAATATTCGTTTCTAGCTTCTACAACATCCATCAAAGCACTTGCTTGACCACGTCCAATTCCTTTTGTTTCACGAGTTATACAAATTGAACCACCGCCAACTCCTACTTTTACAAAATCTGCTCCTGCTTCAGCTAAATATAAAAATCCTTCTTTATCAACTACATTTCCGGCACCTATTTTAACATTATCTCCATAATTTTTTCTAACCCAATCAATAGTGTTTTTTTGCCATACTGAATATCCATCTGAAGAATCCATACAAACTATATCAACTCCAGCTTCTACTAATGCTGGTATTCTTTCTTCATAATCTCTAGTATTAATACCTGCACCAACAATAAATCTTTTATTTTCATCTAATAAAGAATTTGGGTTTTCCTTATCTGATTCATAATCTTTTCTAAATACCAAACTATCCAATTTTCCATCTTCATCAATTATTGGTAAACAACTAATTTTATTTTGCCAAATTATATCGTTAGCTTCATGAAGAGTAATTCCTTTTTTAGCCCATACAGTTTTCTCTTTTGGAACCATAAAATTTGAAACCTTTGATTCTAAATCTACTCTAGAAACTCTATAGTCCTTATCAGTAACTAATCCTAAAAATTTGCCATTTGCTGTTCCATCATCTGTTATCATAACAGTAGAATGACCTGTAACTTCAATTAAATCTAACAATTCTCTTATAGTTGTATCTTCTTTTACATTTGAATCACTTGTAATGAATCCAGCTTTATATTTTTTTACATTTCTTACCATTTGAGCTTGTGATTCTATTGATTGTGAACCATAAATAAAAGAACATCCCCCTTCTCTTGCAAGTGCAATAGCCATCTTTTCACCTGAAACAGCTTGCATTATTGCAGATACAAATGGAATGTTCGCACTATATTTTGGTTCTTCTCCTTTTTTAAATTTTACAAGTGGAGTTCTCAAACTTACATTGTTTGGAATACATCTTTCGTCTGTTAAATTTGGTATAAGTAAAAATTCGTTAAATGTTCTTGAAATATCTGTTAAAATTTTTGCCATGATTTTTTCCCCTTTCTTTTTTTATTAAGAAAAATACTTTTATATATTAGTATTTTTCTAAAATATTCTCTCTTTTCTTTTAAGTTATAATATTATACATCAAAAAATTATAAAAATCAAGACATTTCAAGACATTTTATTTTAAAATAGTCATTTTGGTTTAAAAAGGTATCAAACTATACAAATTTATAATTTAATACCTTTTTTAAAACTAGTTAATATTAGTACAATCCTCCACCCATTGCACCCATATCAGGTGTTCCATGGTTTCCACAGTTACATTCCTTTTCCTTTTTATCTGTAATAATTCTTTCTGTTGTTAAAATCATTGAAGCAACACTTTCTGCATTTTGTAAAGCTGAACGAGCAACTTTTGTAGGATCAACAATTCCAGCCTTTTTCATATCAACATATTCTTCTTTTGCTGCATCAAATCCTACACCTGGTTTTTGAGCTTTTACTTTATCTAAAATAACTGCTCCTTCTAATCCAGCATTTGCAGATATTTGTTTTACTGGTTCTTCTAATGCTTTAATAACTATTTTTACACCAATTTTCTCATCTTCACTAACTTTGTTTAAAAGCTTTTCTACTTCTGGAAGAACATTTACATAAGCCGTTCCACCACCCGGCAAAATTCCTTCTTCTACTGCTGCTTTTGTAGCAGATAAAGCATCTTCTATTCTTAATTTCTTTTCTTTCATTTCAACTTCAGTTGCAGCTCCTACTTCAATTACAGCAACTCCACCTGTAAGTTTGGCTAAACGTTCTTGTAATTTTTCTTTATCATAACTACTTTGTGTATCAGCAATTGCTTTTCTTAATTGGTTAACTCTATTGTCTAATTCTTTTTTATCACCTGCACCATCAACAATGATAGTATTTTCTTTTCCAATTTTAACTTGTTTTGCTCTACCTAATTCAGATAATGTAGTTGTTTTTAAATCTAATCCTAATTCTGATGTAATTACTTCTCCACCTGTTAAAATTGCAATATCTTGCAACATTTCTTTTCTCTTATCACCAAATCCTGGAGCTTTAACAACAACAACATTTAAAACTCCTCTTAATTTATTTAATACAAGAGTAGAAAGTGGTTCTGATTCAATATCATCAGCAATAATAACTAATTTTCCACTTTGATTAGATAATTCCTCTAATAATGGTAATATGTCTTGTATATTGCTTATCTTTTTATCTGTTATTAAAATGTAAGGATTATCCATAACTGCTTCCATTTTTTCTGTATCTGTTACCATATATGGAGAAACATATCCTTTATCAAACTGCATACCTTCAACTACATTTACATCTGTTGAAGAAGTTTTTGATTCTTCAATTGTAATTACTCCATCTTTTGAAACTTTTTCCATTGCATCTGCAATTAAATTTCCAATATTTTCATCTTTTGATGAAATTGTTGCAACTCTAGCAATATCTTCTTTTCCATTAACTGGTGAACTAATCTTTTTTAGTTCTTCTACTGCTTTTTCAGTAGCTTTATCCATACCTCTTTTTATTGCTAAAACATCTCCACCAGCAGCAACATCTTTTATACCTTCTTTTAACATTACTTGTGCTAAAAGAGTAGCTGTTGTAGTTCCATCTCCTGCAACATCATTTGTTTTTGTAGAAACCTCTTTTACTAAAGAAGCTCCCATATTTTCAAATGGATCATCAAGTTCAATTTCTTTTGCAATTGTAACACCATCATTAGTAATAAGTGGTGCTCCATAGTTTTTATCTAAAACTACATTTCTTCCTTTTGGACCTAGTGTAACTTTTACTGTATCAGCTAATTTATTTACACCTTCTAATAACATTTTTCTAGCATCTTCACCATATTTTATATCCTTTGCCATTTAACATCTCTCCTTTCAAAATTATTCTACTATTGCTAGTATATCTGATTGTTTAACAATTATATATTCTGTACCTTCATATTTTACTTCTGTTCCAGAATATTTGCTTGTTATTACTTTATCACCTTTTTTTATTTGCATTTCTACTTTCTCGCCATCAATTATTCCACCTGGACCTACTTCTATAACTTCAGCTATTTGTGGCTTCTCTTGTGAACCTGAAGAAAGTATTATTCCACTTTTTGTTGTTTCTTCAGCTTCTATCATTTTTATTAAAACTCTGTCTAATAATGGTTTTATCATATTTTAACCCTCCTTTGATATAAAGACTTTTTATATTATTCTAAATCCCCAAAAATTTCATTAGTGAGATTAGCAGTCTGTTTTTTAGACTGCTAAAATAATATACCCATTTTTTAATTTTGTCAAGACATATATTAAAAAAAATATTAAAATTTATTATCATAAAAAAATTAGATTAGTCCATCCTTTTTTCAGAATATACTAATCTAATTTTAATATTATTTTTTGGTAGCTTTTATAAACTCTCTAAATAATGGTGCTGGTCTATCTGGTCTTGACTTAAATTCTGGATGAAATTGACTTGCTATAAAAAATGGATGTGATGGAATTTCAACTATTTCTACTAAATTTCCATCTGGAGATGTTCCACTACAAATCATTCCAGCATTTTCTAATTTTTCTTTAAAATCATTATTATATTCAAATCTATGTCTATGTCTTTCATTAATATCTTCTTCACCATAGATTTTATAAGCTAATGTATCTTGCTTTATTTTACATGGATAACTTCCCAAACGCATTGTTCCACCTTTTTTAGTAACTTCTTTTTGAGTATCCATTATATGTATAACTTGATTTGGTGTCTTTTTGTCAAATTCTTCTGAATTTGCATCTGCAATTCCAAGAACATTTCTAGTATATTCTACAACTGACATTTGCATTCCTAAACAAATTCCTAAAAATGGAATTCTATTTTCTCTTGCATATTTTATAGTTGTAATCATTCCTTCTATTCCTCTACCTCCAAAACCACCTGGAACTAAAATTCCATCATAATCTTTAAGAGTTTCTTTTACATTTTCAGAAGTAATCAAGCCAGAATCAACAAAACCAATTTCTACTTTTACACCATTTGCAAACCCACCATGTCTTAAACTTTCAACAACTGACAAATATGAATCTTGAAGTTGCATATATTTTCCAACTATTGCTATTTTTACTTGACCACTTAATTTTTTTATATTATCTATCATTTCTTGCCATTTTTCATTTTGTGGCTTTATATTTTCTAAATGTAAATGTTTACATACTGCTGATGCAAAGCCTTGCTTCTCTAATAATAAAGGTACTTCATATAAATTAGATGCTGTTAAATTTGGTATAACATTTTCTGGTCTAACATTACAAAATAATGCTAATTTATTTCTAGTTTCATCTGGAATTTCTATTTCACTTCTACAAACTAAAATATCTGGTTTAATTCCAAAAGATTGTAATTCTTTTACTGAATGTTGTGTTGGTTTTGATTTTAATTCATTTGAACCAGAAATATATGGAAGTAAAGTAACATGCACATACAATACATCTTCTGGATTTTTTTCTAATCCAACTTGTCTTATAGCCTCTACTAAAGCTAACCCTTCAATATCACCTACTGTACCACCAAGTTCAGTAATAACAACATCTACATCTGAACTTTCAAAACTATATATATTTTCTTTTATTTCGTTTGTAATATGAGGAATAACTTGTACTGTTTTTCCAAGATAATCTCCTCTTCTTTCTTTATTTAAAACACTTTGATAAATTTTTCCAGAAGTAACACTACAATTTCTAGTTAAATTAACGTCAGTAAATCTTTCATAATGTCCTAAATCCAAATCCGTTTCTGCTCCATCATCTGTTACAAAAACTTCTCCATGTTCATATGGACTCATTGTTCCAGGATCAACATTAATATAAGGGTCAAATTTTTGATTAACTACTCCATACCCCCTATTCTTCAGTAATCTTC
>CANRQI010000041.1 GCA_947632835.1 uncultured Clostridia bacterium
TTAGATATAAATTCTAAATTACTATCTGCTGAGGCTATATCTTCTGCATTTAGTTTTAAGAATTAAAAAATCTAGCTCAGCAATTTTCTAAACTAGATTTAATATATTTACAATTTTTTATATCACTATCTAAAATTTGACTTTGGTTAGATTTTAGTTAGATATTAAAGATAATTTTTCTAACATTTAAACTATCTATCTTTACAATAAGAATGATTTCAAAACTATTTAAGGTTAAGCACCGCTACACACTCCACATGACTTGTTCCTGGAAACATATCGCATATAGATATACGTTTTAAATCATAATTTTCTTCTAATAATTTTATATCCCTTGCAAGTGTAGCTGGGTTACAACTCACATAAACAATTCGTTTTGACTTTATTTTCAATAATGTTTCTATTGCTATCTTATCACAACCTTTTCGTGGTGGATCAACAAAAATTACATCTGGAATTATATTTCTTTTTGATAAAAAATCTGGCAATTCATCTTCAACATTTCCAACAAAAAATTCTGCATTTTCAATTCCATTTAATTTCGCATTTTTCTTTGCATCTTCTATAGCTTCAGGTATTGTTTCTATTCCATATATTTTTTTTACTTTATCAGATGCAAAAATTCCTATTGTGCCTATTCCGCAATACAAATCAAAAATCACTTCTTCTCCTGTCAATTCTGCATATTCTATTGCCTTTTTATATAACTTTTCTGTTTGAATAGGATTCACTTGATAAAATGACATTGGAGAAATTTTAAATTTTTTATCTCCCAAATAATCATATATATATCCATCACCGTATATAATTTTATTTTCTTTACCATATATAACATTCGTATTTTTATTATTTAAGTTTTTAACTATAGTTTTTACTTCAGGATATTTTTTAGTTATTTCTTCTATCAACAGATTTTCGTATGGTATATTTATCTCATTGACTACCAAAATTATCATTATTTCATTTGTTTTTTTACCAATTCTAATTACTATATGTCTTAAAATTCCAGACAAACTTTTTTCATTATATCCTAAAATATTATGTTTCCTTACAAAATTTATAATATAATTAGCTATTTCCTGACATTTTCTATCTTGAATCAAACAATCTTCTACTTGAACAATCCTATGAGATTTTTTTCCAAAAACTCCCATACAAGCTATTCCATTTTCATTTATTCCAACTGGAAATATGAGCTTATTTCTATAATATTTTGGACTATTCATACCGAATTACATCTTCGATTTCAACTTCTCTTTTTAATTCCTTTTTTAATGTAGTTTTAACAGCAAGCTCTTTCATTTCTAAAGTTTTCTTATAATCAACATGTCTTAAATTACATCCACCACACTTTTCATAAGTTTTACAATCATAATCTACTCTGTACTTTGACTTTTTATAAATTTCTATCAATTTTCCATAACAGACTGAATTTGAAACCTTTAAAACTTTAATTTTTACTCTTTCACCTTTTATGCAGTTAGGAATAAATATTACTCTATCTCCAATTTTTGCAATTCCTTCACCTTCATATCCATTATCTATTATATCTACTACATATTCTGCATTCTTTTCTACTAATTCATTCATAATTCTCCCTTTTTAATACTTAAATTATTCTTAAAATACTATAATTGATAAAATTCCAAAAAGAAACATTAAAAAATAAATTTTCTTAAAATAAATATTTTCTGGTAATAAATACTTATTTGAATTCTCTTCTGAAACATACACATCTACAGTATCTCCAACTTTCAATTTAGGATTGCCTCCAAAAAAATTATCTTCTACATCATATATTTTATTTTGAAACTCAAATTTATATTTACAATGATTCCCATCAGTAGAATCAAAAAATGGTTGTTTATTAGTACTTACTACTTTACCAGTAACTTTAACATATTTTTTCATTTTATAATTTACCATTATCCATTTTATGAAACCAAATAAAGCTATACTACCAAAAAAAATTATACTTATTATTTTTTCTCCATCCATTTCTAATTTTCTCCCTTTTAATTTTCTATAAATATTCCTACTTTTTTTAATATTTATTTTGAATCGCATATATTTTTTCTTTTAATTCTATCCAATCATTAACTCTTGGTAAATTCACATCAGATAATTTATTTACTTCAGAATTAAATAATATAGCATCCATATTTTGTTTCTTAATTTCATTACAATATTTTGCTGAATCATCTATCATTACATCTATATGATTGTCTTTACATACTTTTGCTTTTTCAAATGAGTTAAATAATATCATAGTATAATTAATTTTATTAAATTTTAAAAACTCTAAAGTTAACTGTTCAGAACCTTCAAATTTTTCTTCTCCTCTTGATGTTATAATAAAAATCTCATTTTCATTATTCAACAATTCCTGTATTACTTTGCTAGCATTTAATTTAACTGTAGCATCTTTAAAAATATTGGTACCATTTTCTCTAAAAAATTCCTTAATTTCTTCAGTAGGCATCTCGCCTCTCATAATTTCTTCCATATAATTATGAATATCACTATTATTATCATATTTTTCAATATATTTTTTCATAGCCAATGATGTATCTGTAATAACATCATCAATATCTATTCCTATTCTCATTATTTATTTTCCTCTCTTAGTCTATTCATTTTCTTTTTTATTATATAGTATATATCCGCATTTTTCAATACAATCTTACTCCAAACCACGCACAATTGGAAAAATCTATAACTTTTCAGATTTATAAAGAAACAACTTACAAAAACTTATGGTTTGTAAGCTGTTTTAATTTGGAGCCATTAAGGAGAATTGCACTCCTGACCTACGGGTTACGAATCCGTTGCTCTACTAACTGAGCTATAATGGCATATATATTTCAAACTTTGATAAAATTTGAAATATATCATTATAAAATTTTAAGAATTATTCGTATTATTAACATTATCAGTACTTACGTTATTAGCACTTGAATTGTTATTATTATTTGCATCAGCATTTGTTGCATTATCAATTTCTGTATTAGTAACTTGATTATTATTTAATTCTTCTTTTAAAGTGTCTAAATCATAATAGTCTGCAAAATTTAATCTAAACAATACATTTACTTTATTACCATCTTTAGATAATAATTCTACTCTTCCTTCATCATCTGTACTATCAGTATAAAGTAACCAATTTCCTGCTTGGCAAAGACTTTCCGTATAATTATCCATTCTATTAATTTCTCTATTTTTGCTACCATCTAAATTCATTCTGTATATAGAAACTCCAGCATTCTCATTTTCTACTTTATAATATCCTAAATAAAAAATCTCATCTTCCGTAACATTCAAATTATATGCAACCACATCAGAAAGCATTTCATTTCCTGTTCCATCAGTTCTTATTCTTGAAATATGTCTTTCATCTGTAAGATAATAAATATAATTATTTACAATGCAAACATCATTCAACCTTCCATCAGTTAATTTTTTTGGATTTTTTCCATCTCTATCCATTATATATGTTACAATTTTTACATCTTCACCATTTGCTTCTTCCATATTATATAATATATATTCATTAGTTATTCCTATATATCCTGTTGCATTATCATTTAGCTTCGTTTTATTTTTTCCATCTAAATCCATAAAATAAATACAATTATCTATGCCTATATAATAAATTTTATTATCAATAACATAAATCTCATAACAATTATTATTAAAATCATTATCATTTATAACTTCATCGTTTGTTCCATTTACCTTCATTCTATGAATTTTATTATCAACATTATCTGTTTCAGAATCTTTATCAGCCATTGTTATAAAATACAAATAACCATTTAATTGATTTATACCAGTAATTTCCCAATCATCTTCAATAAGAATTGTACTCTCACCTTTCAAATCTTTTCTAATTTTTCTAATTCCAACATATTTACCTGTATCACTAGGACACATATAATATAAATATTTGTTATCTGAAGCTAAATATCCATAATTTCTAATATTTCCAATTGTATTTCCTTCCGCATCTTCAATACCAATCATTCTTAAAACCATATATTTAATTTGCATATAAGTATTAGAAACTGCATCTGTAAAAAACTCTAAAATACCACCTACTAAAATAATAATTATTAATATAATAAATAACTTTGAAATTCTCTTTTGTTTTTGTAATTTTTTATCACTTTTTGTTTCTTTGTCATCAATTTCATCATTATCAATTTCTTTATTGCTCAAAGTAAACCTCCTATCTCCAGCTATTTCTACTTATATATCCATATTTTCCATTTGAAGCAACTACTAAATCCCAAAATTGTCCATTTATTTCTTGTGTACCTCTTGTAATAACCTTTATTGCTGTTCCACTATTTAAACTACCTAATTTTGTACCATTTGCTGACAATTTTATATCTGTATTATTAGTAATAGAGCCCAACTCATATCCTCCACTTGGAAGAACTGCAGAACCTTTTAAACTATTTATTACTAAAACGACATCCATTATTGTAACTTCTGAATTTCCTGTAACTTTTGCTGATGCTAACACATCATCTGGCAATCTACTAATTCCTTTTAAATGATTAATTAATAAAACAACATCCATAATATTAACACTATTATCTTTGTTTACATCTCCCATTACTACATTTTCAATAGAATGTGTTTGAGATGTATTAGGTCTTGGACATGCAGTAGTTGGCATATTTTTATATAAAGGAATAACAAATGTATAAGCTCCTGAAGATAAATTTTTATCCATCTCTTTATATATTTTCATTAACGAAGTTCCACCAGTTTGAGCACCAAGTATATTTTGTTCATATTGATGATTAAACATATTACTTCCAACTACATTAAACTTTTGATAATATAAAGTATCTTGTTCTTTAGATATATAACTATTAGCTATAATTCTTGTTCCATCTATTATAGCCTTTGTTTTACTTGTCCATCCTTGAGAAGCCGCATAAGCTAAACCTGCTCTTATAACTTCATCTTTATTTCCACCTGTTGCTCCAATATTAAAAAAATTATATACTCCAGGATATTGTCCATTATATCCTTGACCTGAAATTAAAGTAGTTGTTTTACTTCCTTGTTCTACTTTAATTTTTGCCATTATATAATATGGATCAACGTGATATGTTGTAGCAGCAGTTATTATTGCATTAATACATTCTTCATCAAAATAATTTGTTGAACTAGCCATTGCCATTAAAGTTGATTTAACTGTTCCATTGTTTGTATAATCTTCATTTGAAGATAATTGTAAAAATTGAAAAATATCAGTTTCATTTACTGAATTTCTAACATCTATCATATATTTTAATGCTTCTGTTGAAGCACAATACCATGAACCAGTATCATAAGCTTTTTTTCCACAAATTTCACAAATCCATAAACCAGCATAACTAGCACTGGTGCTTGGAACACAATTTTTTATATTTGTAGAAGATGTTTCATGACCTTGATGTTCTCCAACAATTACCTCATTAAAATCTAAATCTGTATATTCTACTTTTATATTCCAATTTGGGTGTTTACTCTTTAAATCTAAAATTTTAGATTTTACACCTGGATATAAATTTTCATCAATTGCATTTATATCATTACTTTCCGTTCCTGCAAAGCAGACTGTAAAAAATGCTAAAAAAATATTTATCATTATAAAGAAAAGTAAAATTTTTTTCATTTGTTTTTCCATTTAACTTCTCCTCCTATTATTACATATAAAAGTATATATAAAAAAGATTTAAAAGTCAATATTTTTAAAATTTTAAGTTTTGATATTTTGATAATATACAAAGTTATGAAAGTATATGTTTTATGAATGAGCTTCGTGTGAACCGACTAACTTTATATATTCTTTTTCAAAATCTTCTAGAAAATTCACTAATATTTCCTCTCTATCAAATTCTCTTCCAAATTCTTTTTTCAATGAACTTGCTATATTCTTTAAAGTTCCTGGAAATTCAGTCTGATTTACATTTATACCAATACCGATGTATAATTTTTTTAATTTATTTCCTCTTGCAACACTTTCTGTTAAAATTCCTGCTATCTTTTTATCTCTATACATTACATCATTTGGTTTTTTTATAGTAAGTTCAATATTGTATAATTTTTTTATTGCTTTAATTATACATTCTGCAATAATTGTCGTAATATTTTCAATTTTCTCCATATCACAATTGGGTAAAAAAAGTATATTAAAGGAAAGGTTTTTACCTTTCCCTGTATACCATTTTCTTTCGTGTGTACCAATTCCAGCAGTTTGATTATCTGCTAAAATAATCATTCCATCTTGAATTTCATTTTCTTTTAAACGCTTTGCTAATAAATGTGTTGAATCAATTGTTTCATAATAATCAATTCTTTTTCCTAAAAAATTTGTATGTAAACTTAAGTTTTTTTCTAGCATTATTTATCCCTTCTTTAAGCCTTTATATTCTAATACAATTCTTAATACTTCTGATACACTCCAGCCTTGTGCAAAAGTTCCATGAGGCTTGTATGGTGCTTTTCCATCATACAATTCAGATATACTACCTACACATTCTTCTTTATTTATTTCCTTCTTAAATGTTTCATAAGTAGTATTTACAAAATCATTATATTTTTTTTCTAAATCTTTTCTTATACTAATATCAGTTTGAGCTTTTATTAAATTCCTCAAACTATCAAAATACAAACCTAAAAGCCAAACCCAAGGTACTCCTTGATGATAGCTCATATCACGTTTAAAACCATCACCTTCATATACTGGTATATAATTTTTCTCATTTTTTGCAAGAGTTCTAAGTCCATATTTTAATAAAAGTTTATCAGTAACTGTATTAAATACTGACATAGCAATATCAGATTTTAAATCCAAAACCGGATATGTTAAACTCAAAGCAAATAATTGATTTGGTCTAATTTTACTATCGCCTAAAACATCATACAAACATTTTGTTTTCTTATTGAAGAATTTTTCATTAAATACTTTTTTATGTTTATCTGCTACTTTTCTACAATTTTTGCAAACTTCCTTATCATCAAATTTCTTTGCAAGATTTTCTAATGTTTTTAAAGCATTGTACCATAAAGCATTTATTTCTACTGCTTTTCCATTTCTTGGTGTAACTGCAAAATTATTAACCTTTGCATCCATCCATGTATTTTGAGTATTTTCAGTTCCAGACACTAAAAGTCCATCACTATCAATATATATATTATTATCATCAATATCAATACCATTACTATAATTAGTAATAATAAAAATCAATTTTTCATATATATTTTCTTTTATAAATTTATAATCTTCAGTATATTTTAAATATTTATTAACCTGTTCAAATAATAATAAAGATGCATCAACACTATTATATAAAGGTCTATTGTCAAAACCTGAATATCCATTTGGAACCAAACCAAATTTTATATCGCGTGTAAAAGTAAGCAAAACTTCTCTTGCAATATCAAATCTCTTCGTAACTAATAATAGACCTTCAAATGAAATAAACGCATCTCTTCCCCAATCTAAAAACCATGGAATTCCAGCCAAAAGTGAATGTGTTCCAAAAGATGGTCTATTAATAACAAAATTGTCTGTTGCAATTAATAAATCCTTTATAAATTCATTATATTCTTCTTCCTGATTAGTTAATTTTTCTTTTTTTATTAAAAGATTTGCATTTTTAATTATTTTATCTAATCTTTTAATTTCTTTTTCTATAACCTTAAATCCATCTATTTCTTCAATATTTTCCTCAATTGAACCGTACGAATGTAATTTCTTTTATTTCATTTGGTTTAATAGAAATTTCGAATCTTCCTGGAACAGACAAATTTTCTTTTGGATAAAAACCTCTTTCATCTTCCTTTAAATAATACATATTATAAAATGTATCATTATAATGTTCAATATAATCTGCATCTTTTACATACATATATATAGGAGTTGAAGCATTTCCATTAACTTCAACACGGACCTTACTTTTATCAATTACTTGTTTTAAAGAAAAAGTTCCTGAAGATAAATCATGAAAATCTCTAAAATTAATAATAGGTGTAAGAATTAATGTTGATTCCTCTTTTTTATTTTCAATTTTATATGTTACAACTACAGTATTCCTCTCGTAAACCATTGAAATTTTTTTCTCAATTTTTACTCCATTTATAACATAATTAAATATAGGTATATAATTTTTTTCAAAACTTTTTAAATGTTTATATCCATCAGAAACATAATTTTCACATATATTAGTATATAAATTAAAACTTTCATCTCCAATTCTTATACTTTCATCTAATTTTGAAATTAGTAAATGTCTTCTAGCTGGTGGCAATAATGGTGCAACTAATAAACCATGATACCTTCTAGTGTTTGCACCTATTACTGTTGAAGAGCATATTGCTCCTAACCCATTTGTAATAACCCATTCTTTGCTTATTCCTGTTTTTAATTCTAAATCTTTTTTATCTATCTTCATTTGTAACCTCTTTTAATAATTTTTATCTTTTATTAATTTTTTCCTTTTTCTTATGATGTGAATCTAATTCTTTATTAGCTTTTTTATTTAGTTTTTCCTCCATTTTTTCAATTTCTTCAGCAATTTTTCTATTTTCTAATATCTGAGTATCACTATTTTGAATAGATTTTACTCTATCTTTATATTTTGTGGCAAATTTACTTGTCATTTTTTTCTTTTGATTTGCAACTTTTTTTGAAGCCTTTTTTACAATTGCTCTTTCTTTATTATTTTTCTTTGATTGTCTTGCTAAATATTTTTTCTGACTTTTTAAAACAGATTCTATTAACATATACTCTGTATCATTTTGTAAATCCTTAAATTTTAACTCATTACAAATAAGCTCCATTATAATCTTAGCAACTTTATCTGCATCATGTCTAATAAAGCCTGATTTTATACAAGATATATTTCTTTTTATTAATTTTATTCCTTGAGAAGTAACCTTAGAAGAATCCAACTCAACTATATCTGCGCCTTCTCTATTATATTTTCTAACATATTCTGGAATTAAATCACTTGTATCAGCTAAACAATATTCAAATACTCCCTTTCCCAAATGTGCATGAATAGCTCTTATATGATCTGATAAAGTATAATTATCTGTTTGTCCCGGCTCAGTCATAATATTAGAAATATATAATTTTATAGCTTTAGACTCTTTAATTGTTTTAGCAACGTTTTTTACTAATAAATTTGGTAAAACATTTGTATATAAGCTTCCAGGACCTATGATTATAGCCTCTGCTTCGCTTATTGCTTCTAATACACCAGGTGCTGGCTTGCAATTCGACGGGCTAATATAAACCCTATTAATTGATTCCACTCTTTCAGAAACAACTTCAGCTATTTTATTCTTTTTCTGTATAGTAGTTCCATCTGCAAGTTCTGCACAAATAGTAATTGCATCTAATGTAACAGGCAAAACTCTACCTGTAATATTTAACACCTCTGTACTTTTCTGAATTGCCTCAGATAAATTATCATACAGTTCACTCATAGCAAGTAAATATATATCACCAAAATTCAAATCCCTTAATCGATAATCTTTAAAATTCAAATTCATAAGTTTATTCATTAAAATGTCTTGATCTGATAAAGCAACTATACTTCCTTTTATATCATTAAGTGGTAAAATTTCTAATGCTTCTCTAGATTTTGAAGGAGCCTCACCATAATCAGACATTGTAACAATTGCAGTTATATTATTGGTATATTTTTTTAAACCAGATATAACCATATTCATGCCTTCTCCGGCCACCTATAACAACAACTTTTGGACCTTCGTCATATACTTTTCTATTAAATATTAAAGATTTTATATTAACTTTTGCTTTCTTACTTTTTTCAGAAGTTGCACCATTTGCTTCAATTAATATTTCTAAATTTCTTTTTTGTATAAATACAATTCCAAGAATAATTAGAACAAAACCTGCTACAAATTCTGCTATAATTTTTACAACTTCCTCAACAGTAGCTACATCTTTTGTAAGAATTTGTGTAAAGCCAAAACAAGTAAGTGCCACACCAACTACAATTAAAAAAATCCATCTTTTAACTTTTGTACTTGCTTTAAACCATTCTAAAAAATACATTTTGTTTCCTGTACCTCACTTTGCTACAATCTTACATTTCTCCAAGTATTATCACTTCTAATTCTATATTCTCCTTGAATCTTTGGTACACTTCTTTTTTTACATGTTCTACTAATTCTAAAACATCTTTAGCAGTAGCATTTCCATTATTTATAACAAAACCTGCATGCTTTTCTGAAATTTTAGCTCCACCTATTTCAAAACCTTTTAAACCACATTCATCTATTAATTTTGCTGTTATAATATTATTTTTTCTTTTAAAAATGCTCCCTGCAGATGGGTATTCTAATGGTTGTTTTTCTCTTCTTTTTTCCATCATTTCAGATATTTTGTTTTCTATATTTTGCACTGTATCACTTTTTAATAAAAATTCTGCTTCTAAAATAATTAAATCATTGTCTGAAAAAAAGCTTCTTCTATATTCAAATTTTTGATTTTCTTTTAAAAGTTCTTTTATATTTCCAGATTCATCTAAATATTTCGTTTTAACTATTACATCTTTTATTTCTAATCCATAAGCACCTGCATTCATTTTTATAGCTCCACCAATAGTTCCAGGAATTCCAGATAAGAATTCTAATCCTGATAAACCATTTTGTGCACAAACTCTAGCCAATTTACTAGAAGAAACGTCAGCAGATGCTATTACTTTATTTTCATCTTTTACAATTTCTATTTTATCAAATTTTAATTTACCTACAATTCCTCTTACGCCTTTATCTAAAACTAATAAATTGCTTCCATTGCCAATAATATGAAAAGGTATATTAGATTTTTTAGCTAATTCTTTTACTTTCATTAAAATATCCAAGCTTTTTATATTAATAAAATAATCTGCTGGTCCACCAATCTTAAATGAAGTATGATTTTTCATTGGTTCATTAACTAAAACATCCTCACTTTCTAATATTTTTCCGTAGTTCTTTCTCAATGTTAAGCATTAAAAATTTCATTCCTTTCTTGCTTTTTCTTAAAAGTTTTAAATGCTATCAAATAACATACTAATCGTCTGAAAAATTGTAATTTATTTCATCTCCATCAGAATGTGTTGTACCTGGTAAATATATTGAATTTTGTGTTGGATTTGTATCAGTTTTATAATATTTTTTATTTGCAATATCGAAAACTTCTCCAGTATAGTAATTTACAATATAAGAACGTTCAGATTTTTCTGAAGCTTCTGTTGGAGCAGTATCAGATTTTTCAATTCCTAATTTTTCTAAATCAGTTTGTTCTAATAAATAATAATATTGCTCATAAGTCATAGTATCTGGATTACTATAATCCATTAAAAATGTTGTAAAATCATTTGCTGTTAATGTTTGAGTACTTGCTATTCTTGTTCCTATTAATTCCTCAGGTCTTTGAGAATCTGATTCAAAAGCAGTATTAGATGAAATTCTACTAGCAATTTTTCCATCTTTCTTTAAAGTTTTCATAAGTGAATATTTTTGAATAACAGCTTCTTGAACTAAAGATAGTTCTGCCTCAAATTTATCATTTGTTGCATCATGAAGCGTAGAAACTCCGTAATCTATAGTAATTGCAATAATAATCAAAAAGGTAATTATCGTTATAATTAAAGATATTAAAGTTACTCCACTATTATTTTTCATCATTTTCTTATGTATCTCCTTAAATTTTTTCCAAAATTTATTTTCTATATGATATTATCATTTTTTTGATATTTTTACAATATGATTTTAAATTTTTTTATAAATTATTAAAAAACAAGCTTCGAAATATTAAACTTTTTAATACTTCGAAGCTTCAATTAATTAATCTCTTTAATATCTATATCTCTAATATGCTCTATTTTATCCCATTTTGTATTTCTCTTAAATAGACAAACAAAATTTATTACTGCCCATGATGCCATAAAAATTGGATATGTTAATATTCCTTTAAACATTTTCTTAATTGACCTTCTATCCAAAACAAGAGTTGCTACTGCAGTAAGTACAAGTAATAAATATCCCAAAACTATATATTTTAAAATATTTAATAACATTAATCCAAAAGTCATTTGTGAAGATAAATAAAATATAATATTTATAATAATTAAAAGTAATGAAACTATAAACAATGGAACATTCATTATATAAAGTAAACCATCAAAATTCATTAATGTTTTATTTTCAATTACACCATTTGCCAAATCTTTAGTATAATATTTAAAGCATTGTATATGTCCAACTGTCCATCTACTACGCTGTGACCAACTTTGACCAAATGTTGTAGGCTGTTCATCATAAACTATTGCATCTGTCGCCCATCCGAAGTTTATTGCCTTTAGCAATATTAATAAGTGAAAATTCAATATCTTCCGTAAGCGTTTTTGTATTCCATCCTGTTGATTTTATCACATCAAATTTTACCATAAATCCAGTTCCATTCATAAGTGGAGATAATCCACAATTATATCTAGCTAAATGATAAAATTTATGCTGTGTCCAATAAAACAAAGCATATCCGGCTGAAATCCATGAATCAGTAGGATTTTTTATATCCTTATATCCTTGAACTACTGTTTCCCCTTGACAAAGTTTTTTATTCATAACATTAAGGAAATTTTTATCAACAATATTATCTGCATCAAAAACACAGAAAGCATCATAATCTAAATTTTTTTTAAGAATTTTATCTAAAAACCAATTTAACGCATGTCCCTTTGTTTTATGCTTTTCATCTTTTCTTTCATAAACAGTTGCACCTAATTCCTTTGCAATCTCTGCAGTTTTATCGGTACAATTATCAGCAATAACATATATATCATATAATTCCTGCGGATAATCCTGCTCTTTTAAACTATTTATTAAATTTTTTATAACCTTTTCTTCATTATTTGCTGGTATAATTGCCATAAATTTATGTTTCTTATTCACAATTAATGGTTTATCTTTTAATTTTACTAATGCACAAAAACTAATAATAAGTTGATAAATCCAAAAAATCATAAGTAACCAAATTAACGCTTGTTGTAGGATATATAAATACTTCATTTAATTTACTCCTATCTTCATAAATGAATTTTTTGCATGTATTTAAACTTCATAATTTTAATACATTTTAAAATATCGAAAACTTAAAGTTATTAATCATTGTATAAATCTTTACGAGTAAGACTAATCTTTCCTTGTGCATCTATTTCAACAACTTTAACAGTAACTTCGTCTCCTTCTTCAAAATAATCTTCTACTTTATTTACTCTTTCGTTTGCAATTTTAGAAATATGAAGTAAACCTTCTTTTCCTCCACCAATATCAATAAATGCTCCAAATGCTGTTATTTTTGTAACTTTTCCAGTATAAATTCCACCTATTTCAATTTCTCTAGTAATTTCTTCTATCATTCCTTGTGCATCTATTGCTTTAGAAATATCATCTGAATATATGAATACGCTTCCATCATCTTCAATATCAATTTTAACACCAGTTTCTTCAATAATTTTATTGATTACTTTTCCTCCGCTTCCTATAACATCCTTAATTTTATCAGGATTTATTTTCATGTTAACAATTTTTGGTGCATACTTAGATATTTCTTTTCTAGGTTCAGAAATTTGTGGTGCCATTATTTCATCTAAAATATATGTTCTAGCTTTTTGAGTTCTATCAAATGCTTCTTCAATTATATCATAAGATAATCCGTCAACTTTTATATCTACCTGGATTGCTGTAATTCCATCTCTAGTTCCACCAACTTTAAAATCCATATCACCAAAAAAGTCTTCTATGCCTTGAATATCTGTAATTACAATATAGTTATCAGGATTTTCTTCATCAGTAATTAAACCTGTTGAAATACCTGCAACTGGTTTTTTTATTGGAACACCAGCATCCATTAATGCAAGAGTTGATGCACAAATACTTCCTTGAGATGTTGAACCATTTGAACTTAAAATTTCAGAAACAACTCTTATTGAATATGGAAATTCCTCAATACTTGGAAGAACTGGTACTAAAGCCTTTTCTGCTAATGCACCATGACCTATTTCTCTTCTTCCAGGTCCACGAGAAGTTTTTGCTTCTCCAACGCTATATCCAGGAAAATTGTATTGATGCATGTATCTTTTACTTTCTTCAGTATCTAATCCATCTAAAATTTGTTCTTCACTTTTCATACCAAGCGTTGCTATTGATAATACTTGTGTTCTACCTCTATTAAATAATCCACTTCCATGAACTCTTGGAATTAAACCAACTTCGCAAGATAAAGGACGTATATCATAAATTCCTCTACCATCAACACGTTTATGTTCTTCAAGTATCATTTTTCTAACTGTTTTCTTTTCTAATTTATATAAACCATCTGCAATTTTTACTTTGTCTTCTTCTAATTTTTCTTCACCAAACTTTTCTGAATACCAATTTTCAACATCTTCCTTTAATTTATCCATATTAATGTCTCTTTCAACCTTATCAGCAGTTTGAACATCTTTATACATTCTATCTTTAAATTCAGCTGAAATTAGTTCATACACATCTTCATCAACAGTAAATGATTTATACTTAAATTTTGGTTTACCAATTTCATTTTTAATATTTGTAATAAATTCACAAATCTTTTTGATTTCAACATGAGCAGTTTTTATTGCTTCAAGCATAGTTGCATTTGAAAGTTCATCTGCTCCAGCCTCTATCATTGCTATTTTATCAGCAGTTCCTGCTAATGTTAAATTTAATTTACTTTTTTCTCTTTGTGCTTCAGTAGGGTTTATTACAACTTGATTATCAACATATCCAACAGATACTGCTGCAGTAGGACCACCAAAAGGAATATCTGATATAGAAAGCGCACAAGAAGCTCCTATCATTGCACATATTTCTGGAGAACAATCTTGCTCAACTGATAGTACTAAACAATCAATTACAACATCATTTCTAAAATCTTTTGGAAATAATGGACGAAGTGGTCTATCAATTGCCCTTGAAGTTAAAATTGCCTTTTCTGTTGGTTTTCCTTCTCTTTTATTAAATCCCCCTGGAATTTTACCAACCGCATATAATCTTTCATTATATTCTACTGATAATGGAAAAAAGTCAATTCCTTCTTTTGGTTCTTTAGATGCTGTTGCGTTAACTAAAACTGTTGTATCTCCATATTTTACTAATACACTACCATTTGCTAAACCTGACATTTTTCCTGTTTCTATTGTTAATTGCCTACCTGCTAATTCCATATTATAACTATTTAACATGTCTACAATTCCTCCTATTACTATAAATGAATTTTTATAATTATTTTGTCCATTTATTTGAAAGGTAACCTCTAAAATATATTAAAATACTTAATATATTTTACAAGCTACTTTTTCAAATAAATTTACCCATATATTTTACTATAAATTTTCCAAAAATGCAATAGTATTAAATTTTGCCATTTTCGACATTTTTTGCATTTTCCTACATTGCATTTAGTTTTTTAATTGACCTTGACATTTTTTTGATTTTCTGAATTTTTATATAATACATAAGTTACTAAAAATATATGTTTTATTCATTATCCCAACATACGCACAGTCTGTAAAATTTTAAAATTCTGTGGAATATAAAATTTAACAGACTGTAGCTAGTCGGTCCCCACGAAACTCATTCATAAAACATATATTTTTGTAACTAAGTGTATTGCATAAATTTTAAATTCGTGAAGTAAAAAAGTAAATGCAATTTTGAAAAGTAAAAGCAAGTTGTATGAAAAAGTGCAATTTAAAAGCAATATT
>CANRQI010000042.1 GCA_947632835.1 uncultured Clostridia bacterium
TTAAATTTTATGTTCTACAGAATTTTAAAATTTTACAGACTGTGCGTGGTTGGGAGTACGAATAAAACATATATTTTCGTAACCTAGTAATTTCATAAAATACAAAAACTTAAATTACATTAGAAATTAAATTAGTCCCCTCTTTCTAAACCTCCAATAACTTCACCAGTAAAAACATCTACATAAAAATATGCTCTTTCCATTTCCACATCATCATCATCTCTAACCAATGTAACTTCATAAACTTTTCTTTCATAATTTGCATTTATTAATTGTCTTTCAAGAATTCCATCTTCTATAAGCCAATAATTATTTGGTGCTTTTTGAGTTAAAACTACTTCATATAATTTTGTATATCCTTCTAAATATTTGCCACATAAACTATTAGAGTTTACAAGAGATTTTGCATACTCTTTAGCTATTTCTACAGCCTCATTTTCTGTAATCTCTGTTAATCCTTCTGTACTCTCATTTTTCCAACCATAAATACTTTCTGGCGTTTTTGCTTCTTCTCTAACTTTTCTCATATCTCGAATTTCTATATTTTCATTTTTCATTTCTTTTGGAATAATAATTGATATACATGTTTCTTCACTATTATCATTTTCTGATTCATCCATATCAATATATAATATTTTATTTTCATTATATATATTAGAAATTGTCAAATTTTTCATAGATACATTTTCAATCGCAGTAATAACCATAAAATAATTTTCAAAATCCTGCTTGTCCATATCTAATATACTATTCCATCTATCTTTATAAATTATATACTCATCATATTCTGTAATAATTTTATGATATATTTTGTCATTATATGTCATGTCATTAGTAAAGTCATATCCATTATCAAACGAAGGTATAAACCTTTTATATAAACAATTATTTATTTCTTCCACTTTATCTTTATACGTTTGTTTATTTAATAAAATATTTATCTTTTTTTCAGTTTTAGTAATAACTTTATTATTATTTTTATTTAAAAAATATAAACCCAAGCAAGATATAACAATTACTATAAAAATTAATATAAATAAAATTATTTTCTTCACAGATTTAACCCTCCTTGTGTTTAAATTAAAATATATCATACACTATATCAAGCAATTTTTCAATATTTTTTGATTTTTTAAGTTTCGGTTTTTTTTATAATATACAAAAGTTACGAAAAATATATGTTTTATGAATGAGTTTCGTGGGGACCGACTAGCTACAGTCTGTTAGATTTTATGTTCCACAGAATTTTACAGACTGTGCGCAGTTGGGATAATGAATAAAACATATATTTTCGTAACTTAGTATGCTTATAAAACATCAGAACTTAAATTTTTGATTTTTATATAAATAAAAAAGACCATTATGTTTAATAATAACAGCCTTCCATATACATAAAATGTATACGTTTCTTCATAACTTTTAACTTATCATTTCTCAAAAATAAATTCTGGTATGTTTAATTTTTCATTTGGAACATTAAAAGTTATAGATAAATCGCCAATTTGTAATCTCATTCTATTACAAATGAGCAATTCCTCATCATCCTCTTCTGTTTTCATTTTATGGCTCCTTTGTATTTTTTAGTAATTAAAATTAATCACTATTTTTTATTATATATTAATCAGAAATAAAATACAATAGTATAATGAATTTTTATTTTCTTAAAATAACTTAAAAAATATATTAAAGCTTTTAACCTATTAAAAAAAGTATATATTTTATTCATTATTCCAGCTATTAATATACTATAACGAAACTCATTCATAAAATATATACTTTTCATAATTTAAGATATTTTACTAAATAACTAATTATTCTAATATTGCCTTTATTCTTCTAACTCCTGCCGAAGAAGCCTCTTCTTTTTTTATTTTAAAATGTCCCAATTTTCCTGTTGATGTAACATGAGGACCTCCACAAAGTTCTAAAGATACATCACCTATCTTATAAACAGTTACAACATCTCCATACTTATCTAAAAACATTGCTTCTGCTCCCATATTAATTGCATCTTCTTTTGCCATTTCCATTTTCTCAACAGGTATATCCATTTTTATATATTCATTAACTAAATCTTCTGCTTTTTTCTTTTCCTCATCAGTCATCTTTGCACCATGTGAAAAATCAAACCTCATTCTTTCTGCAGTTATATTGCTTCCCTTTTGATGAACATGCTCTCCTAGCACTACTTTTAATGCAGCATTTAACAAATGTGTTGCAGTATGATATTTAGTTTCCATTTCACCTGAGCTTGCTAATCCACCTTTAAATTTTTGATCCATTCCCATTCTTGATTTATCTTGGTGTTCTTTAAATAGTTTCTGATAATCTGATAAATCAACTGATAATCCCTGTTCCTTTGCTAGTTCCTCTGTCATTTCTGGTGGAAATCCATAAGTTTCATATAAATTAAATACTATATTTGTATCTATTACTGTTTTACCAGCATTTTTGGTTTTAGAAACAACTTTTTCAAATTCTTTTTCTCCATTTTGCAATGTTCTCATAAATTTATCTTTTTCTTCAATAATAACATTCTTTATTTGTTCACGATTAGTATTTAATTCAGGATATAATTCCTCTAAACTACTTATAGAAATATCAATTATATCGGGTAATTTACTTAAATCTATTCCAAGTTTGCTTAAATGTCTTGTCATTCTACGAAGTAATCTTCTTAAAACATAACCTCTATCTACATTACTTGGTCTTGCACCATCATTTATAATCATCATACTAGAACGTAAATGCTCTGCAATAATCCTTCTGCTTTCAATATTATCCACACTTTGAAGTTCCTTTAACTTATCCATTACAGGTGCAAATAATTCAATTTCAAATGGTGTTTCTTTTCCTTGTAAAAGCATGGTCATTCTTTCTAATCCAAGACCTGTATCAACATTTTTCTGTTCTAATTTAGAATAACCATTTTTATCTTTATAAAATTCCATAAATACATTATTCCAAATTTCTACATATTTTCCACAAGAGCAAGAAGGATTGCAATTCTCTGAACATTTTGGTTTACCTGTATCATAGAACATTTCTGTATCTGGTCCACAAGGACCTTCCTCTCCTGCTATCCACCAATTATCGTCTTTTCCAAAAAAATATATTCTCTCCTCTGGAATTCCAGCTCTCTTCCATGCCTCAAAAGAAACATTATCTCTTTCACAATCTTCATCACCTGCAAAGCATGTAACTGACAATTTTTCAGGTGCTATTCCTAATTCTTTAGTTAAAAATTCATAACTCATAGCTATTGACTCATCTTTAAAATAATCACCCAATGACCAATTTCCAAGCATTTCAAAATATGTTAAATGTCTATTATCTCCTACTTCATCAATATCATTAGTTCTAACACATTTTTGAAAATCTGTTAAACGTGTACCAGCTGGATGTTTTTGACCTAAAAGATATGGCACTAATGGTTGCATTCCTGCTGTTGTAAACAATACTGATGGATCATTTTCAGGTACTACAGGTGCTGATGGAATAACTACATGTCCATGATTTTTGAAAAAATTCAAATATTTATTTCTAATTTCTATTGCTTTCATATTTTTGCCCTTTCTATTTTTATTTTTTATTTTATAAATTATAATATAAAAACTCCTTAAATTCAATAGTTTTAGCATTTAAGTTTAGAATTTAACAAACTGTAAACTTCATAAAACATATATTTTTCGTAACTTAATATATTAAAAAAAGACTATAATAGCCTTTTCTAATTTTACATATACAATAACTTTGCATACTTTTATCTTATGTAAGAAATTACAAATTTGCTCCTTTGTGTACATAATAGTAATTTTTTACTATTATTGTTTTCATTATACATTAGTTTAAAATCAAATGCAATGACTTCTCATTATTTTATTTACACTTTTTACGTACTTTTTGCTTACATTTTAAATACTATATTAATTCAAATTTATATAATTTTTCTTGATATTGAACTTTCCTCCTTAACTTTATAAATATATGAATCTGGTTCTATATTCATCATAGAATTATACATGATTACAAACATACTTACTGTAATACTTGCAACTAAAATAGTTTTTATGGTAGTTTTGAAATATTTTAACTTTTTCAACTTCTCAATACCCATTGCAATTATAACTGACACTATTAATACACCTAAAATTCTTAATGCTAGTATTACCATTGTTCCTAATATTGAACTATATAGAAATGATAAACCTAATGTAGAAATCAAAAATAATATTACATAATTTAATGGATCACCAATTATATAAATATCAAAAGAATATTTATTTAATAATTCAAATATTTTATTTTCTATTAAAAATGTGAATTTAGATAAAATATATGATAAAAAACATACTCCTAAAATCATAAATAAAATCATTAAACAATTAATAAAACTTGAAATCATAACTATATTTTTAAACAATAATTTATTCATTAATTTAAAAATAATTGCCATAACACCACATACCATTAATAAAACTACATTTTTATTTTTACAATATTTTTCTATTTTTTCTCTATTTTCTTCAAATAATATTCCAACAGAAAAAAATATAAATAATAATGGTAAATATTTAATACCAGGAAATTTTATATTAATTTCATCTACAAATAATGCTAATATTAAAATAAAAATAATTAATTTTTTAGAATCTTTTTGCAAAATTCCATTATATATAATAAAAAATAATATAGTTACAAAAAACAAAGTAGGTAAAAACCATATATATTGGATAACATTTTTTCCAAGTAAAGTTTCATACACTATAGCATAAGGTAAATTTTTCCAATTATAAAATTTTACCAAAAATTTTATAGTAATATTATATATAATTCCATAAGTTAAATATGGTATTATAAGTTTATTAAATTTTTTCTTACAAATGTCTTCAAATTTTACATCTTTTTTATGACACTCTTTATAAAATAAAGCGCCAGAAACAAATACAAATAATGGCATGTGAAACATATATATTATTACATTTATTTTATACATAACAAATTTATATAGGCTTGATAAATCCATTCCACTATATGAAACTCCACCATATTGAACAATAGTTTCTATGTACGTTGCATGTCCAATAAGTACTAATAAAACTGCTATAATTTTTACAATATCATATAATAAAATCCTTTTAGGTATTATACCGTGTGTGTGTGTGTGTGTACGCCCTCAACGGTTTCAAGATTTTTCATAAAATTCTCCTTAATCATTACTTTTAACTAATTTATTTTTTAGTTTATTTAATGTTTGATATAACATTTTATCTTTTAAAATAATTAACATTATTCCATAAATAAATCCACCAATAATTATTTGAACTATTGTTGTAATCATTATTGGTTCTAATAAAAATCCAATTCCAAATACTATTAAAAACATTATTACACCACTAATTATATACTTAAAACTATCTTTACAAACAGTACTTAATGGAATATCTTTTCTAACATATATTAACTGTATAACTAATACTAAAATTTCTGACAAAACTGAAGCTATAATTGCTCCTGTTGATTTTAAAATTGGTATTAAAGTAAAATTAATTACAACATTAAAAATTGCACCTAACACAACTGAAATTGTATAATATTTTTGTTTTTTTACACTTACTAAATACTGTTCTCCAGTAACATTACTTAATCCAATTGCAACAATAATTGGAGCACCTATAAATAAAATTAATTTAGCTTTTTCAAATTCATCTCCAAAAAACCAAGGAACTAAATTTCTAGATATTGCCATTATTCCAAACATTACTGGTACTCCTAAAAACCATACGAATCTAAAAGAATTTTCTAAATATCCAATTATTTCTTTCTTCTCATCTTTAGCTACTATACTTGCAATTCTAGGAGATACAACCGTTCCTAATGCTGTAACTAAAACTATTAAAAATTTTAATATTTTTTGAGATTGCTCATAATTTCCTACCTCTGCCATATCCCCTAATATATTACCAATCATAGTTTTATCTAATACTGTATAAACTTGTATAGCAATTTGTGGAATAAATAATGCAATAGTTGGTTTTAAATGTTTTAATATTTTCAAATTTTTAAATTTGACTTTTTCAATATATTTTGGTAAATATAACCACAATGATAAATTTCCAAAAAAATTTGATAAAACATAAATGAAAAAATATATTAATAAATCATTTCTTGTTTTTACAAAAATAAATATCATTATAACACTAATTATTTTTACAATAATATTTCTTGATACTGTTTTTTTAAATTCTTCTAATCCTTGAAAAAACCAGCTAATATCCAAACTATTAGCCAGTAACTCTAAAATAAGTATTTTATAATATACACTATAATTACCTTTTAAACAAAATCCAAAATAAAATGCTAATAATGATATACCCAAAGTTATAAATCTCATTATTAATATTTCCCAAAAAACTATACTACGCTCTTTTGGTTTTTCTTGATTATATGCAATTTCTCTTTTACCATACATAGCTACACCAAGTGAACCAAACAAAATAAAATAAGTAACCGTTGACAATGTAAAGCCATATATACCCACATTTTCTGCCCCTAAGGTTTGTGATAAATATGGAGTTGTAACTAATGGTAAAACAATTATTAACATTTGATATATTAAATTATAAATATAATTCTTTGTAATACTCTTTTTCTCTGACATCTATCTCTTCCTTTATTTAACATATTCTATTTTTGGATTAAAGAACATTCCAGCAAAAATTCCTTTTAATAAATAATAAATTCTTTTTAGTCTATAATTTTTTGATTTTATTAGAATTTTTATTACCTCTAATAAATTTGAAATTACATACTTAATATAAATTTTTTTACTAATTTTTCTATATGTATAAGATAAATTTCTACAATTATAATAATGTCTAGGTATTTTTTCACTAGGCATATTTATAATACTCGCATTAAAATTTTCCTTCATTTTATGAATTACTATACTATCACAATCCACATAACCATTTTTTTCCTTAGATAGTCTCAATGTATATTCCCAATCATCTCCATAAATAAAAAATTCTTTTATTGGTAATCCTACTTTTTTAGCTATTTTTAAATTAACAAAACAAGATACAAAACTACATTTTTCTAACAAAATTAAATTATTTTGAATTTTTTCATAATCATATATCCATTTTTTGTTTAAAATTTGAATATTCATTTTACATATAGAATTATCTGTCCATTTTACAATACTACTTAAATAAGAAAATTCATCATTTAATATATTGGCCTTTTTCATTAAACTTTGTAAAGCCGTAGGCATTGCAATTGTATCATCGTCCATAAGCCATGCATATTCATAATTATTTTCAATAGCATATTTCATTCCTAAATTAAATCCACCTGCACCACCTATATTAGAACCTGTATTAATATATTTTAAATTATCATATTTTTTTACAACATTATCATAAGTTCCATCAGTACTTGCATTGTCCACCACTAAGATATCCATATCTTTATAAGTTTGACTTCTTAATGCCTCAATTGACTCTTTTAATAATTCTTTTCTATTATAAGTAACTATAACTGCTATTATCTTATTCATCTTTTCTCCATTTCTACAATATTTTCATTCATTCTTACATTTAATTTTGGTTTTGATTTGTACTTTATAAAAAAATAATTAAATAAATTCCAAAAAATTATACTATATATAAATGTCCTATTAAAATTTTGCTCATAAAATTTATTTGAAAAAAATGAAAGAAGTAATGAACTAAACATATATCCATATGCTAAAACCCAAAGATTAGGTTTATTACTAACTTTATTTATTTTCGCTTTTTCATATACTACCTGTGATATAATTGCCATTAGTGCAATACAGAAAACAACACCTTTATAGCCAAAATCATATATATATGGGTAAAATGTTGTATGTACATTTCCAAGGTTAAAATCATTATACTGTCTATATGGTAAATCTAAAACATATTTTTCATTTAAAAGTCCTGTTTTCAATCCAATCCAATTAAACAATGTATTAAATGTTTGAATATTACTTGATTTTTTATAATTTATATCAAAATCTCTCTCCAATAAAAACATATCTAAATTTTTTATTTGTGCACCACAATATTCAGCTAAATAATCCATTGGCGTATGTTTTATATTTCTTCCTAATAATAGACCTAATTTGGGAAAACTAATAAAAAAAATTATCGGTAATATAACAATAAAAATTTTTGTACCTAATTTTAATTTTATTTTTTTTCTAAATGAATTTTTTTTCTTTAATAATATATATGCGATAGCTATTCCAGCTAATGCAAAATTAACTACATCATTTCTTCCGCCCCTTAATAAGCTATTTACTATCCATAATAATACTATAATAACAGACAATTTATCAATCTTTTTATTAGCTATAAAATTATTTACTATAATATATAAAAACCAATATCCCATACCATTAATTAATAATAATAATAATCCTAATAGTTTAGGTTGTTTTAAAATTGTAGATGAAAATTTTGAAGCATCATTAACTTCAAAAATTGCTTGCTTTAATTCACTTATATGGCGATTAGTTGTTTTTAATACAATATTAATATTCCAAAAAATTGTTACTACACAAAGCATTATACATATTAATTTTATAAATAAATCAACATTTATTAATTCTAATTTATTAGAATTATCTTTTTCATATTGACTAACATTCTTTTTATCAAAAAAACTTTTTATAATTAAAGTAATTACAAAAAATTCTACTACCCCACCAAAAATAACTGCAATTGTATTTATATACATATTATTCATATTCCACTTTTCAGCATACAAACACGCCCAAGCTGTTGAAAAAACAAAAGAAGCTGTAAATATTAAGGAAGGTGTAGTTAAATCTTTTCTATTTAATAAATATATAACTAGCAATACAAACACTAATAATATAAATAACATATATATCATAAAATTATACACTTCCTTATTTTTTCATAGATTTTTTCAATAATCTTATTAATTTTACAGATATATAAAGCAAGAAAATATTATTTGTTTTATAAAATTTTAAATATAATTTCTGTTTTTTAGTTAAAAATTCAATCTTAACATTATTAATTGCATCTTTATATATTTTATTATTTAATGCTTTTCTAACCTCATTTTTTTTACTTTTATAAGAATCTTTATTTAATTTATTAAAATAACATAATTCAATAGAATTTCCTAAAAGCATGACAGCTCTTGAATAATACGCATTTAAAAATTTTTCTGATTTTTCATATTTATTTATAAAATTTTTAATTTCTTTTAAACAATTCTCATATAGCTTTGGCCTTTTTGGATTATAAGAACGTACAATTGATGTATTTATAATTCTATAATGATACAAAGGGATATTTTCAAAATAAATATTCTTTGTTTTTTGTAAACATTCTAAAACAAAAAGTCCATCATCAAAAATTCCTTTTACTTTTAAATTAAATTGAATATTATTTTTCATAATCAATTCTTTAGAAAATATTTTACTCCATGGTCCTGTAAAACCAGCATAATATCTTCCTTCTTGAATTAATTTTATATGTGTAGCAGCAAGAATTGTTAATTGTACTTTTTCAATATCTTCATATTTATCATAATAAAAAGAATCTGGTGCTCTTTTCGGATAATCCTCTCTTTTTTCATAATTATCATAATTTGTAAAAAAAGCCATTTCAACATTTTTTTCCATTATTTTATTATAAGCTGTTTCACACATCTTTTCATCACACCAGTCGTCTGAATCAACAAACATTAAAAATTTTCCTTTTGCTGCTTTTATTCCATCATTTCTTGCTGCTGATACGCCTTCATTTTTCTTATGAATTACATTTATTCTCTTGTCTTTTTTGGCATATTCATCACATATTTTTCCACTATTGTCTGGACTTCCATCATCTATTAAAATTATTTCTATATCTTTTAATGTTTGATTTATTAATGAGTCTAAACATTGAACTAAGTATTTTTCTACATTATAAATCGGTACTATAACGCTAACTTTTGGCATATCTTTTCCTCTCTTTTATTATCAATAATTTACTTACATTTTTTTAAAATATCTATTGTTCTTTTAATTCCTTTTTCTATATCATATTTAGCTTTCCAGCCAATATTTTCGATTTTCTCACTATTTAATCTAGCTTTTGTTGCTTTACTATATCCAGCTTTCTCAACTTCATCTGGTAATTTAAAAATAACTTTTTTTCCTACGTAATCTGCTATTATCTGTGCTAAATCTTTAAGCATAATATCTGATTTATCATAAGCTATATTGTAGGCTTCTCCACATTTTCCATTCAATATAATAGTTAAAAGTGCAGAAATAGCATCTGCAACATAAATATATGAATAGTATTGTGTTCCTTCACTCTTTAAAACTATATCTTCACCATCAATTCCATTTTTTATGAATTGTGATAAAGCTTTAGTGTCTGACATTAACATTGTTGGTCCATAAGCTCTTGTTAATCTTGGAATAACAATATCCATATTTTTTTGAGAAATATAAGCCTGACAAAGTGCCTCTCCACAACGCTTACTTTCTGGATATCCAGCCCTCAATGTATTGCAATCGATATATCCACAATAACTTTCATCAAATTTTTCAACATCTCCTCGATTTTCTCCATATATTTCACAAGTAGATGCGAAACAAACTCTTTTAACATTATGTTCTTCTGCAAATTGCAATATATTATTAGTTCCTATTACATTAGTAGCAATAGTTTCTATAGGTTCAGTAGAATATGCTTTTGGATGTGTATTACTAGCTAAATGAAAAATATAGTCTAAATCATCATTTATATTAAAAGTTAAATTGTCATTTACATTACCTATAACAATATTAAATAAACTATTATCTAAGTATTTTTCAAATCTTTCATTAGCATTTTTTTCATTACGACTCAAAGAATATATTTTACAATTCAAATCATTTTTTAGATTTTTTTTCATTAAAACATCTATTAAAAAACTTCCTATAAGACCACTTGCTCCTGAAATAAATACTGATTTATTTTTTAATTTTTCCCAAGGTAATTCCAAATTACAAACATTTTCGACATCCTCAATATATAAATTATTTTCCGTAATTTTCATATTCTATTCCTTGCAAATAAATTTAGGTTTTTTAATAAGGATTTACCTATAAACCAATTTTATTTAATCCAATCTGATTTGTCAGATTTTAAATATGCTTTAAATAATTCTAAATCATCTTTTGTTGTTAACTTAATATTTTTATCTGAACCAGCAGAAAAATACAATCTTTCTCCCAACTCTACCATCATGGTATTTGTATATGAAGAACCGTAAATTCCTATTTCTTCTTCAAAAGCTTTATGATAAGCATCATCTATTTTTTTAAATTTATAAGCTTGTGGTGTTGATACTCTTCTTAAAGTTTCCCTAGGAATATATTTTGTTGTTGAAGTTTCATCATCTATAATAAATATTTGTTCATTATATGGTAATGAAGTTACAGCATTTCCATACTCCTCACATTTAACTATTACATCTGTTAAAACAATTTCATCTATCAATGGTCTAATTCCATCATGAATTATAATAATGTCATTAGAATCACATTTTCCTTCTAAATTATATACTCCATTTCTTATTGATTCTTGTGCTGTTTCTCCTCCAGAAATAACCCATTTCAATTTAGTTATATTAAATTGTTTAGCATAAGCCCATAAAATATCGTGCCATCCGTCTATACACACTACTTCAATAGCATCTATTTTAGGATGTCTTTCAAATGCTTCTAAAGTATAAATTAAAACTGGTTTATCATAAACATTTATAAATTGTTTTGGAATATCTTGTCCCATTCTTTTTCCAGATCCACCTGCTATTATTACTGCTATATTCATTTTACTTCTCCTTTTTTATCGCTTTTTGTATCTTGCAATAATTTATAAGTTGATGCTATACAAATTACAAAATTTATAGCAAAATATGCTATTGTAAATAAATCCATACATCTTATAATAATTGCAATTAACATTAGTACTTGTACAAATCCAGCTATAGATATTAAATTTAATGCTATTACTTTTAAAATATTATATGAACTTCTTTCTCTAACATTTTCTGATACTTCATCTTTTCCCATTGTAGAAATTCTTTTATGCATTATTAATCTTGGAAAGATTACCATTATACTTGATAAACCACCTAAAATTACAAATAAAACTTTATCACAATTTAAAAATGTAAAATCACCATAATAGCATCCTATTCCCATACAAAAATATGATAATATCATAGCAATATATCCACTCGTAGAATCTAATATAGCTCCTAATTTAGAAGAAATTTCTTTATATCTTGCTACATTTCCATCTACTCCATCTAACAAATTCCATAAAAAAAACATAATCCATCCAATAATTTTTACATACATTTGAGTTCCAAAAGCAATCAAAATGAATCCAATTATAGGAGGAATAAAAGAAATTTTTGAAATAGTATTAGGTTTAATATTTAATTTTAAAAATGGTATTGTTAAAATATAAGATAAAGGTCTACCAATATAAAATGCAAAAAAATCATTTTTAGCATATTTTCTTTTTTCTTCTGTCATGGTCTTTTTAGCTATATCTTTAATTATTCCCATTTTTGTTCCCCTTTTATATATCATTATAAAATTTTATATATTTCTTTTTCATTTCTTTTGTATTATAAATATTTAAAACATCATTATAAGCATTATTCGTAATTTCAACTGGAAATGATTTCATAGCATTTATTATTGCATTAACATAATCATTCAAATTATTACATACATATCCATTAACTCCATCTTTTATAACACTTTTATTTCCAACTGTATTACTTACTAAACACAATTTTTTCATAAACATATTTTCTATTAAACTCATTGATATTGCCTCACCTAATGAGCATAATATAAATACATCCATTCCCTTTGCTAAAGCCAATCCATCTTTTCTATTCTTCCAACCAGTAACTTCTATATTCGGTGCAGTTAAATATTTATCTAATTTACCAGAACCAATCCAAAAAAACTTTACTTCTGGTAATGCTTCAGCAATTTCATTAAATAATTTAGGCTGTTTTTGCGTACAAATTCTTCCAGACATGTATACTGAAAACTTATCATTCTTTACCATTTCAACTTCATCTAATGATTTAGTTAAATCTTCAATATTTACACCTGTTTCAATAAAGTAAGTTTCTTTGCACAATCCTTTTGCAACTTCATTTTCACTTTCACAACAAGTTAATGTCATAGACTTTGTTTTGCCCAATATTTTTTCCATTAACCAATATATTTTTGTTTTCAAATTTTTTCCCATTAAAATATGTGCATATCCATGTGGAGTATAAATCACTTTATTTTCTTTACCTTTGAAAGCAATTCTTCCTATTCCACCTGCTATTGATGAATGTAAATGAATAATATCTGGTTTTACTTCCTTTTCTATTTTTCGTAATTGTTTTATAGTTTTAAATACAGATTGAAATTTTCCAAAATTCTTTACTTCAATTATTTTAACTTTTTTATTCAATTGTGATTTAAAATTATTTTCTGTTTGAACTCTTGTAGAATATGCTAAATATATTTCAAAATTGTCGCACATATCATTACATAATTGTGTAACATACGTTCCAACTCCACCTGCTAAACATTCACATACCATTAATATTTTTTTCATTATGTATCCTTTCACTACTACAATTCTTTACTTACACATTCTAAAGCTTGTAAAATAACTTTATCCATATCATAATATTTATATTCTCCAAGCCTTCCACCAAAAACAACTTTACTATCGTTTTCTGCAAGCTTTTTATATTTTTCATATAAACTATTATTTTTTTCATCATTAATTGGATAATATGGTTCTTTTTCTTTCGTCCATTTATCTGAATATTCTTTACTTATTACTGTTTTAGGTTGAGTTCCAAATTCAAAATGTTTATGTTCAATTACTCTAGTATATGGAATTTCATAATCTGTATAATTTACAACTGCATTTCCTTGATAATTCTCCATATTTAATATTTCAGTTTCAAATCTTACACTTCTATATTCTAATTCTCCAAATTGATAATTATAATATTCATCAATAGGACCTGTAAAAACAATTTTTTTAGCTAAATTGTCTAATTCTTTTTTGTGTTCAAAATAATTATAATTTAATTTTACTTCTATACCATTTAACATTTTTTCTATTATTCCGAGTATAACCACCAATTGGTATTCCTTGATATTTATCATTAAAATAATTGTTATCGTATATAAATCTAACTGGCAAACGTTTTATTATAAATGCTGGAAGCTCAGTAGCTTTTTTTCCCCATTGCTTTTCAGTATATCCTTTGACCAATTTTTCATATATAGTTTTTCCAACTAATTTTATAGCTTGTTCTTCTAAATTTTTAGGTTCATCTATTTTTATATCATTTAATTCCTCTTGTATTTTTGCTTTTGCCTCCTCTGGCGTAAAAACACCCCAAAGCTTATTAAAAGTGTTCATATTAAAAGGCATATTATAAACTTCGTTTTTATATCTTGCAATTGGAGAATTAGTATATCTATTAAACTCTGCAAATTGATTTATATAATTCCAAACTTCAGTATTACTTGTATGAAAAATATGTGCACCATATTTATGTACATTAATGTCTTCTATTTTTTCAGTATAAATATTCCCTCCAATATGATTTCTTTTATCTATAACTAAACATTTTTTTCCTTTTTTATTTGCTTCATACGCAAAAATTGAGCCAAACAAACCTGCTCCAACTATTAAATAATCATACATCTTCTTTTTTTCCTTTAAAAATATTTTTTAAAGTATATCATTTTTGCCATTTTTTTTCAACCCATTTTAGCATTTAATACGAATTTTTGTTTAAATTTCGGTTTTTTTACAAAAGTTATGAAAAATATATATTTTATGAATGAGTTTCGTGGGGACCAGCTAGCTACAGTCTGTTAAATTTTATGTTCTACAGAATTTTAAAATTTTACAGACTGTGCGTAGTTGGGATAATGAATAAAATATATATTTTTCATAACTTAATAAAAGCCGAAGTTTAGCCGAAATTTGTAGTTGAAATAATACATTATATATTGTATAATTAAAAAAAAATTAAAAAGGAGTTTATTAATCATGAAATCAAATGCAGCAAACAGACAGACAGACAGACAGACAGACAGACAGACAGACAGACAGACAGACAGACAGACAGACAGACAGACAGACAG
>CANRQI010000043.1 GCA_947632835.1 uncultured Clostridia bacterium
CAGAAGGGTGGCGAAGAGGTGCTCGGCGGAGTGGAGCTGGGCGTTGGAGAGCAGATCCCCGGTGTTGGGCCGCTTGAAGCGGAGGTCGTAGGTGACGATATCCCCGTCCACCCGAGAGAGGTAGAGCCCTGGGCGGAGCTTGGTGTGGTCTACGGTGAAGCTGGCGATGCGCTCCATATGGATCCCTCCAAAAGCGTGATAACGGCCCGGTCCAGACTGTCCATGGCCCGCTGGAAATTCTCCCGGTACTCCGCGTCCTGGGCGGGGGAGAACAGGTGGTCGGACACCGCCTTGAGCACCCCGCACGTTAGGCCGTTTCGCAGGCACACCTGGGCCACGGCGGCCCCCTCCCCGGCGCAGTCCGGGGGGTGGTGGCCACCGGGGACTGGTTTGGCCGGGACTACGCCCGGGCCCGGGAACTGGAGGAGAAAGTATATGGGGTAACGGATTTGAAGAAGAATTATCAGAAAATATTTTACCATATAGAGGTGCTTTATGTATGGCAAGTGCTGGAACAGGTACAAGCTCTTTAGGAAGTCAATTTTTTATAGTACAAGCAAATTATAGAGCTGAAATGGAAGCTTATTTATCTCAATATGGATATGGAAATCTTTTAGAAGCTTATAAACAATTTGCTGGTGATTTATTTGATTTAGCAATATATGGTCAATATACAACATTTGGTCAAGTTATTGAAGGAATGGAAATTGTAGACAAAGTAGCAGGATGTGAAACAGATCCAGCAGATGATAAACCAGTAAAAGACGTTATAATAAAAAGTGTTGAGATTACAACTTATGAATAAAATTAATATAAGGGGAACTTAAGTTTATAAAGTCCCCCTTAAAAATTAGAAAGTATAGGAAAAATTAATGTTAAAATTATTAATAGCTACATTATGGCTTTTAATTATTCCAGAATTTTTAGGATTAGGAATATTATATTTTAGTAAAGAAGATAAGAAAAATATGATGCTTTCAATAATAATTGGTTATCTCTTAGGATTTATGATATATGAAATACTAGCAATACCAATGACTTATATGGAATGTACTTTTAATACTTTATCTTATACATGGATATCAATAATGATTGTATTATTTTTAATTTCTGTAATATTAATTAGGCATAATTTAAAAGAAATTCTTATTTCTAATTTTAATGCAATCAAGCAGATGAATAAAGGTTTATTAGCAATATTTTTGATATTAATTGTATTTCAATGTTATGTAGGTTTTACATATATGCATGAAGATTATGATGATTCTAATTTTATTGCCAAAGCTACTATAGCTAAAGATACAAATACATTACATAAATATGATGATATAGGAAATGAATATGCTTCGTTGCCAGTTAGACAAGTATTTTCGCCATTTCCATTTTACACAGCAACTATATCATTAATAATAAATATACATCCTGCAATTCTTGCAAGAACTGTATTTCCAGTTATATTTATTCCACTAGCTTATATCGTGTATGCAATGATTGCAAATGTATTATTTAAAGAAAATAAGAATCAAGCACTTATATTTCTTATTATATTAAGTTTTATATACATGTTTGGTGCATATTCGGTTTATACTAATTTTGTATTTTTATTGTATAGAGTTTGGCAAGGAAAATCTATTTTAGCAAATATAATTATTCCATTTATTTGGTTAATATTTTTAAAATATATAAACAAAGATGAAAAATTTCTATATTGGTTTATATTGTTTATTACATTATGGGGAGCAGACTTACTTTCTTCTATGGCGCTATGTTTAGCTACAATGGTAACAGGAGTTTTATCTCTTATATATGCAATAAAAGATAGAAAAATTAGTTATTTATTCAAAACAGCAATTTGCGTTTTGCCAAGTATAGCTTATGGAATAATGTATTTGAATTTGGGTGGATTAAGCTAAAATTAAAAAATGGATAAGAGAAAGGAGAAATCGTAAACTTATAATGCGATTGAAAATGTAGTGATAAATATATTTGTAGAAGAAGTAAATATTATGTTGGAGGCTTATAAACGTTTTGCAGAAAATGGTTTATATATGGGATTATTTTTACTTACACTTATATATTTTTTTGTACATATAAAAGAATACAAAAATGAAAAGATGTTTTTAGGAATATATCCAATAGTAATATTACTTATTATTTGGAATCCATTAGTTACCAAAATTTTAGTAAAGTTTATTGGTGAATCTGTTTATTGGAGAGTTTATTGGTTGTTACCAATAGGAATTAGTATTGCGTATGTATTTACAAAAATAATATTTAATTTAAAGAAAAAATTTACAAAAATAATAGCTTGTATAGCAATTTTAATTATTGTATTTGTTAGTGGAGAGTTTATATATACTGAAAAATATTTTAAAAAAGTAGATAATTATTATAAAGTACCAGATAATATATTAGAAATAATTTTAGCGATTTCAGAAGATAATGAAAATCATAAATCGATTGCAGGTCCAGAAGAATTTTTAATATATACAAGGCAGATAAATGGAACAATTAAAGTTGCTGAATATAGAGATGTGCATGGAAATTATGCTGAAAATTCAATAATAAATAGAATAAAAAGAGGAGAAGTTAAGCAAATAGCTGAGTTAGCAAATAAAAATAATTGGAATTATTTAATATATCCAAATAATGTTAATCTTCAAGAAGAACCAGAAAAATATGGATTTACAATATTAAAGCAAAATGAAATGTATACATTATATAAATTAAAATAAAAGGTTTATAGGTATGTCCTTTATTTAAAACCTAAATAAATTATGTAAGGAAGATGAATATGATAGATATTAAATTTTTAAGAGAAAATCCTGAAATAGTAAAAGAAAATATTAAGAAAAAATTTCAAGATAATAAATTAATATTAGTTGATGAAGTTATTAAGCTTGACAAAGAGAGTAGAGAACTAACTTTGATGTGTGATGAATTACGTAGTAAAAGAAACTCAAAAAGCAAAGAAATTGGTGGCTTGATGTCTAATGGAAAAAAAGAAGAAGCCGAGAAAATAAAAAAAGAAGTAAATGAAATTAATGAGAAATTATCTGCAAATGAAGGAAAAGAGGAAGAATTAAAAATTGAAATAAAAAAACGTATGATGAAAATTCCAAATATTATGGATGCGTCTGTTCCTATAGGAAAAGATGATAGTGAAAATGTAGAAAATGAAAGATTTGGTGAGCCAGTTGTTCCAAATTATGAAATTCCATATCATGCTGATATTTTAGAGAGTATTTCTGGTTTAGATAAAGAAAGCGCTGGAAGAACAAGTGGAAATGGATTTTATTATTTAACTGGAGATAGTGCAAGACTTCATTCAGCAATGCTTTCTTATGCTAGAGATTTTATGATAAATAAAGGGTTTACATATTGCATACCACCATTTATGATAAGATCAGATGTGGTTGATGGTGTTATGAGTTTTGAAGAAATGGATGCCATGATGTACAAAATTGAAGGAGAAGATTTATTTTTAATTGGTACAAGTGAACATTCAATGATAGGTAGATTTAAAAATCAAATAGTAAAAGAAGAAAGTTTACCAATAACTTTAACAAGCTATTCTCCTTGTTTTAGGAAAGAAGTAGGTTCTCATGGATTAGAAGAAAGAGGATTATATAGAGTGCATCAATTTGAAAAACAAGAAATGATAGTTTTATGCAAGCCAGAAGATGCAATGGATTGGTATAATAAAATGTGGAGTTATACAGTAGAATTTTTTAGAAGTTTAGATGTACCAGTTAGAACTTTAGAATGTTGTAGTGGAGATTTAGCTGATTTAAAAGTGAAATCTTGTGATGTTGAAGCATGGAGCCCACGTCAGAAAAAATATTTTGAAGTTGGTAGTTGCTCAACTTTAGGAGATGCACAAGCTAGACGTTTAAGCATTCGTGCAAAAGGAAAAGACGGAAATTATTTAGTATCAACTTTGAATAATACTGTTGTTGCAACACCGCGTGGTTTAATAGCGGTTCTTGAAAATAATTATATGGAAGATGGAAGTATCAGAATTCCAGAGGTTTTAAAACCATATATGGGTGGAATAGAAAAAATAGTACCAAAGAAAGACTAGATATAAAAGTTAGATGGAGGGACTATGAAAAAAAATAGCTTTTTCTATTTGATGCCAAAGATAGAATATGAAGATGTACAAGAAATAAAGGATAATATACCTGTAAATATTGGAACATATATGCAAGGAATTTTGGGAGCAATTATAGGAACATTTATAATATTACTTCCATGGATATTTTGTTATGTAAAATTTGAAGCATTAGTTTATATTTTTCCAGTATTTACGGTATATGGAGCTCTTAAAGGCTATCAGCTTTTTAATGGTAAAGTTTCAAAGTATGTTATACCGATTTTAATTATAGTTTCGTATGTAACACTTTTTATTGTTAATATAGTAGTTATGCCACAATTAGCTGCTAAATATAATAATTTGAATATCCAAGCTTTATATAAATCTAAAGCTTACATGGATGATATACTTGTTCATATTGTAGCTTCAAATTTATATGCTTTTTTAGGGCTTATGTTTTATTTTTCTGACATAGATAGTTTTATTACTTCTTATGGGTTTCAATTAAATAAAAGATTAGCAATTATAGAAGAATGTAAAGGATTAGAAACAAGACTAACATTAGTAGATGAGAGATTAAAACCAAAATCTTTAGAAGAAAGAGATATAGTAAGAGATATTTTTTATAGACGAGAAGCTTTTGAACCGCAAAAAGCTATATCTAAAGAAGTTATTATGAACAATTTATATGTAAAATATGGAAAGAAAACTTTTTTTAAATATAGGTCAAGAGGCGTTATAAAAAAGGCAGATGAAAAATATTATTATTGTGTAAAAAATGAAAAATTTTTGAAAGATAGATATTCAATATTTTTTGTAAGTGTTATACTTTTTGTAATATGTTCAGTAGTATTTATTTAAAAGGTAAAGGAGAAAAAAATGGGGATTTTATTAAAAAATGGAATTGTAATTGATTATGTTAGTAATACTGAAGAAAAATTAGATGTATTAGTTGAAAATGATAAAATTGTTAAAATTGCTAAAGAAATTGAAAATGATGGAAATACAGTTATAGATTGTACTGGATTATATATTATGCCAGGAATGATTGATATGCACTGCCATTTGAGAGAACCAGGAGGAGAACATAAAGAAACTATAGAAACAGGAAGTAAAAGTGCTGTAAAAGGTGGATTTACTACTATTTGTCCTATGCCAAATACTAAACCAACTCCAGATAATACTATTGTTTTGAAGCAGATTATAGACAGAGCAAAAGAAGTAAATCTTTGCAATATTCTTCCATTTTCTAGTGTTACAAAAGGAGAAAAAGGAGAAGAACTTGTTAATTTTGAGGAACAATTAAATGCAGGTGCAATTGCATTTTCAGATGATGGAATGCCAGTTGAAAATGCTAATATGATTAGAGAAGCTATGATAAAAGCAAATAAACTTGGAAGTTTTATCTCTGAACATTGTGAAGAAAAATCAGTTTCAAAAGGTGCTATAAATGCAGGAAAAATTGCTGAGAAATTAGGAGTAGAGGGTGTGCTTCCAGAAGCTGAAGAAATAATGGCATCGAGAGATATTGTAATTGCAGAAACAAATCATTTACATACACATATATGTCATATTAGTACAGAAACTTCTGTAAATATGATAAGAAGTGCAAAAGAAAGGGGTGTAAATGTTACTTGTGAAACTTGTCCACATTATTATAGTTTTACAGTAGATGAGGTTTTAGAATCTGGAGTTAATGCAAAAATGAATCCACCTTTAAGAGAAGAAAAGGATAAGAAAGCTATAATAAAAGGATTAAAAGATGGTACAATAGATGCTATAATTACAGATCATGCACCTCATGCTGAAGAAGAAAAAGCAAAAGGTTTAGCACAAGCACCAAATGGAATAATAGGTTTTGAAACTGCTTTACCTGCTACAATTACAAATTTAGTAAAACCTGGTTATATAAATTATATGGATATGGTAAGACTTATGTCATATTCTCCAGCAAAGCTTTTAAATCTTGAAAATAAAGGTGAAATAAAAGAAGGAGCTATTGCAGATTTAACTATATTTGATCCAAATGAAGAATATATTTATACAAAAGAAATGATTGTTTCAAAATCCAAAAATACTCCTTGGATAGGAAAGAAACTAACTGGAAAAGTGAAATATACAATAGTTTCAGGTAGAATAGTTTATGAAGAAAATTAGAAAGGAAAAGGAATAGATTTATTATGAATAATGCAATGGATAAACTAATTCAAAAGATAAAAGAGATGAATAATCCTACTGTAATTGGACTTGATCCTAGATATGATATGTTGCCTGATTGCATAAAGAAAAGTTTTGGAACTAATATAAAAGATGTGTGTGAAGCAATATGGGAATATAATAAAGCTTTAATTGATAGTGTATGTGATATAATTCCAGCTGTAAAGCCTCAATCAGCTTTTTATGAAATGTTTGGAGTAGAAGGAATTGAGCTTTTAAGAAAAACTTGTAATTATGCAAAATCTAAAGATATGATAGTTATATTAGATGCCAAAAGAGGTGATATTGGTTCTACATCACAGGCTTATTCATCTGCATATTTAGGTGAAACTAAAGTGCAAGATGTGTCTTATGGTTTATTTGATGTAGATTTTATAACGGTAAATCCATATTTAGGAATTGATGGAATAAAACCATTTTTAGATGATTGTAAGAAATATAATAAAGGAATATTTATTTTAGTAAAAACTTCAAATCCATCTTCTAGTGAACTTCAAGATTTAAAATTAGAAAGTGGAAAAACTGTTTATGAAAAAGTTGGAGAACTTGTTTCAACTTGGGGAGAAGAACTAGTTGGAGAAAGTGGATATAGTGCTTGTGGTGCAGTAGTAGGTGCTACTCATCCAAAGCAATTAAAAGAACTAAGGGAATTAATGCCAAAAACATTTTTCTTGATTCCGGGATATGGTGCACAAGGTGGAAAAGCTGGGGATATTGCATTAGGTTTTGATAAAAATGGAATAGGTGGTATTGTAAATGCCTCTAGAAGTTTAATGTGTGCATATAAATCAGAATTATGGGAAGATAAATATGGAGATGAAAAATTTGCAGAAGCAACTCGTGCAGAAGCAATTCGTATGAGAGATGAACTAAATTCAGGTTTAAAAAAATAAATTTAATAATTAAGGGGGAAGTTATATGCCAGTACAAGCAATTGCAAAAATAGTAGGAAAAGAAAAGCTTACAGAAGGAATTTATAAATTTTCTATGAAATGTAAAGAAATAGCTGAAACTGCAAAACCAGGAAATTTTTTAGAAATAAAAGTTTCAGATAGTTATGAACCTTTTTTAAGAAGACCAATTAGTATTTACAATATTGATAAAGAAAATGATGTAATAGAATTTATATTTCAAGTAAAAGGAAAAGGAACTAAAATGCTAATGGAAAGAAAAATTGGTGAAGATTTAGATATTTTAGGTCCTCTAGGATATGGAACTTTTGATACTAAAGGTCATAAAAAAGCTTATATATTAGGTGGAGGAATAGGTGTATTTCCACTTTATGAATTAGCAAAAGAATTAACTGAGGAAAAAACAGATGTTACAGTATATATGGGCTTTAAAACAAAAGATTTAGTTACTTTAGAAACAGAGTTTGAAGATGTATCTAATAAGTTAGTTATAACAACAGATGATGGAAGTTATAAAGAAAAAGGTTTTGCAATAGATTTTATGAAAGAGGATTGTAAAAAGGAAAAACCAGATATTATTTATGCTTGTGGGCCATTACCAATGCTTAAATTAGTTCAAGAATTTGCAAATGCAGAAAATATAAGATGTCAAATGTCTTTAGAAGAAAGAATGGGATGTGGTATACAAGCTTGTGTAGGATGTGCTGTTAAGGTAGTAAAAAATGGAAATGAAAATTATGAATATGTTTGTAAACAAGGACCAGTATTTGATTCAAAAGATGTAGTAATATAAAATCCAATAAAAAAGGAGTGAAAATAATGAAAACAGAGATTGATTTTTGTGGAATAAAAATGAAAAATCCGGTAACAGTTGCTTCTGGTACATTTGGATATGGTAGAGGTCATAGTCAATTTATAGATTTAAGTAAAATCGGTGCTATAATTACAAAAGGAACTTCAATGAAGCCAAAGCTTGGAAATAAACCTCCTAGAATTTGTGAAACAACAGGTGGACTTCTTAATGCAATTGGTTTGGAAAATCCTGGTTTAGATTATTTTGTAAATAATGATTTACAATTTTTAAAAAGACAAAATGTACCGATAATTGTAAATTGTTTTGGAGGAGCAGAAGGTACAGTAAAAGCTTATGTTGAAATTTGTGAAGCTTTAAATAAATTACCAATAGATGGTGTAGAAATTAACCTTTCTTGTCCAAATGTTTCTAAAGGCTGTTTGGCTTTTGGAACAACTTATGAAGGAGTTAAAGAAATAACAAGTGCTTGTAGAAAAGTTTTAACAAATAAACCATTAATTGTAAAATTAACTCCAAATGTTTCAGATATAACACTTCCAGCAAAAGGTGCTGAAGAAGCTGGGGCAGATGCAATTTCACTTATAAATACAATAACTGGTATGAAAATTGATATTGAAAAAAGAAAACCAGTTTTAAGTATAAATACAGGAGGACTTTCAGGTCCTGCTATAAAACCAATTGCGGTAAGAATGGTATATCAAGCAAGTCATGCTGTAAAAATACCTGTAATGGGACTTGGTGGAATTATGACAGGAGAAGATGCAATTGAATTTATGATGGCAGGTGCAAAATGTGTTTCTGTAGGTTCTGCTAATTTAGTTAATCCTAATGCTAGTATAGAAATAATTTCAGAAATAGAAGAATTTATGAAATCACATAATATTGAAGACATAAATTCTATTATAGATACTGTTCAAATGAATTAAAATGAAAAAAAATAAAAAAGTTTTAATAAAAGTATTGTAAAAAAAATATATTAAGGTTACAATGTAATTGTATAAAACAAATGATAAGGAGAATGTGTGATGGGGAAAAAGAGTTCAAATGAAGAATTTTATCAAGGAGTTATAGATGCTAATGACGGAATTCAAGCTAAAGATGTTAGAAATTTATTTATATGGTATGATTTATTAAGCGTAGCATTACCATTTCAATTAATTTTTATACTTATTAATTTATTGGGTGCTAGTTATTATGCTTTAACAATGTGTTCTGTATTTTTCATTTTTATAATGGATTCTATCTTAAAAAAATCATTGGAAAAAGATGGAAAGAATTTTCAAAAATTCAATAAACATATTCCATTAGTAAAATTGTGGGTTATTCCATTAATCTTAATGGCGATTGTTACAACTATTGCCTTAATTATTGTTACATTTGGACTAATATAGAATAATATATTATACTATTTATAAGGTAATCTTAGGGTTACCTTTTTTATATAATTGGAATTTTTTTGCGGAGTAAGTTTAAGGAGTATAGTTGTGGATATTAGAATCGTAATAATAATATTGATAATAACTTTTTTAATTTTGTATGTACGTGAGCATAATATAATAAAAAGGCTATATAATAAAGTTTTACAGTCAAAATCTGGTATTGATGTTGCATTAAATAAAAGATTTGATTTAATACCAAATTTGGTAGAGTGTGTTAAAGGATATGCTAAACATGAACAAAAAATTTTTGAAATTATTATTAAGCAAAGAAATGAGTATTATCATACTAATAGATTATCTGATGCAGTTGAAGTAAATAAATATTGCGATAAAATTTTAGCATTAAAGGAAAAATATCCAGACTTAAAATCAAGTGAACAATTTATAAGTTTACAATATTCCTTAGCACAAATTGAAAATCAATTACAAGCAGCAAGAAGATTATATAATAGTGATGTAACAGTTTTTAATACTAAAATTTCAACATTTCCAGGAAATATTTTTGCAGTATTAATGGGAATGGAAAAACAAGAGTTATTTGAATTTGAAAAATGATATTGTAAATATTTTAATAAAATTTTATGCCTTTAAAGAAAGGAACGTCAGTAATTATGAAAAAAGCAAATTTTAGTAAAATGTTTAATGAAATTTATGCTAAAAATGGTAAAGAATTAGAAATGTTGCATAAACAAGCATTAACTAGAAAAATAATAAATACAATAGGCTCTATAATTATGATTATTGGAGGGTTTTGGTGTATTTATTGGCTATCTAATACACAAATTATACATTTTAGCATATATATTTTAGTTTTGGGAATTTTTTTGATGAATTTAATTCATCAGCATAGATTAAAAAATGACTATATTGTTCGATATAAAGAACTAGCTATAAAAACTTTGATAAATGGTATAGATGATTCTTACCAATATATTCCTAATGGAAGTGGAGTTAATATTAGTGAGTATAGAGCATCAAGATTTGATAATGGACAAATTGATGAATATTATACTGAGGATAGTATAATAGGAAATATAAATGAAAATACTAATTTTATGATGTCGCAAATAAAAACAATTGCAATTGTTGAAACTATAGATAGTGAAGGAAGAAGAACTACAGAAAGAAGCTGTACATTTTTAGGTTTATATGGAATTATTAATTTGCCAGTTACGATTGGTGAAGATATATTAATTTCTAATAATTCAAAGTTTTTGAAATTTAATGATGCCAGAGTTGAGATGGAGTCAGAAGAATTTGAAAAGTTTTTTGATGTTTTTTCACTTAATAGGCAAAAAGCTATGGAAATATTAACTCCAAATGTAATAGAGGAGTTAATAAAAATAAGAAATAGTATAAAAGGAAATATGCAATTTAGAATAACAGAAAATAGAATTTATTTTAGAATATCATGTGGAGATATTTTTGAGCCACCAAGTTATAAAAGTGGAGTTGATTTTAATGTGTTATATCGATATTTTAATATGATTGAATTGCCAAAAACAATTTATGAAGCGTTAATTGATAATATTTTGATGATATCTAATGACAAGGATAGTTTAAAAAATCGTGAAATGGATAAGATGAGTGATGAGAAGCGAAAAGAAGCTGAAGAAAACTTGAAAAAGAATGAAGAATCTGGATGGTTTTCAACTACATAATTCCCTTATTAAGAATTATGTGATATAATTACGAATATTAAGTAAAATGGAGAAATTTTATGGAAGAACTAAAGAAATTCGAGTTAAATAATAAAATATTAGAGGATTTTGATAAACTAATGACATTTCATTTAGATCAAGTTGAAGAGCTTTCTGTAAAAGAAATTTTTATTAATCCTAAATTATATAATATTATAAGTTTATGTACTAACTTGAAAACTCTAATTATTGAAGGCGATTTAAGAATGGATGTTAATAAAATTGTTTTTAATATTTGTAAACCAGAAAGGTTAGAAACACTTATCTTAAATTCTGTAAAGCTTCCTACAAATAATGTAGTTCAGAAGCTTACATCTTTAAAAACAATTTCTTTAACTAATATTACATTTAGTGATGTTAATGGCTTTTTTGGTAAATTGCCTAATAAAGAAGCTTTAATAGCTATTAATTTAACGAATGTAGATTTAGGCAAAAAATCAATTAATATTTGTAGTCAATTTACAAAATTAAGATACTTAAATTTAAATAATTTAAAAAATTGCAAATTTGATGATTTAGAATTTTTAACAAAAGTTAAGTTAAAAAGATTTGAATTTCGTAATAATATGATTAATTTTGAGCAAATTAATTCTTTAACTAAAGGTGGGTATATTAAAGATGTAAATGTAAAAATAGAAACTAATAAAAAATCAAATATAAGTAATTTCTTAGAAATTGATGACAATAAAGTTTCTCTAACTATTAATACGAATGATATTGATAAATTAGTAGAGAATACTAATCTTTATAAAATAGATAATTTATTTATTATATTAGAAAACAAAATTGATATTGAAAATTATATTAGAAGTTTTAAAAAAGTAAAAGATAAAATAACTATTTCTATTAAAAACATTTCATATTTAAGTTCAGAGTGTGCTAGAAAATTTAGAGATAAATTAGATGTAAGATTTGTAACTATTTTATCAAATGATGAAAATACAAAGGGTAATTCACAAAAATGTTGTTATCCTGTGGATGAGTATATTGAAATGAGAGAAAAATTAGAACAAATTGTTGAAAAAGTTTCAAATCATACAAATGATATTGAAAAATTTAATGATTTGTACTCTTATATAAAAAATAATATAAAATATACTGAAGATAAAGTAAATATAAAAGATGTATTATTAAATAATAAATGCTCTTATAATTTATATTCTGCATTTATAAATAGTGTATTTAGTGTGATGAATATAGAAAATAAAATTATAAAAGGAATTTCAAATACAGTTGAAAATGCAACTTGGAATCAAATAAAGCTAGATGGAGAATGGTTTAATGTTGATATTGCAAATGAATGTATTGGAAAGAAAAATAAAAAATATTCTTTTAAAGCTAAATTACTAAATGATGAACAATTTTATAAAACTCATGTTGTACAGTATGGAAAACCTGAGAAATGTAATATTTTGTTGGAACAAAAGAAAAAAGAACTAAAAAATAGTGTAAAGAAAGTAACAGTTATTGAAAAAATTATTGTTAGATTTAAAAAGATATTTACTTTAAATAAGGTGAAAGCTTTACCAGCACCAGATGATAAAAGTGAAAAATAATATATATTAAGCACTAAAAAAGAAAGGAATGGTTTATGATGATACCAGCAAAATTAAAATTAGGTGATGAAGTTAGAATAGTTGCTCCATCAAGAAGTATGAATATTTTATCAAAGGATTGTATAGAATTAGCAACTAAAAGATTAGAGGATTTAGGATTAAAAGTAACATTTGCAAAACATGTTAATGAAATGGATTCAGATTATATTTGTGCAGATGCAAAGCTTAGAGCAGATGATTTAAATGAGGCATTTAAAGATAAAAATGTAAAAGCAATTTTAACAGTAATAGGTGGTTTTAATTCAAATCAAATTTTAAGATATATAGATTTTGATATGATAAAAGAAAACCCAAAAATATTTTGTGGATTTTCTGATATAACAATTCTTTCTAATTCTATATATGCAAAAACAGGTCTAGTTACTTATTCTGGGCCTCATTATTCTAGCTTTGGAATGAAAAAAGGATTTATGGAATATGAAATGGAATATTTTAAAAAGATGTTTTTTGAAGATGAAGAGATTAATATTGAGTCTTCAAAAGAATGGAGTGATGATGCTTGGTTTTTAAATCAAGAAGATAGGGAATTTATAAAAAATGATGGAATGTTTGTAATAAATGAAGGTGAAGCAGATGGAAAAATAGTTGGAGGAAATTTATGTACATTAAATTTATTACAAGGAACGGAGTATATGCCTAATATAGAAGATTCAATATTATTTATTGAAGATGATAATATGTCAGGAAAATTATTTTTAGTTGAGTTTGATAGAAATATTATTTCATTAATTATGCAACCTGGATTTGAAAAAGTAAAAGGGATTGTTATAGGTAGAGCAGAAAAAGAATGTGAAATGACTAAAGAAAAATGGATTAAGTTGATAAAAACAAAACCAGAATTAAAAAATATTCCTGTAATTGCAGGAGCAGATTTTGGTCATACAACACCAATATTTACATTTCCTGTTGGTGGAAATGCTGTTTTAAAAGCAAAAGAAGGAAAAATAGAACTAAAAATTAAAGGATAGGAATATAAATTTTGTATTTTAAAATAGTGAATAAATAAATTATAATAGTAATATAATTTTATAGATAATAAATTGAGGTGTGAAAAAATGAAAGTTTTATTAGTAAATGGAAGTCCAAAGCCAAATGGCTGTACATATACAGCTTTAATGGAGATGGAGAAAGTTTTTAAAGATAATGGTGTTGATACAGAAATATTTCAACTTGGAAATAAACCAATAGCAGGTTGTATAGGATGCAACAATTGTTCAAAAACAGGAAAATGTTTCTTAAATGATGTTGTTAATGAGTTTTTGGAAAAGGTACCAGAAACAGATGGATTTGTTTTTGGAAGTCCAGTACATTTTGCATCAGCTTCAGGTTCAATAACCTCTTTTATGGACAGAATTTTTTATGGAAGAAGTAAATTATTTGAAAATAAACCAGCTACAGCAATTGTTAGTTGTAGAAGAGGTGGAGCATCTAGTACTTTTGATCAATTAAATAAATATTTTTCAATTAGTTCTATGCCAATTGTTACTTCACAATATTGGAATATGGTGCATGGAAATACACCTGATGAAGTAAGAAAAGATTTAGAAGGAATGCAAACATTAAGAACTTTAGCTAATAATATGATTTGGTTATTAAAATGTATAGATGTGGGAAAAAAAGAAGGAATATTATATCCAGAAAGAGAAGATATAGTTAGAACTAATTTTATAACTGTGTAAATTTAAAAATTTTTATAAAGAAATACTAACATTAAAATAGTTATAAAAAAGAAACGAGATTAAATATGAGAATATATAATAAAAATGAAATAGATGAGTTAGCAGAGATACTTAAAAATGATGGTGTAATTTGTGTACCAACAGATACTGTATATGGAGTTTGTGCATGTGTAAATTCGGTACAGGCAAAAGATAAGCTAAATAGGTTGAAAAATCGTCCTTCTAATAAATTATTACCTATCATGTGTTCAGATATTGAACAATTAAAAGAAATTGCAATAGTAGATGAACGTGTAGAAAAATTAATAAATGAATTTATGCCAGGTCCTTTGACTTTGATTTTAAGAAAGAAGCCTGGCATATTAGAATTTAATAATGATATTTTAACAATTGGTGTTAGGTTAGCAACTTCAGAAGTGTTAAAAGAATTAATTAAAAAAGCAGAAAGTCCATTATTTATGAGTAGTGCGAATCGAAGTGGACAACCTCCATGTAAAAATTTTAATGAAATAAAGGAGTCATTACCAGATTTAGATGGCATTTTAGAAGGTGAAGTTACTTTTGGACAGGCTAGTACTATAGTTGATTGTACATTAGAGAAAATAAAAATCTTAAGACAAGGTCCGATTTCAGAAGAACAGATTATGGAGGTACTTAAAGTATAATTCGTCATAACGTAACAAAAACACGATAATCAGTATGCTTATTTTAGCACGGAGTATCTTTGAATGCGATAATAGGA
>CANRQI010000044.1 GCA_947632835.1 uncultured Clostridia bacterium
CTTGACCCCAACCACCATTACCTACAATTTTAGAAGCAACACCATTTATTATTAGAAATGGTCCAAAAGTAACTGCATCATGTATTCCTCTTTTTTTAGCTTCTGATACAGAAAATTTACCTAATACTAATTTATTTTCTCCATCAAAACCTATAAGTCCTCCTGAGCCTCCCCAACTAGCTGATGTTAGAACTTTACCTTTTGAAATAGTTATACCACATGGTGTTGAACCATTACCATTACGATTTGGATCTGAAAAACCTCCACCATTTATTGCTACTAATGCTTTATTTCTTTTTGCCATATCTACTAACATTTCACCTGATGAGCCTAATTTTGAAGTAACAATTGTTTTTATTCTCGAAGGATCATAAATCACAGCTATATATCCTTCATAGTCATCACCTTTTATATCAATAATTTTATAATCTTCATGCTCTGGATCTCTTTGTAAAACTTGCTTTTCATATACATTCGCATATTTTATATTATCTTCATCCATCTCTGAATAATCTATAATATTTATTAAATCTGTATTTGTAGGTACACTAGATTCTATAACTTTATTATTAGCAAGGACGGTTTCAATAGTAGAATCATCATAAAACCAAGTTGCAAAATATTGATGAGTCATTGTAGTCATTGCTGTTGTTATAAGCCAATCTCTAAATTTATTATATGGTCCATATAATAAAAATAATCCTGAATAACAACATATTGTTCCAAAAATAAATATAAAAATAAAAAATTTCTTTATAAATTTACTTCTTTTTTCCTTTTTTCTCATTTTTCTTGATTTTCTTAGTTCTTCTTTTTCGCCAAGAATTTCTTTATCTATACTGGTTTTTCGTTTTGTACTCATAAAATTACATTCCTTTCTCGCTTCGCTCGAAAGCATACATAATTGTTTTTTAATCAATTACTTAGTCAATAATTTTTTCATCTTATTTAAAAATTCTTCATTGTTTTTAGTTGTCATTATTACTTCAAGTAATTTCTCAGTCATTTCTTGTGTATTCATATTAGCTAAAGCTCTTCTTATTAAATAAACTGTAGAAATTTCTTCTTTTGATAATAATAATTCCTCACGTCTTGTTCCCGATTTATTTATATCAATTGCTGGGAATATTCGTTTTTCTGATAAATTTCTGCTTAAATGTACTTCCATATTTCCAGTACCTTTAAATTCTTCAAAAATTACTTCATCCATTCTACTTCCAGTTTCAATTAAAGCTGTTCCTAAAATTGTTAAACTTCCAGCATCTTCTGTATTTCTAGCAGCACCAAAAAAACGTTTTGGTTTATGTAATGCACTAGGGTCAAAACCTCCAGATAATGTTTTTCCAGAAGAGGGTATTACTAAGTTGTAAGCTCTAGCAAGTCTTGTAATACTATCTAGTAAAATTACTACATCTTTGTGTTGCTCTACTAATCTTTTTCCTCTTTCAAGTACCATTTCAGCAACTTTAACATGATGCTCTGGTTGTTCATCAAAAGTTGAATAAATAACTTCTCCTTTTATAGAACGCTTCATATCTGTAACTTCTTCTGGTCTTTCATCTATTAATAAAACTATTAATTCTACTTCTGGATTATTTTTACTAATACTGTTTGCTATTTTCTTTAAAATTGTTGTTTTACCAACCTTTGGAGGCGCTACTATCATACCTCTCTGCCCTTTTCCAATAGGTGATAATAAATCCATTAAACGCATTGTATATTCATTAGTAACAGTTTCTAATTTTAATTTTTGATTAGCATATATTGGAATTAATTCATCAAATTTTCTTCGTTTCATAGCATTTTCAGGATGCTCTCCATTTACTTCACCAACATATATTAATGCAGGAAACTTTTCAGTTTCTTTTGGCATACGTTTTATACCTTTAATTCTATCTCCTGTATCTAATCTAAAACGCTTTATTTGTACAGGTGATACATATACATCTTTTGATGTTGACAAATAGTTATCACCACGTAAAAAACCATAACCATCAGGTAATAATTCTAAAATTCCTTCAACATATTGATCATTTTCGCCAGTTAAATTATATCTTTGATTATTATCATCAGAAATATTATTTTTTATTTTTTCTTCATTAATTTCATTTTCTTTTGTAGAAATCTCTTTATCAGAAATTGCAACAATAAGTTCGCTTTTTTTTAGTTTTGAAACATTTTCAATCCCTAATTCTTTAGCAATATTACGCAATTCTAATACAGTCTTTTCTTTTAAATTCATAAATACTCCTTCTCATATTAAATTAAATTTTAATTTGGAAAAATAATAGAAAAAAATAACAATGACATAATATACGATAAGAAAGATACAAAAATAGTATCTTTTTTATTGTACTATATATACTCTTTCATTTGGATAATACATATCAAGCTTTTCTCTAGCTTGCTCTTCAATGTATTCTGGAGAATTAACATTTTCTTGTTCTTCTAAAAGCTCTTCTTGTTCTTTTTCTAAGCTGACTTTTTGAGATTCATAATATTTTTTTTGATTATCATAATCTTTTAACTTCTTTTCCTGACTAATACATACAATTATAGTATACACTAAAATAATAACTATTATTGAATTAAATATTTTTTTGGATTTTAATAAATTTATCATATGTACTCCTTTATTATTACATTCGCCATAAAATTACTTTTTCCTCTTTTTTATTTTTTTAAATTTAGCGATTTATTTCTATTTTTAAAAAATGAAGTTATAAAATGATATGGTAATTTTAATATTTTCCAAATTATTTCAAATAATCTCTTGATTATCTTAAAAATTACAGAAATTATTATAACACAAATATTACTTAATGTCAAAGAATAAATTATTATACCAAAAAATGTTGCTAAAAACACATAAAATCGTATTTCCCCATTATTAAAAACTATTATACTTCTAAAAAATAATAATCCTGAAATAAACAAAAATACTATATCCTGTATAATAACAAAAATATCCGAAAATTTAAAAACTTTTCTTGAACCTCTAAAAATATCAAAAATTATTCCTATAAATAGTCCAATAATAAAGAACATACAGAATATTTTACTTTGTTCATATACGTTCATAAATTCCTCCCTATTTTAGTCAACGAAAAAAATTATTTGAATATTTTTCCAAGTAAACCTGTACTATTCTTTTTTCCATTTAATTCACTATTTGAATAACTTAAATTATTTATTGTACCATCAATTGATACTTCTGAAGTATCAATACTTAATTTATTTATTCTAATATTTTCACCTTTTATTGTTAAAAGTCCGAAGCTCAGTTTCTAATATTACCATTTGATCATCAAAGCTTAGCACGTCCTTTACACCAGAAATATTAAGTTTTTCCCTATTTTCTAAAAATATGTTTTGAATAACATTAGTATTTATTCTTTTTTCATCTATCATAAAATTCCTCCACAAAATAATAAACCTCTATTTTAGAGCTAATATCTATATTATATATATGCTCTTAAATAAAGGTTTATGATAAATTTTATTTAAAAAATTTTTCATGTATACTATTTACAGCATTCACTGCTTCTTCTATATCTACTAGAACAGAAATTTTAATTTCAGAAGTTGATATCATGTGCATATTTATATTTCTTTCATATAATGCTTCAAACATCTTAGCTGCAACTCCTGGTTTATTTGCAATTCCTACTCCGACAATTGAAACTTTAGACAAATTCTCTGCATGTAAAATCTCTTTAGCATTTAATTTTTCTTTATTTTCATTTAATAACTTTAAAGTACGATTTAAATCAGTCATTTTTACTGTAAATGTAATATTTTTTATAAATGTTTCTCCAAATGCTTGAACAATAATATCTATATTAATATTATTTTCGGCAAGCAACTTAAATAGTTCATATGTTTTTCCGATTTTATTTTCAAGTCCTATAACAGTAATACGAGAAATATTATCATCTTTAGTAACACCATTTACTATTAAATCTTCTAAAGGTTTTTGATTTGAAATTAAAGTACCTACACTATTTTTTTCAAAAGTTGATTTTACATATATTGGTACATTATATTTTTTACCAATTTCAACACATCTATTATGAAGAACTTTTGCTCCTAAACTAGCCAGTTCTAACATTTCATCATAAGATACTTTATCTAACTTTCTTACATTTTTTACAACTCTAGGATCAGCTGTAAAAACACCATCAACATCAGTATAAATATCACATCTTTCAGCATTAAAATTAGCTGAAAGGGCAACAGCTGTTGTATCTGAACCTCCCCTACCTAAAGTAGTAATATTAAGGTTTTCATCAACTCCTTGAAAACCAGCTACAATTACAATATTTCCGGAAGTTAATAAATCTAAAACTGTTTCTTTGTGTATATATCTGATTCTACTATTTCCAAATTCACTATTAGTTACTATAGGAATTTGCCATCCAGTTAAAGAAACTGCTTTATAACCTTTTTCTATTAAAAGCATTGCTAATTTAGCAATTGTAATTTGTTCTCCTGTAGATACTAATACATCATGTTCTCTTTTTGATGGATTATCTGTAATTTCCTTTTCCTCTGAAATAAGTCTATCAGTAGTTTTTCCTTGAGCTGAAACAACTACGATAACATCATTTCCAGCATTTTTTTCGTTAATTATTTTCTCTGCAACTTTTTCTAATTTTTCTGCACTTGCAACAGAACTTCCTCCAAATTTTTGTACAATTAGTCCCATTTTAATACCTCGTTTATATAATAATCTATAAGAAAATTTAATTAAATTTTCTTCTTTTATATTATTATATTTATAATAAAAAAATTCGTGAATTAATTATATATTATAGAATTTGAATTATCAATATATTTTTTATAATATACTTTTTTTAGTTTTAATATAAAAAATTAAGTTATGAAAAATATATGTTTTATGAATGAGTTTCGTGGGGACCGGCTAGCTACAGTCTGTTAAATTTTATGTTCTACAGAATTTTAAAATTTTACAGACTGTGCGTTGTTGGGATAATGAATAAAACATATTCTAAATAAAGTAATAACATTGCACTTCCTTCAACTTTTGTCAAAAAATTTCTTTCACCTATATTATCAAATAATAGTATTAATAATGTGATAAGTATTAACAAATATAAACTGGAATTAAAATGTACAGAATAGCTAATTGGATTGAAAATTGCAGAAATTCCCAAAACTAATAATAAATTAAACAAATTAGAACCTATTATATTTCCAAGAGCTATTGATACATTTCCTTTATATCCAGCAACAATCCCTGTTACAAGTTCTGGTAAACTAGTACCTATAGAAACTATAGTAAGACCTACAAAAGATTCTGGTATATTAAAATTTAAAGCAATATATTTAGCACCTGAAACTACAAAATCTCCTCCAAATTTTAAAGCTAAAGCTCCTATAATTAAATAAAAAATATTTACTAATAAAGATTTATTATTTGTCGTCTCATTATTTACCAATTTAAATTTAAGCATTTTTGTTATAACATAAATTATAAATATTCCGAATAATCCTAAAAGCATTAAACCTTCTTCTCTGCCAATTTGCAAATCCATATTTCCAAAAATTAATATAATAAACATACTTATAACGGTTAAAGGTAAAATTACATTTTTAGATTCTTTATCAATTGGAATCTTATGAAACATACTTGTTAATCCTAAAATTAATAATATATTACAAATACAACTTCCTAAAATATTTCCAATAGAAATATCAGAATGACCTGATATAGACGAAGTTATACTAATCATAAGTTCTGGTAAACTAGTTCCAATTGAAACAATTGTCAATCCAACTATAACATTTGGTATATGAAATTTCTTTGCAATTCCAGAAGCACCACTTATTAATACATCTGCACCTTTTATAAGAAAAAAAAATCCCAAAATAATAATTACTATATTTTTCATAATAATATTATTTCAGAATTTTTTTAAACTATACACAAAGGAGCGCATATAGCTATATATAAAGTTTTACCTCTATATCTTCTTTAACGAGTTTTCTAAATAATGTAGCATCTTCTTTATTTCCAATTATTTCACCATAATGTGTTGGAATCGCAATTTGTGGTTCTATAGTATTAATTAAAGAAGCTGCTTCTTTAACATTCATTGTATAAATACCACCAATTGGAACAAATGCTACATCACACGTTACGGCTTTAGCTTCAGGAGTAAGATCTGTATCACCTGCTATATAATAATGAATATCATTAATTTCTATTACATAACCCAACCAATTATTTTCTTTTGGGTGATATTGTTTTTCTAAATTATAAGCTGGAATTGTTTGAAAATTAATTCCAAGCACTTCATAAAAATTATTTGGTTCAACAATTTTTATACGAGATTCTTCAAAACCTATTTTCATAAGTTTTAAAATACAATCCTCTGTTGCTACAACCATAGTATTTTCTTTTTTTATTTTTAAAATATCCTCTTCTGAAAAATGATCATAATGTGAATGTGTAAAAAATATAATATCAGCATCATGAAAATCTTCAGTAATTTTAAAAGGATCAATATAAATTATAAGATTTTTTGTAATTTTTATACTGCTATGACATAAAACTTCGATACCTGTTAACATCAAAATCCCCCTAAGACTTTACTTCTTAACTAACGTATATAAGTATAACACATAATATTTATTTTTGCAATATTTAGCAATATTTAAGTTTCGGTGTTTTTTATATACGTTTCAAAAATCTTTAATATATTTTTTAAGTTATGGTTTGTGGGGACCGTTTTAGAAAATGTTACGAACGTTAGTGAATTACATTTTCTTAAATGGGGAGAATAACTAAAAAAATATATTAAAGATTTTAAGCAATATAAAAAATTAAGTTATGGAAAAATATATGTTTTATTCATTATCCCAGCAACGCACAGTCTGTAAAATTTTAAAATTCTGTAGAACATAAAATTTAACAGACTGTAGCTAGCCGGTCCCCACGAAGCTCATTCATAAAACATATATTTTTCGTAACTATTGCATATTCTACAAAACACCGAAACTTAAATTAGCAATAAAACTAATTTATTATCTCTTTCTTCTTCTAATGTTCCAAATAATTATACCAACAAATATTAATAATACTGGAACACCAAAAATAATAGTTTTTACAACTAAATCCTCCATTGTAGTAGATGTAAATGTTGTAACATTTGAAGATTTTCTAGCTGTAATTAAATTATCTTGTTCAGCTAAATCAGCAAAACAATTTAATGCAAAATTAGCATTTCCAACAAAACTTATTGGTGATTGTAAAATACCAAGTTGGTCATAATCAGCAACAAATGACGCATTACCTATAATTATCATATTTGAAGAAACTGATGTTGCTTCTCCACCTTCTTCTTTAGCTGGAGTTGTAACAGTTCTTGTAAGTTTACTAGCAACAGTATATTTACTTTGCTCTTTTCCCTCAGTAATAAATCCCTTAGAAATATCTGTTAATGAATAGCATTTATTTGAAGTTGATAATAATTCCTCATTTTTAACTTCCACATTCTCTTCTTTTACTTCATTAATTACTACTTGTTGTGCCCATGGGAAAACTGTTGTATAATTGCTTTCTGATAAATCCTTTGAAATCTCTGATGCTGTAGAAGCATTTGGTAATATTACAAATGGATAACTACTACCATTTGTACTTAAAGCATTACTAGAATTGCCCTCATATAAAACTCCATATTCAATTTTAGCTCCATATAAATCTAATACACTTTGTAAATTGGCAAAATTTACACTGTTATCAGCTTTTCTCATGGCAAAAAACATATTTCCACCACGATTTATGTATTGTTTTAAAGCTCCTGCTTCATTTTCAGTAATATCGATTGTAGGATCAACTATAGCTAAAATATCACAATCTGCTGGAATTTCATTAGTTGAAAGTAAATTCAATTCTTCAAATTCATAAACTTGTGCTTCTAATAATGAAGTTAATCCTGTAAGTTCCTTACTAGAATATTCACCATGACCAGATGCAAGATATATTTTAACTGGATCATCTGAAGAAACATTTATTATAGCATTTGTAATACTTTCTTCTGTTAAATCAACTTCCTCATAAACTCCATTTACATAGTCAGAAGTAGCAAATTCATAATTTGGATATAAAGTAACATCCTTATCTCCACAAACTACTACAATAGCACTTCCATTTGAACTACTTAAAGAGTATTTTGAAATTACTTCATAATTAGTTTCAGCTGTAACTATTTCATATTTAATATGACTATTAAAAGCAGCATATTGCTTTACAAAAGTAACATAAGCTGACCCTTCTTCTAATCCATAAATATAAATATTTACATCTTTGTTTAAATTAGATAATTGTTTTTTAGAAGTATCTGTTAAAGAATATAATTTATTTTCTGTTACATCTATTTGAGCTAAATCTTTAGATTGAGCCCATATATTAATTGCTACAAATATTAATACTAAAAACAAAACTAAAATATAAGTATGTATTCCATTTGTAAGCAATCTTTTACGCATTCCCAAAGCAAATCTTTCAGAAAAAGTTCCTTTTAATTCAATCTTTTCTTCTTTTGAAAGTTTTACTTTTTTCTCCTTTTTACTTGTTTTTAATTTTTTTTCTTTCTCTTTTTCTAATTTTTTATCTTTTTTATTCATCTATTTATACTCCCCCTCCTATTTTACACTTTTCCTTCTTTGTAATATTACTATTGTAAGAAGTATAAAAAGAATAGTAAATGATACAAACATAACAACTTCGTCTAAAGCAATAACTCCAGATGGAAAGTTTGTGTACATACTCATTAGTGAAAACATTGAAAATACATTATTTAGATTTGGTAAAAACCACATAGCAATAAATACACCAATTGTTAAAACAGAAGCTATAATTTGATTTTCTGTAACACTTGATGCAAACATTCCAAAAGACACATAAGCACTACTTAGTAAGAAAAATCCAAATAAAGTAACAACTGCAACTTTTAAATCTGGTGAACCAAAATGACATAAAATTGCAAGATGTATTAATGTACAACAAATAGTTAAAACTATTATTACCATAGCTGCTAAAAATTTCCCTAAAACAATAGATACCAAACTTCTAGGAGAAGTTAATAATAATTGCTCTGTTCCATTTCTTCTTTCTTCAGAAAACATTCTCATTGTTAGCACTGGCGTAACAAATGTTAAAATAGTTGCTGCATCATAAAATGCATATTGAAAATAAACATAGTTATTTTTAAAAACTGTAATATAAAATAATAAACTAAACATTAATGTAAATAATCCAATAAAAATATATCCTATTGGAGATAATAAATAACTTTTTAATTCTTTCTTAAAAACAGCTAACATTATTTATTTCCTCCTTTACTTTTCTTTGATTTCTTTTCTTTATCATTTCCAGATTTTTCCGTTTGTTTTTTCTCTTCTTTTTCAGATTTTTTAGCTTGTTTTGTTTCTTTCTTCTGCAATTTTTTCTCTGCTTTTTGCTCCTTTTTTAATTCTTTTATTTCTTTTTTCTCTTGTTCCTCTTGTCTTAACTCTTCAAGCTCTTTTTGGTAAGCAATTTTTTTGATTTCTTCTTGACTAAGCTCTGGCCTATTTTCTATTAATTTAATAAACGCATCCTCTAAAGTTTGTTCTTCTCTTTTCATTCCTAAATTTAAAATATTATTTTCAGCACATTTTATAGCAATTTTCTTTCTTATATCTGTATCATCTGAAATCTTTTCATTTAATTCTATTTCATAAATTCTTGTTTGGTCCTCATTTTCTTTAGAAAGAACAATGTTTTTAATACCCTCAAAATCTTTAAAAACACTCATAAACTTGTTTTCTGTATCTTCAACTGATATTGTTAATACTTGCTTCGTTTGAGTATTCTTCTCTAAGTTTTCAGGAGTGTCAATTGCTATTATTTCTCCTTTATCAATTATAATTACCTTTTCACAAATTTGACTAACTTCTGATAAAATATGTGAACTTAATATTACAGTATGATTTTTCTTAAAAGATTTTATAAGTTCTCTTATTTCAATAACTTGCTTTGGATCAAGTCCAACTGTAGGCTCGTCTAAAATAAGAATTTCAGGATCACCCACCAAAGCACCAGCCATACTAACTCTTTGCTTGAAACCTCTTGATAAATTACGAGTTAATCTATTTTTTACTTTATCAAGACCAGTTTGTATAATAGCCTTTTCTACTGCTTCTTTTTTCTTTTTCCTTGGAACAAGTTTCAAATCCGCCATATATGATACAAATTCTTTAACCGTTAAATCAGAATATAACGGTACACCTTCTGGCATATAGCCAATTAACTTTTTTACCTTTTTTGGCTTCATATCAACATCATAACCATCAACAAATATATCTCCTGAAGTTGTTTCAATAAAACCTGTAATCATATTCATTGTAGTAGTTTTTCCAGCACCATTACGTCCAAGAAAGCCAACAATTTCTCCGTCTTTGATGGTAAAATTAATATTTCTTACTGCGTAAAAATTTCCATACTTTTTACTCACATTCCTAACTTCTATCAAAGTTTTTTCCTCCTTTAATTTAATCGTCTATTAAATATATATATTTATAACCTTAAACGAAACTTAAAACTATATTATTTTAATCTAAAAATACCTGCTTTTATTTTAATGCCTTCTTCAGAAAACATTTTTTCATGTTCTGTTATAATATTATTTTCAAATATTGGATTTTCGTGTAAATCATAAGTTTTGTTCACTACTTCAAATCCTGCTTCTTCAAAATATATTAAACTAGCATCAAACAATTCATCATCATCTGTTTTAAAATAAATTTCTCCATTTTTACTCATAAATTTTTTATAATTTTCAAGTTGTCTTGTATGTGTTAATCTTCTCTTATTATGTTTTGATTTTGGCCAAGGATTACAAAAATTAATATATATTCTTTCCACCTTATCTTTTTCGCCAAAAATATCAAAAATCCTCTCTGCATTTGCTCTAATTAATAATAAATTTTCTGGATTCTTAAAATTATAAGCTTCCTCTATATTTCTTTTTGAAAGGCCAAGCATTGCTTCTATCATATCTATTGCTATATAATTTATATTTGGATTTTGCTTAGCCAAAGTTGAAATAAATAATCCTTTACCACACCCTATCTCAATATGTATTGGTTGCTTTTTTACAAAATGAGTTTCCCAAGTATTTTTATATCCTTCTTCTGGATTGTCAATATAAAACTCTGCCTCATTTAGTTCCCTTTCAGCCCATTTTTTTCGTCTTATTCTCATTTTTTAAATTTCCCCTTTTTAAGTTATTTCAATACTTTAATGTGCAGAATATGTATCTCTTGCAATTTTTTCTCTTTTTACAACTTGACCATTTTGTTTCCAAACCCTAAATGAATCTACAACATATCCATTGCTTCCACCAGAAGTTTTACATGGCATTGTTTTTATAATATTTGTTTCTATTGAAACATCATATTCATTATCTGTTTTTAAACCATATATTGAAACTTTTGCAACACCACCAGAAACAGAAGATACTATTTTTATTGGATAATTTCTTGAATTTTCAAATTTAAAATCTTGACTTCCATAAACAACGGTTGCATCTCTGCCTGGCTCTGAATAAGATGGTAAAAATGAATGATTTCTTCGTACTGTTACATTCAAATCTGCTCTAACTACTGCATTATATAATGTTGTAACTATTTGACAAATACCACCACCAACACCATCTGTTACTGTTCCATCAGAATAAATAGCTGCATTTTTATATCCTTTTGCAGTTGTACGTGGACCAACTACTGAATTAAATGAAAAAGTTTCACCTGGCATTAATACAACACCATTTATTTTATTTGATGCTAAAATTAAGTTAGTAGTTCTGTCTTTATTATTCACATAATTTGTAGCAAATGTACCAAGCAAATTTGGAAAAGCATCCATTCCAAAATCATCAACAGTTACCTCTGGTTTAGTATAAACTAAATCAAATCTAAATTCCTCATTCGTTCCAACTTGTGTAACTGTATTTTTTACATTATTAACATCAAAATCAACTCCTGTTTGCTCTACATAAATTGCATAAGGTTCTTTAGTATAATATGCATTAGACATTTCCCTATAAACTTCTGAATGTATCTTATCAATATCTATATTATCAGGATATGTAACATAAGTAGGTATTACAAAAATTGCATTACTATAACTTATATCTTGCATAGAATCTAACACTAATTTTTTTAACGCATCTTTTTTTATTCCAGCTCCAGTTGTTCCTGTTGTTATAACTAAATTATCATCTTCAATATAATATGCAGGTTGCTGAACTTGGTCTGGCAAAGAAACCTCTAAAAAATCTATATAATCATTAAGTGCTTGTTCATTATATTTTAGCACAGGATCTATATCAATTTTATTCATAATTACACTAATATAATCTTTTATATTTTGAAACCAGTTTTTACTTCTTCCTATTTCATACGCTGAATCAATCGCACCATCAATATCAAATTTTGCTTCAATCTGTTCAATTTCTACATCATACTCATAATTCGAATATTTAAAAACCAAATGGTCTGACATATTTTCATCTAAATATTTTGACACCACATCTGTAGCTTCTTTTTTTGTCATTCCAGAAACATTAACACCTTTTATAAAAGTTCCTGGAATAATCTCATTACTATTTTGGAAAGAAATATAAAATACTACAATTCCAGCAATAAAAATTCCTAAAAATACTGCAATCAAAATAACAAATATTAACATAACATTATTTTTTATTTTATCCATTTCATTCTCTTTTCTATTTTTCTAATACATTATAATCACCATTATCATACTCATCTTTATTTAATATAAATGCAGTAGATATAGGTCTTGTACGGGTTTCTCCATTACTTGTAGATGGATTATTTATAAGTACATTACCATGTGTTAAACTTGTAGAAGTTCCACCATCTAAACAAGCACTATTAACTGCTCCATAATTTTCCATTATATTTTGTACATCTTCATAAGAAGCACCTTTTCCTAAATTTCTTTCTCCATCTAAAACTAAAAATAATACTATTCCATCCGCTCTTTGACCTATTGCACTACGTGGAGATAAACCTCCTCCACCATTGCCTTTTATAGTTGATTTTTGTCCATTTTTTATAAGAATCGGTCCAAACGTAACTGCATCTCTAATTTTTTTTAACTGACATTGTATAGGAGTATATTTTCCCATTAATAATTTATTTTCTGAATTAAATCCAATAACATTATAATCGTACAAATTACTTATAGAAACAAAAGATTTATTTTTGATAGTTATACCATTTGGAATTCCACCATTTCCATCTCCACCATTATCCTTAAATCCACCAGCATTTATTGCTATAAATGAAGAATTAGCTTTAGAAATATCAACTAGATATTGACCAGATTTTCCTAAATATTTTGATGTAGCAACTGTAATTCTTGCTGGTTCATATATTGCTACTAAATATCCGTGAATATTTTTCTCCATCAATTTTTATAATTTTATAATCATTATTTTCTTTCGATTTATTTAAAATTTGAGCATCATATTCATTTTTATAATTATAAGTAATATTTGAATAATCAACCATATTAATTAAACTTAAATCTATATCATTACTTGTTTCAATTACACTATTTTGCTTTAATATTTCATTTATAATTTCTTCACTGTAAAATATTTTTGCAATATACTGATGTTTCATTGTAGACATTGAAGTTGTAATAAGCCAAACTCTGAAATTCTCATAAGGGCCATACAAAATAAATAGTCCACTAATAATAAATAGACTTAAAACAAAAAATATTAAAATTAAAACTTTTTTTAAAATATTTTTTTCATTTGCATTACGAATTTTCGTTTTCTGCAAAATTATTCCTCCTATTTAATTTTAAATATGCTTCCATAAATCCATTCAAATCACCATTCATGACAGCTTCTACATTTCCTACTTCATAATTAGTTCTATGATCTTTAACAAGTGTATATGGACAAAATACATAAGAACGAATTTGACTTCCCCAAGCAATATCCTTTTGTACACCTTTTAAATCATCTTCTCTTTCTTTTTTTGCCTTCTCTTTTAAAATCATCAATTTAGATAAAAGCATTCTCATAGCAGTTTCTTTATTCATAGTTTGAGAACGCTCAGACTGACAAGACACTACTATCCCAGTAGGAAGATGTGTTATTCTAACTGCTGAATCGGTTTTGTTTATATGCTGACCTCCTGCACCTGAAGCTCTATATGTATCTATTCTAAAATCATCATTATTTATAGTTATATCTTGCTCATCAGTAATTTCTGGTAAAACTTCCACTGATGCAAAAGAAGTATGCCTTCTCCCTCCACTATCAAAAGGAGAAATACGAACTAATCTATGTACACCATTCTCACCTTTTAAATATCCATAAGCATTTTCACCAGATACTAAAAAAGTAACGCTTTTTATTCCTGCTTCTTCTCCATCTAAATAATCCAATTCTTTAATAGCAAAATCATTAGAAGAGGCCCATTTAGCATACATTCTATAAAGCATTTCCACCCAGTCTTGTGATTCTGTTCCACCAGCACCAGGATGAAGCGTAAGTATTGCATTATTTGCATCATATTTTTCTGATAATAATGTTTCAAGTTCTAATTTTTCTAAATCTTTAACAAATATTGTTGTTTGATTTATTATATCTTTTGATAATTCAGCATCAAATTCTTGAATTAATAATTTATTCATTTCTATTAAATTATTCAAATTATTTTCTAAATCTTTAAAAGACAAAATTTTTCTTTCAATACTTTTCATTTTAGCACAAATTTTATTAGAATTTTCTATATCATTCCAAAATCCATCTTTTAAGGTTTCATCTTTTAAAAGCTTCAACTCACTTTCAAGGTCAGAAATTGCTAGAGCATCACCAATATTTTTAAGCTTGTCTATTAATGAATTCAATATCTTTAAATTTTCTTCTAGTTCTAACATATTGACTCCTTGTAATAATGTATTTTTAATCATTAGTATTATACTATAATAAAATAGAAAATTCAACTTGCTTAATATTTTTAAATTTTGGCATTTTTTTAAACAAAAGTTACGAAAAATATATGTTTTATTCATTATCCCAACAACGCACAGTATGTAAAATTTAAAAATTTAACATACTGTAGCTAGTC
>CANRQI010000045.1 GCA_947632835.1 uncultured Clostridia bacterium
GATCAACATTAATATAAGGATCAAATTTTTGATTAACTACTCTATACCCCCTATTCTTCAGTAATCTTCCCAATGATGCAGCAGTTATTCCCTTTCCTAGTCCTGATACTACACCACCTGTTACAAATACATATTTGGTACTCATCATTACTCCTTTCGCTAATATAAATAGCTTCTTTATTTTTCCTCTTTAAATACATTAACTTCTTTAACTTTATCTGGTGTTTTTATTTTAGATAACATATATTTATATGCTTTTGCAATCTCTTGACTATCTTCATATTTACTTAATACTATTTTATATGGTTTTTCTACTTCTTTAGTATAAACCAAGACAACTCTTTCTTTTTTTTCTATTCTATAAATATCTTTCCATGAAATATTTTTAAATTTTCCACATTTTATGCCCCTACTACTTACATAAGTTATATCATAATTAATATATTCAAAAATCGCATAAACTACAAACATTATACAAGTTTGAATAATAACCTCTGAATTATGAAGTATAAGACCTAAAAAAGCTAAAAATATAGCATATAATAAAATAATTAAACTTACAGTTTCTAATGCTTCTGACACTCTTGTTTTTAACATTAAATTAGTAGTATCCATTAAAAAATTCTCCTTTTCATTAGTATAATATATCTATTTTCTTTGCTTTATTGCCTCATACACAACTATTCCAGCAGATACAGATGCATTAAGTGAATTTATTTTACCAAACATAGGAATTTTTATTAATATATCAGCATTTTTCTTAACAAGTTTACTCATTCCAAATCCTTCACTACCAATAATAATAGCAAGTGGTCCTTTTAAATCCTGATTATAATATTCAATTTTGGCATCTCCATCTGTTCCAATAATCCATAATCCTTTTTCTTTTAAATATTTTATTGTTTCATTCAAATTATTAACTCTTGCTACTTTTACATAAGATGTAGCACCAGCAGAAACTTTACTAACCGTACTATTAACCTGAACATTCCTTCTTTTCGGAATAATAATTCCATGAATTCCAGCAGTTTCTGCTGTTCTAATAATTGCTCCTAAATTATGCACATCTTCGATTCCATCTAAAATCAAAACAAATGGTTCTTCTTGTTTGCTTTGTGCTAACTCTAAAATATCATCTACATCTGAATAATTAAATGGTGGAACAACTGCCACAACTCCTTGATGATTTTCCGCCATAAAATCTAATTTTGAACTAGGAACTTCCACTAAAACAACTTTTTTTTCTTTAGCTTTAGCAATAATTTCAGTAATTGAACCATGTTTTTCTCCATGTTCAATATAAATTTTATTAATATCTTTATCAGATTTTAATAGTTCTAAAACTGCATTTCTACCAGCTACTATATCATCATAGTCATTTTCAGTTTTTTTATTTTCCGTATTTATATCTTTATTTACTACTTTTTTATTGTATCTTTGTTTAATTTTTTTTTCAACAAATTTTTCTTTTTTTTCTCTATTTATTCTAGCTTTTCTAGACTGCTTGTCCCTGTATGACTCTCGCATACTATCTCCTTTCTATATATTATGAATTTTATTCTTCATCATTTAATTTTAATACGGATAAAAATGCTTCTTGTGGAACTTCAACATTTCCGATTTGTCTCATTTTCTTCTTACCTTTTTTCTGCTTTTCTAACAATTTTTTCTTTCTAGTAATATCTCCACCATAACATTTAGCTAAAACATCTTTTCTCATAGCAGATATAGTTTCTCTTGCAATTATTTTTCCAGATACTACTGCTTGAATTGGAATTTCAAATAATTGTCTTGGTATAACAGTTTTCAATTTTTCAGCCATTTTTCTTCCTCTTTCATAAGCCGAATTTTTATGAACAATAAAAGAAAGTGCATCAACAGCTTCATTATTTATATGCAAATCTAATTTAACTAAATCTGATTTTCTATATTCTTTAAATTCATAATCTACTGAAGCATATCCTTTAGTTTTTGATTTTATACAATCAAAAAAATCATAAATTATTTCATTTAGTGGTAAATCATATTCTAAAACTACTCTATTTTCGTCTAAATATTTCATATCTAAATAATTTCCACGTCTATTTTGACAAACCTCCATAACATTTCCTACAAATTCTTTAGGTATCATTATTTCAGCTTTCATAATAGGCTCTTCAACAAAATTCATTTCTGTTTGAGGTGGCAAATCAGTAGGATTATATATTTCAAGCACCTCTCCATTTGTTTTATGAACTTTATAAATAACAGATGGTGCAGTTGTTATAAGACCTAAATCAAATTCTCTTTCTATTCTTTCTATAATTATTTCTAAATGTAATAACCCTAAAAATCCACATCTAAATCCAAACCCCAAAGCAGCTGATGTTTCAGTTTCATACTGCAATGCAGCATCATTTAATTTTAGTTTCTCTAATGCTTCTTTTAAATTTTCATATTCACTACCATCTACAGGATATAAACCACAATAAACCATTGAATTTGCTTTTTTGTATCCTGGCAAAACACTTTCTGCTGGATTATCTTTTAAAGTTATAGTATCTCCAACATGTAAATCAGAAACCGTTTTTACACTAGCAGATATATAACCAACTTCTCCAGCTTCTAATTTATCTGTAGGAATATAAGAACCAGCACCGAAATAGCCTACCTCAGTTACTGTAAATGTTTTTCCTGTAGCCATAAACAAAATTTCATCATTAGGTTTTACAACACCATTTTTTATTCTTACAAAACTTAATGCGCCTTTATAATTATCATAATATGAATCAAAAATTAAACACTGTAATTTATCTTCCACACTTCCAGAAGGAGCAGGTATATCAGTTACAATTCGTTCTAATACTTCTTCCACATTAAAACCTGTTTTTGCAGATATACAAGGAGCATTCATTGCTGGAATTCCAATAATATCTTCAATTTCATTTTTTACTTCTTCTGGTCTTGCATTTGGTAAATCAACCTTATTTATTACTGGAAGAATTTCTAAATTTCCATCTAATGCTAAATACACATTTGCAAGAGTTTGAGCTTCCACTCCTTGAGTACTATCTACAACTAAAATAGCTCCTTCACATGCTGCTAGACTTCTTGAAACTTCATAATTAAAATCTACATGGCCAGGAGTATCTATTAAATTAAATATATATGTTTTCCCATCTCTAGCAGTATAATTCATTTTGACAGCTTGAGATTTTATTGTTATTCCTCTTTCTCTTTCTATATCCATATTATCTAAAACTTGTTCTTCCATCTCTCTTTTGTCAAGAGTACCTGTCATTTCTATTATTCTATCAGCTAAAGTAGATTTTCCATGGTCTATATGTGCAATTATACTAAAATTTCTAATTAACTCTTGCTTTTCTCCGCATTATTTCCTCCAATAATAATCTCCATTTAAACATAGTTATTATAACACATTATTCTATTGGTATCAAGAGGAGTTTCAGTGTTTTTTGAAATATACTTTTCAATTTTAAGTTTCGGAGTTTTTTAATTTTTTTAGTTACGAAAAATATACATTTCAAAAAGTTTTAATATATTTTTTAAGTTATGGTTTGTGGGGACCGTTTTAGAAAATGTTATGAACTTTAGTGAATTACATTTTCTTAAATGGGGAGAATAACTAAAAAAATATATTAAAACTTTTAAGCTATTATATAAATTAATTTAAGATTACAAAAAATATACGTTTTATTCATTATCCCAGCAACGCACAGTCTGTAAAATATAAAATTTAACAGACTGTAACTAGCCAGTCCCCACAAAGCTCATTCATAAAACATATATTTCTCGTAACTTTTGTATATCAAAAACACTGAAACTTAGAAAATATACAAATTATTTTAGCTTTAATATGTTTTTACCACGTTTTATTAGTTTGCCATACAAAACTTACATTTCCACCATTATTTCCATTTATAGTCCAAATATTAGCTCCACCTTGATTAAGTCCAAAGTAAACTGAATTTGTATTTGATAATGGTGCTTTAAATAAAGCAATATCTTTTGCAATTCCTAATCCACTTTTATTTGCTCTTCCATTTATAAAATACACATTTGCAAAGTTAAAAAAACCTCCTGCAATTTGACTAACTGTTGAGCCATTTACATTTCCAATATTATAAGAATAATTTATAGTATTTCTATTATTTTCAGTTAAACCTTTTAAATTTTGATAAGTTGCACCTAAAATTCCTCCAACAGTTGCTATATTCTTTTTAATAGTAACTGTTCCTGTATTATATAAATGGCTTATTTTAACATTATTTCCATTATCAGCCCATGCTGCTCCTACAATTCCGCCTACACATTCATTTCCTGTTATATTGCCTGTGTTATAGCATAATTTAATAGCAAATTCATTTTTATAATCTTGAGTATATCCAACAATTCCTCCTATATATTGTTCAGAAGCATTTATAGTTGCACTGTTGTAACAATAATCAACATGTCCGCCAAGGTTATAACCTACAATTCCTCCAACAAAATTTTTTCCAGAAATTGATGCATTATTTGAACATTTTGTAACATAACCTATATTATTTCCTGCAATTCCAGCAATTCTTTCTTTTTCATTAGAAGTTATTTGAACATTATTTTTACAATTTTCAATAGTTCCATAATCATTAGTACCTACAAAACCTGCAGAATAATTACCACTTTTTTCAATTCTTCCGAGATAAAGAAAAATTCCTTAAAGTACCTGATATTTTTCGAAATAATCCTTGATAATCACTAGTAGAATTTATATATAAATTAGAAATTGTATGATTATTTCCTTCAAATATTCCTTGAAATCCTACACCTATTCCTATTGGAATCCAGCTATTTGATTTAGAACATACACTGCTTAAATCAAGATTATTCAATAAATAAAGCGTAACTCCTTTAAAACCATTTCCACCATTTACTAAAGTTCTAAATTTTACAAAGTCCTCTACATCATATATTCTAGTTGTATTTGGAATAACTTTATTAGATATTTTTGAATTTCCATAAAAATCAGTACCAACTACATACATCTCTTCATAAAATGGTAAATCTACAATTTTTATTTCTAAATTTTCTGTTTTAGATTTTACAAACCATTCACCATAAGTATATGTTTTATACAGTTTTCCTTGTATAAATATTTCTATTTTTTGCACACCAGTTAAATTATCTTGTGCATTAATTGTAATTTTTGAACTAACATCATTTGCAGATGTTGCATTTACTGATATGTTATTAAATTCTTTATCTATCAAAAAAATATATATGGTTTTGTTATTATATAAATCTGTAACCTCTACTTTATACCAACCACTCATACTAAAAGTTGTATTATTTTCTAGATTAGCAACATTTTGATCATTAAATACTTTTTCCGTTTGATTAAACCAATATTTAGCAGATTTTATTCCCAAATTATCACTAAATTTTACATTTACATCTCTATTAAAATTTTCATAATTCACATCATAATTTCTTCCATTTATTGATGGCTTTTCATTATCCGCATGTTTAATTTGTAGCATTTCTTGATTAGCTTCTAAAACATATTTTCCATAAACACTAATAAAACTAACAAAAAATAGTAAAATACATATATAAATAATCTTTTTTATTATTTTACCCAACATTTACCTCCTTTTGCATAGCTTGTACTATAACATTTACTTTGAAATTTTCATTCATAATTTCATTCGACTTCGTATTATAAAAAACTTCTACCCTATAATTTTTTTGCTTATCACCTAAATTTATAACTTCACAATTTACTGTTTTATAATTAGAAAGCTCTATTTTTTCTTCACCAGTTTCGGTTTTCCTATATAAATTAATAATTACAGGAGCATTTTTTTGAGATAATTCAAACATAATATTATATTTCATTCCAACATCTGAATTCACATTATCATTAAAATTTTTTACACTAAATTCATACATGCATTTGTTTAAATTCAAATATTCTACATTTTTTGTATTTTCTCCATTAAATACTATTACTGGTTTAGCAATACTCGTTAAAGTTTTTATTTCCTTTTTTTCTATATATTTTGCATAAGCAAACTTATTTTTTAATATTAAAATAATTAAACATATTACAATAAATAAAAATAACAACAAAAATTTTTTTATATTTTTTTTCAAAAAATCCTCACATTTCTAATTTAGCCATTATATTGAAGATATTGTAGCGATTGCTACAAGAATAAAATTTAATCGAATAAATATGCAATTATATTATCACGCATTTTAAGCTCTGTCAAGTATAATTTTTTAAGTTTCGGGTATTACAAGAAATATACGTTTCAATAAGTTTTAATATATTTTTCTAGTTATGGTTTGTGGGGACCGTTTTAGAAAATGTTATAAACGTTAGTGAATTACATTTTCTTAAATGGGGAGAATAACTTAAAAAATTAAGTTAAAGTTAAGAAAAATATATATTTTATTCATTATCCCAACCACGCACAGTATGTAAAATTTTAAAATTCTGTAGAACATAAAATTTAACATACTGTAGCTAGTTGGTCCCCACGAAACTCATTCATAAAATATATGTTTTTCTTAACTTAATTTTTATAATTACTTAAAACTTTTTGAAACGTATATTTCCTAACACACGAAACTTAAAAAATTACGAAAATATATATTTCATAAATAAAACATATATTTTCGCTTTAATCCACATTTTTAATCTATAAAATTATACAAATTAATCCACCACTTCCCTCATTCACTATTCTCTGTAATGTATCTCTTAATTTATCTTGTGCATCTTCAGGCATACGTGCAAGTTTATTTTGCAATCCTTCATTTACAAGTTCATGTAAACTTTTTCCAAAAATATTTGATTCCCAAATTTTCTTTGGATCACTTTCAAATTCTGAAAGCAAATACTTAACTAATTCTTCAGATTGCTTTTCACTACCAACAATTGGAGAAACTTCTGTTTCTGTATCTATTTTCAACATATGAATTGATGGAGCTTTAGCTTTTAATTTTACTCCATACTTCTGACCTTGTTTTACAATTTCTGGTTCTTCTAAAATCAAATCATCCATTGTTGGAGTAACAATTCCATAACCTCTTTCATAAACTTCATGAATTGCATAAGCCATTTTATCATATTCCTTTTTAGTTTTAGCAAATTCAGTTATACAAGTAAATAATTCTCCCTCATTTCTTATTTCCACACCTGTTATTTCTGTTAAAATATTATAAAATAGCTTTTCATCTAATTCAACATTTACATTTACAATTCCATTTCCTAAATTTATCTCATTAATTTCAACCTTTTTTATATTTTCATTTTCTAATAAATCTAAATATTTCTCTCTAGCTTCTTTTATTTTTTTCACATCTAAAAAAGTATCTTTTACTTTATTAAACAATTCAAGTTTCAATGAATTATCCAAATTTAAACCATTAACCCATTTTGGAAATTTTATATTTATTCTCTCTATCATAAATTCATCTAATAATTTTTCAAAAATTATGTTTAAATCATCTAATGTCATATCTAAACAACTCATTGGAATAACTTGTGTTTGATACTTTTCTTCTAAATTTTTAGCTAGTTTTTTAGTTTCTTCACTATATGGAATTTCAGAATTTAAAATCATTACAAAAGGTTTGTTTAAACCTTTCAATTCATTTATAACTCTTTCTTCTGCCTCAACATAGTCATCTCTTGGTATATCTGTAATACTTCCATCTGTAGTAATTACCATCCCTACTGTAGAATGTTCTACAATAACCTTTTTTGTTCCAAGTTCAGCTGCTGTTTCAAATGGCATTTCCTCTTCTGACCATGGAGTTTTCACCATTCTTGGCATATCATCTTCCATGTGTCCAATAGCATTATTAACTAAATAACCTACACAATCTACTAACCTAGTTTTCATTTTTATATTACCATCTAAAGTAATTTCTATTGCTTCATTCGGAATAAATTTAGGCTCTGTTGTCATTATTGTTTTACCACCTGCACTCTGTGGTAATTCATCAACCGCTCTTTCTTTCTTATATCCATTTTCAATGTTTGGCAACACCAACAATTCCATAAATTTTTTTATAAATGTAGATTTTCCGGTTCTAACAGGACCTACAACACCTATATATATATCACCTTGTGTTCTTTCACTAATGTCTTGATATATTCCTAAATTCTCCATAAAAAAATAACCCTCCTATACATTTTGTACATCTTTATTAAATGTATATTAAGGTTAATTCTTTTTATTCCAATTATTTTATTGGATAAATTTTTCCATTTATTGACATATATTTTCCTGTATTTCCTGTTTTATTAACTTCTTGAGTCTGAAGTGCTGATTTTGTTTTGCCTTTTGCTGTATCATTTGAAACTAATGCATTATAAATACCATCAACTGTTGTATCTGATTTATAATAATCTACAAGAACTGATGTTGTTTCAACTTGATTCTTACCTTTTTCAGCAATATTATTATATGCAACCATAACAAAAACCAAAAAAAACATCATTGCTACTAAAGAAAATAAACTAATTGCTCCTTTTTTACTTCTCATATAATTAAATTCCTTTCTTAATTGCAATTTTATTTTTTTAGTTTCGGTATTTTTTGATATATGCACAGTTACAAAAATATCGAAACTTAAATACTTTTTTATATTGTATCAAAAAAGCATTGTAATTATCAATATTTTTTTTATTACAATTTCATTACATATTTTTATAAAATCAAATAACCATTATATGAATATTTTTCTAATTAATTTGCATACTAAGTTGTATAAAAGGAGGTTAACATGGGTTTTAAAGATTTATTAAAAAATACATTTACTTATACTCCCAAAAACGAAAATACATTCATTATTCCAAATTCTCCAAATAACATTCCAGAAAATGGAGAAACAAGCAATAGTGCCGAAAACATATCACCAGATTATAATAAAACATTAGAAACTTTTAAAGTAAAATATAATTTATTAATTAATAGCGATATAAATACTAGAGAATTTGAAATAAATATTTCAAATAAAACTTTTAAAGCTTGTTTAATTTTTATTGATGGATTAGTTGATAATGCTTCTATTAATCATTCAATTTTATCTCCATTATTATTAAGAAATTCAATAAAAATGTCACCATCTGCCAATAAACCTGAAGTTAAAAAATTCGATTTACAAAATTTTTTAATGAAAAACTTAATAAGTGAAAATGTTGTAAAAACTGAAAAAACTTTTAATAAAGTTATAGAAAAAATTAATTTAGGATTTTGTGCTCTATTTGTTGAAACATTAGATGTTGCTTTTTGCATAGAAACAAAAGATATTAAAGGCCGTACTATTGACACACCTCAAAATGAAAGTGTTGTAAGAGGTGCACATGAAGCTTATATTGAAAATCTGCGTACAAATACTTCTCTTATTAGAAAAATTATAAATAATGAAAACTTAATAATTGAAAGTACAACAGTTGGTAAAATTACAAAAACTCCAGTTGCTATTTGTTATATGCAAAATATTGCAAATGATGATTTAGTTGCAGAAGTAAAATTTCGTATAAACAATTTAAAAGTTGACAATCTGTTGTCATCTGGTCAACTTGAAAATCTAATAAAAGATAATATCCATAATATTTATCCTGAATTACTTGCTACTGAAAGGCCTGATAGAACTTGTAATTTTTTATTGAATGGAAGAGTTGCAGTTTTCGTAAATGGTTCTCCTTATGCTTTAATACTCCCTGCTGTTATGCTTGACTTTTTATCTACAAGTGAAGAACTGAATTTGAATCATTTCTATTCAAATTTTCTAAAAGTAGTTAGAATAATTGCTCTATTTATTGCAGTTTTATTACCTGGTATATACATTGCTATAACTCTATATCATGATGAATTTCTACCATCAGAATTATTATTTGCAATAATAAGTGCTAGAGAAAAAATACCATTCCCTATTGTATTTGAAATAATATTAATGGAAGTATCTTTTGAGCTTATTCGTGAAGCTGGAATTAGAGTACCTTCTGCATTCGGTCAAGCAATTCGGAATTGTTGGTGCATTAATACTTGGAGATGCTGCTGTAACTGCTAATATTGTAAGCCCTGTACTAGTTATAGTAGTAGCCCTAACAGGTATTTCTGAATTTACAATTCCAGACTTTTCTTTCTCTTTTTCAATACGAATATTTAGATATTTTTATATTATTCTTGGATATTTAGCTGGACTTTTCGGAATTGCTATAGGTATATTTTTACATTTAACTGTTCTTCTTAGCACAAATTCCTTCGGAGTACCATTACTTTCATATACAAGTTTTATAAATTATGCAATAAAACCTGCTTGGATGGTTGAAAAAAGATTTAGTAATTTGAATACAAAAAGACCTGAAATTGCACCAAAACAAAGTATGATTTGGAGGAACACTAAAAAATGAAAATAAAATTAAACAAATTTGAAGCTTTATCATTAACTTGCATAATAATGATAACTCAAATCATATTAAATATTCCCGAATATTTAGTAGATTTAACCAATTCTGGAACTTTAATAAACATATTATATATTTCAATAATTGGTTTAATATTTTGTATAATAATTTCAAATTTAATAAAAAATTTTCCAAATTTCGATATCATAGATATTTCAGAATTTTTAGGTGGAAAATTCTTAAAATTTGTTATTTCAATAATATTCATTGTTTTTTTAGGAGTATCATTAATATTAGCAATATCAAATTTCTCTTATCTTTTAAAAAGTATTTACTTTCCTAAATCAACTATATTTTTGATTTTACTATTATTTATAATGTCAATTGTAATAGCCAATTTAAAAGGTTTTAACGGAATAAAAAAAATAACAACCATATTTATACCTGGATTTATTATAAGTATATTATTATTAGTTCTAGGTACAATAGATAGATTTAATATACACAATTTTTTTCCTGTTTTTGGAAATGACTATTCTACCACTTTTGTAACTGGTTTACAAAATATTTTTAGTTTAAATTTTATAATAATATATTTCTTTTTAATGCCTTTTTTAGAAAAAAAGAATGATTTTAAGAAAATAGTCTTCTCTTCTTATATAACTAACATTTTTTTACTAACTTTTGCATGTAGTGCCATTATATCATTCTTTCCATCACCTGCTAAATCATTAGAAAAACTAAATTCTATTAATACAATATACTTAATAACTCGTAGAATTCAAATAAGCGATTTTTTAACACAAACTGATGCATTATTCGTTTTTATTTGGATAATTGCAGTTTTATGCTACATTAGCCTTTTAGTAAGAGTAATAATTTATATATTAAACAAACTATTTAATTTTGAAGACAAAAATCAAATCGTATTTCCAATCAGTTCTATAATATTAGGATTTTGTCTAATTGTAAACAAAATAAACATCATAAAATTTTTAGAAATACAAATTTTTAAACCTTATGCTATTATTTTAACATTTGGAATATGCTTTTTTGTATTACTATTTGGATATTTTAAGCAAAAAAGAAAAAGGCTCCAGCCTTAGGAAAGGAAAAAATATGCTAAAAAATAAATTAAAAATTATAACAATTTTAATAATTGGATTATTTTCATTATCTGGCTGTTCTTCTAATAGTAATGTTACCACAAACATTGAAAATTTTTACTACGTTGTTGCAGTAGGTATAGATAAAGGTGAAGAAGCTGAATTAAAATTAAGTGTACAAATTGCCACATCCAAAGATTCAGAATCATCATCTTCAGATTCTTCACAATCAACAAGTTCAATTATAGATAGTGTAGAATGCTCCACAATAGACTCTGGTATAAGTATATTAGATAATTTTCTAAGTAAAAAACTTAATTTTTCCCATTGTTCTGCATTAATATTTTCAGAAGAAATATCTAGAGAAGGAATTGCTAAATATATTAATACATTCACAAATAATCCTGAAATGCGTCCAACATGCAATGTTTTAATATGTAATACCGAAACAACAAAAGCACTTGAAGCTGTTTCAAATTCAGATGAAAGTTTTTCAACAAAATTATACGAATTTCTTATTAATTCTGTAAATTATACTGGATATTCTATAAAGCCTGAAATTACTGACTTTTATTATAATCTAAATTCTGATTTTCCTACTCCAATAGCTTCTTATATTTCAGTCAAAAATGAAATTTTACAAAATGATGGCATAGCACTTTTTGAAAACGATAAATTTGTTGGAAAATTAGGAGTTTTAGATTCTATAGCATATTCATTAATTACAGATACACTAAAATCATGTACAATCTCTATAAATGATCCTTTTCATGATAAAGAAAAATTAGACATATCAATTTCTGCTAAAAAGAAACCTAAAATAAACGCATATTTTGTTAATAATAGCCCTTATATAGAAGCAGACATATTTTTAAGTTGCTCAATAAAAAGTGCAACAAATGAGTACAATTATGAATCTGCTAGTAATGTAAAAATAATTGAAGAAGCTATAAATTCTTATTTAGAAGAAATTACTTTAAATTTTTTATATACCATATCTCATCAATATAATCTAGATATTTGTAATTTCAAAAATTTTGTTTCTTCAAAATATCTTACATTTAAAGAACTTAACAAAACAAATTGGAATGAAGTATATAAAAATTCTTTTTTCCAAGTTAAGGTCCATAGCTCATTAGACCATAACAATTTATTAACACAAGAATAATATAAAAAGGAGCTTAATACATGAAAATTCTAACAATATTATTTTTAATATATGCTTTTATAAAAGCATGGTATTACGCAATTTATGAAAAAAATGAAAATAAAAATAAATCCGCAGCAACTGCCATATTTATATTGGCAGTTCTACGGACTAATTTTCCCAATAACTATTATAATTTTAGTGTATTAATTTTTTATGCTATCTCCATATAAATTTTTAAATTCATCTTGAATTTGTTTTTGCAATTCAGTTGCATATTTTTGACTTTGCTCTTCAAAATCAATTACACTATAAAATTTCTCTATTTCAGTATCTTGTTTGGCAAAAAATGGTTTTGATAAAACTTTTTCTTTATATTCATTAGCTTTGTCGTAATTTTTTTCAACACCATCTCCCCAATAATATATTTTTCCTAAATAATATGAAGAAAATATATTATTATCTACATCAGCTTTTTCAAAATATTCTTTTGCTTTAGTATGATTGGTTTGAACACCTTTCCCATTATAATAAATCATTCCTAAGTAGTAACAAGCCGAAGTATATCCTCCTTCTGCTGATTTTTCAAAGTACTCTTTAGCTTTTTCATAATTAACTTCAACATTTATACCTTTATAATATCTTAAACCTAATTCATAACTAGCTTGAACATTTCCTTCTTTAGACATTTTTTTAAGATTAGCAATTGTTTCAACATTTTCCATAAAATCCTCCAATTAACTTTAATCTTTAAAATTATATTGTATAAATTTTACCATTAATCGATAAAAATATCTATATTTTTTGTATTACATTTTTATTACATTTTAATTTTTCACTTTTTTCTTATTTTTTATTAGAAATCTAAGAAAAATAACAATTAATATTACTGCCATTCCACCAATAATGTAATATTTTGAAAATTTATCTAATTTTGAAACTAAATCATTCGCTACTGTCTGCATAACATTTACAATGCCTTGATTATTAGAAATTAAATTAAAATCCATACCTTTTATTACGCTTTTCAATTTCATTAACCCGCCACCTGTAACAATAGTTCCACCTGTTATTATAATAATATTTTCTATTAAATTAGTTTTATCAATTACTATTACTAATATAATTGATGCAACAGTAGATATTACAATAGCATAAAAAATAGTATTTACTTTTTTTATAAATTTTGGAATATTATTTTCTGTTCCAATTTCTTTTGCAATATTTTTTAATTGATTATCATATTCTATTACCAATTTACCTTCAAATTTAGTAATTATGCTTTTTTCTTCTTCACTTGGTTTTACTTCTTCATTTTCAATCAATTTTTCTACATCATCTTCTATAAGTTTTTGCAAATTTTCACAATTTGGTACAAAACTTTCATTTTCATATAAAGAAGCAACTCCCGAATCTACCAAGCTTTTTATATGCTCTTTTGTATTAAATTTTTCTAAAATTTTTATATGCTCACCATTTGGAGTTACAGCTTGATTTATTATATTATTTGTTAATTTTTCTGCTTCTTCATAAATTTTAAAATCATCTAATTTGTTTATCATATATTCTTTTGATAAAACTGTTTGTTTAACTAAAAATAGCAATGTAATAAATAAAATCATTATAATGAAATATAATACCAATATTGTTAACAAAATTTTTTTAACTATTTTCATTTCTAATCCTTCCTTGATTTTTATATATTTTTAACATTTATGAATATATAATATTTTACTTTAAATTTCAAGTATATTCTAGTTTTTTTATACTAAGTTACAAAAAAATATAAAAACTTATATTCAAATTTCTCTTGCCAAAAGTAAATTTTTATGCTAATATAATTAGGTAAGTTTTAGGGGTATAGTGTTAATGGTAGCACATCGGTCTCCAAAACCGCCTGTGAGGGTTCGAATCCTTCTACC
>CANRQI010000046.1 GCA_947632835.1 uncultured Clostridia bacterium
CCTACGGGAATCGAACCCATGTCTCCGCCGTGAAAGGGCGATGTCTTAACCGCTTGACCAAGGGGCCTTGAAAGAACTCTTTAATAGAGTTCTTGGTGAGCTATCCGCGATTCGAACGCGGGACAACTTGATTAAAAGTCAAGTGCTCTACCAACTGAGCTAATAGCCCGTATATTTTAATACGTTTAAAATCGACTGCTTATATATAATACTCTTTTTTTTTGAAAAAGTCAATACTTTTTTAAATTTTTTATTTTTTATTTGACTTATAATATTACATAATATATAATATATTTATAATTTTATCAACTAAAGATGAGGGTATATTTATGAAATGTTATAAATGTGGTAAAGAAGCCGATTTAAAAAGAGGCCTATGTATAGAGTGTTATAGAGAATTACTTACCAAAAAAAATATTAAACAAAAAAAGAAATCTCTTAATGGTGTTAATTATATATTAAGTAATTTAGATAGAGATGAAAAAATAATTTCAAGAATAAAAACAAGTAATTTAGCTTATGCGTTTATTATAGCATTATTAGCAATTGCTGTTATTTTATTTCCAAGAACCATTCTTGAATTTTTCTTTAAAAATAATAAAATGTATTTTTTAATTTTAGTTGCTAATATTTTAATATTCTTTTTATCAATTTATTTAACTTTATATTTCTTAAATAGAGAGATTTGTCTTACAAATAAAAGAATTTTTGGAAAATGGGGATTGTTTAAATTAAAAACTTTAGATATTAGTTTAAATAAAGTTGAAAGTATTGATACTTTTCAATATAAAGCTGTAGAAATTGATATACCAGATAAGATATATGTCTTTGACTTTGTTTCAAATGCTGAAAATTTTAAAGTTTCAACAATTACTCAAATAAAAATATTAATAGATTCCACAAAAGATGAAAATATTCTTCAAACTTTTTCTCATTCTTTAAATAAAAAATTTGAAGAATACAAACTTGAAGAAAAATATCCAAATATGATTTATTGTAAATGCTGCAAAAAAAGAATTTCAAAAGAAAGTACTTTTTGTGTACATTGTGGGCAACCAGTTGCAGAAAATGAACGTGAAGCAGACTTTTTCTTAAAACTAATATGCTTCTTATTTCCACCTTTCGGTATAATAATATTTTTACTTAATATAGGTGAGTATCCAAAATTTTCTAAACAATGTCTAATTTCATCTATACTTTCAATATTTGCTGTAGCAGTAATTTACATTTCAGTAAAATCTGTAATGTAAAAATATAAAAAATAAGATTTGAATTATAGTTTTAATTCAAATCTTATTTTTTTATTAAGTTAAACTTTCCATTGCTTTTTTTAATTTTTCTAATTTTTCAGTTGCATCTTTATCTGTTTTTTCTTTAACACCCATATAAAACTTTAATTTTGGTTCTGTTCCAGAAGGTCTTATACAACACCAACTATCATTATCTAATTCATAATATAATACATTTGAAGTTGGTAAATCAGTTTCTATTTCTTTTTTAGTACCTAAATCTAAAATTTTACCAGTTTGATAATCTCTAAATTTTAATACTTTATATCCTGCAATTTCTTTTAATGGATTATTTCTAAAAATATTAACTAATTCTTTCATTTTCTCAGCACCATCGGCACCTTTTAATGTTATAGTTAAAATTCCTTCTTTATAATATCCATATTTTTTATAAATATTTTCCATTTGATCACATAAAGTTAAACCTTGTTTTTTATAAAATGCTGCTGCTTCAGCTAACATCATTACTGCAACTATACCATCTTTATCTCTAGCATGCGTTCCAACTAAACAACCATAACTCTCTTCAAAACCAAACATAAATGTATTACTTCCTGTTGCCTCAAAGTTTCTAATTTGTTCACCAATATATTTGAATCCTGTTAAAGTTTCTATGTATTTTAATTTATATTCATCACAAATAGCTTTAGCCAAATTTGAAGAAACAATTGTTGTAATTAAAGCACCATTTTCAGGTATTTCTTTTCTCTTTTTCTTTTCTGATAAAATGTACTCTGCTATAAGCAATGCTGACATATTTCCTGTAAATGGCATATAATCGCCTGTTTTACTATTTTTTGCATATACACCCAATCTATCAGAATCAGGATCTGTTGCTAAAACTATATCTGCATCTACATTTTCAGCTAATTCTAACGCTAATTTAAATGCCTTTTTATCTTCAGGATTTGGATAATCAACTGTTGGAAAATTACCATTAGGCAATTCTTGCTCTGGAACAACAAATACATTTTCAAATCCTAATTTTTCAAGAACAGTTTGAACTCCAATGTTTCCAGCACCATGTAATGGTGTATAAACTATTCTTAAATCTTTACCAACTTCCTTTATAACATCTTTATTTAAAGATTGCTTCATAACTTCATTAAAGTATAATTTATCTAATGCTTTACCAACAACATTATATAATTTCTTTTTATTTGCCTCTTCAATAGATATTCTTCTAACATCTCTATAATTGGTAACTTTTTTTACTTCCTCTATTATTCCTTTATCATGTGGTGCAACTATTTGAGCACCATCTTCCCAATAAACTTTATATCCATTATATTCTGGTGGATTATGACTAGCAGTAATCATTACTCCTGCAATACATCCCAATTTTCTTACTGCATAAGATAATTGAGGAACTGTTCTTAAACTTTCAAAAATATATGTTTTTATACCGTTTGCGTTAAGTGTTAATGCTGTTTCCTTAGCAAATTCTGGAGACATATTTCTAGAATCGTATGCTATAGCTACTCCTCTTTCTTCCCCACCTTGTTTTAATATATAATTTGCTAATCCTTGAGTAGCTCGAGTAACAGTATAAACATTCATTCTATTAGTACCATTACCTATAATGCCCCTCATTCCAGCTGTTCCAAACTCTAAATCTTTATAAAATCTATCTTTTATTTCAGAATCATCACCTGCAATTAGTAATAACTCTTGCTTTGTTTCTTCATCAAAGATTGGATTTGTACACCAATCATTATATTTTTTCATGTATTCAACTTTTGTAAAATAATCTTTATATAATTTTCTAGCAGTTTCAGGACTATCTACACCTTCAGCATTTTTTATAGGTGCAAATTCTTCCTCCCTTTTAACTCTTAAAACAACTACATCTTCAAACATTTCATAAGAATCAAATATAAACATTTCAAACTTATACGCATTTGGTTTCTCAGCTTTAACCATTTTACCATTGCAATCAATATAGTTGGCTTTTTTTACTGCTATATGATAAGGAAGTTTTACTTCACTAACTCTTTCTAAACCTTTTATATTATATAAATGGAAAATTGCATTAGCATCTCCAAAAACCAAAGAACCATAGTCATCTCTAAGATTAGCCATATCTTCTGATATTTCAGTATATTCAACTACCCCAACTTTTTTATTTTTTCTACAAAAAACACCAACTTTTTCTTTTGGATCTGTTTTTTCGATTGATTTAACAGCTCCTAAAACTCTATTTGATATTGACATTCCCATTAATAGTGGATCAACTGGTTTTACTAAAACATTATCAACACCATTAATAAATACCCATTCAATTCCATTTTCCTTCATTTCAGAAATTACATTTGATTTTTCCATAGAATGTAATGTTCCACCATGACCATTTGCAGCTAATTTTACAAATCCATTTTCATCTAGTAAAACTTTTCCATTCATATCAAGCATTGGTAATTCACCTTGCTTAAAAAATCTAACAGATTCTTTAGGATACCCAAAATAATTATGTGCTTCAAAAAAAGCTACTGTAGCATCATTATTTTCTTTACTTGTCATAATATACCATGGAATAATAACACCATAAGCTTTAAGCGCTCTTTTCATAGTATCACATAAAGCTTCAAAAATAGATTTATTATTCTCTGGATCAAATATAAAAGTTCCCTTTGGTCCATTATGACCTAGCCTAGTTCCTTGACCTCCAGCCATTGTAACAACTGCTAATTTATTATCTTTTATTGCTTCAATACCTTTAGATTCATACATTTCTCTTTCAGCACCTGTTAACTTAGATTTATCAGTATGTTCAATTGGTTCAACTGATACATTTTCTAAATCTAATGGTTTTTTTGTAGTTTCATACAAATTTTTCATTAAATCAAAATCAATATTATCAATCTGCTCTAATAGTTTTTCTTTATTCAAGTCATCCATTTTATCATAAAATAATAATAAGTGTTCTTGGTTATATTTTTTTAACTTACTCTTTATTTCTTCATATTTTTCCTTCATATTACAGCATTATCTCCTTTCGCAATTAACCATTACTTAAAAATCTACTACATATTTTATATAACATTTTTAAATTTTAGTCAATAGAGTTTTTTATTACATATAAAAGTTCAAAATTCTCCAAGCACACATATTATATTTATATTAAATAAAGCTCTTTAATTTCCCTTATTCCATTTGTACATAAAATTTTACTATAAGATTTTATAATATTTTCTAAATTTTCATTAAAATCATCTATTTCATAACAATTAACCAATGTAAAATTTGTATGAAAATTTAAAACTAATGTATTTATTTTTTCTATAAAATTCTTTTTACCTGCAATTACTATAACATCATTATCATTAACATCACTAAATTTTTCTGATAATTTATCAATATTTATTTTTTTCCAATCAACTGTATTAAGTTTTTCTTTATTTTTCCAATATACACTATTAATATTTAATACTTTTTTATAAATTTCCTCAACATCTTTTTCAAAAAATGTAATTACTTTTTTTCCTTCGTTTACTACTTCATATATGTATGGCATAAGCATTGTTACTAAATGAAATTCATTAACATTGAATCCACAAATCTTATTTTCCAAATTATACATATATTCACTTTCCTTTCCGTTTTAGTCTATACAAATTTTATAACTGAAATACATTTACGTCAATCAAAACCGTAATCTAATTTTCGACAACAAAATATAGTTAAAAAATCAATGTATATTTCTGGTGTTTTTGTAAATAATTAAAATAATTAGAAATTTTAGAAAAATCAAGAAAGGATTCAAATATTTATGAAATTTAATTATTTAGTAAAAATACTATTAATAATATTTTTATTTATATTATTTTTATTTATAACAATAAATTCTTATGCTAATTCTGTTTTTACAGAACTAAGTGAAAATATATTTAGACTTCACATACTCGCAAATAGTAATTCAGAAGAAGACCAAAATTTAAAATTAAAAGTTCGTGATGACATAATAGCATATATGAAACAATTAACAAAAGACTGTACTACTAAAAATGAAGTTATTGAAAAGACAAAATCTAATTTAAAAAAATTTGAAGAAATTGCTGAAACAACAATAAAAAATAATGGATATAATTATAATGTTACACTTGATATTGGAAATTTTTATTTTCCTACAAAATATTATGCAAATATATCTATGCCCGCTGGAACTTATGACGCATTAAGAATAAAAATAGGAAAAGCTGAAGGTCAAAACTGGTGGTGCAGTCTTTTTCCACCTTTATGCTTTACTGATATTTCAAGTGGAATCATAGATGAAAAAGCAGATGAAAATTTAAAATCTAACCTTAATAAAGAAGATTATAGTATAATAACAAATAATTCTGAATCATATAAGTTTAAATTTAAACTAATTGAACTCTTTAATTGGAAATAAATAAAAATTTAAAAATGTATTGTAAATATTTTTCTTTTATGATATGATTTTTTTGCTTGGGTAATTTTACCCAATTTATTATGCAAAATTATGGGGGTATATATTTTGGAAAAATTAGTCATAACAGGAAAAACTCCACTAAACGGTGAAGTTGTAATAAGCGGTGCAAAAAATGCAGCTGTAGCTATACTTCCTGCTACCTTACTTATTAATGGATGTTGTACAATCGAAAATTTACCAAATATTAGTGATGTAAAATTATATTGTGAAATATTAGAAAAACTAGGCGCAAAGATTGAATGGCTTTCGCCTCATGAAATAAAAATTGATAATAGAAATATAACTTCTCATATTGCACCTTTAGATACTACAAGAAAATTTCGTGCATCTTATTATTTAATTGGAGCTTTATTGGGAAGATGCAAAGAAGCAGAAGTTGGTATTCCTGGTGGTTGTAATTTAGGCAATCGTCCTATTGACCAACACATAAAAGGATTTGAAGCTCTTGGTGCAAATGTAGAAGTATCTCAAGGAAATATAAAAGCTAAAGCAAAAAAATTAACTGGAACATCTATATATATGGATGTTGTTTCTGTTGGTGCTACCATGAATATTATGCTTGCTTCTGTTTTAGCAGAAGGAACAACTATAATAGATAATCCTGCTAAAGAGCCTCATGTTGTTGATTTAGCTAATTTTTTAAATACAATGGGAGCAGACATTCGTGGTGCAGGAACTGATATTATAAAAATCAATGGAGTTAAAGAATTAAAGGGAAATGCTACATATTCTATAGTTCCCGACCAAATTGAAGCTGGTACTTTTATGCTTGCTGCTATTGCTTCAAAAGGTGATATTACAATAAAAAATTGTATTACAAAACATTTAGAATCTATAATTGCAAAAATTGAAGAAATTGGTGGAAATGTTGATGCAAATGGCGATCACTTGCGTGTATGGTATAGTAAACGTCCCACAAAAGCTAACATTAAAACTCTACCTTATCCAGGTTTTCCTACAGATTTACAACCACAAATGGGAGTTGTTTTAGCAGGAGCTTCTGGAACAAGTATTATAAATGAAAGCATTTGGGAATCTAGATTTCAATATACAGATGAACTTCGTAAAATGGGTGCAAATATTACTGTTCAAGGAAAAACTGCTATTTTCGAAGGTATTGAATCATTAAGTGGTGCTCCAGTTAATGCAACAGACTTACGTGCAGGGGCTGCTTTAATTTTAGCAGGCATTTCTGCAAAAGGAATTACTGAAATTTACAATCTAAATCACATTGATCGTGGTTATGAAAATATAGAAGAAAAATTCAGAAAACTTGGTGCAAAAATTGAAAGAATTTCAGAATAATTTAAAAAAAAATACATTAGAAAACAAATGAGAGGATACTTATGCTAAATTTTTGTAGTTTATATAGTGGAAGTTCTGGAAATTGTTTATTTGTTGAAACATCTTCAACAAAAATATTAATTGATTGCGGAACAAGTTTAAAAAAAGTAATAGATGGTTTACAAAGCATTGATAAAAAAATAGAAGATATTGATGGAATTTTAATTACACATGAACATTCAGATCATGTACAAAGTTTAGGAAATGCTTCTAAAAAATTTAATTTACCTGTATATACAAATTTTGAGACTTTAGAAGCTATGCCAAAACAAAAAGAAAAAATATCATTGGAAAATCAAAAAATTTTTGAAATTGGAAAAGAATTCACAATTGGAGATTTATCTATATGTCCATTCTCTATTCCTCATGATGCAGCTAATCCTTGTGGATTTAATATTTTTAATAATAAATCAAAAATTACTATTGCTACTGATTTAGGACACATGGATAATAAACTTTTAAATAACCTAAAAGAAAGCTCTTTTATATTATTAGAATCCAATTATGACCCAGAAATTTTAAAATGCTCAAAATATCCATATGTTTTAAAAGAAAGAATTAAAGGCCCCAATGGCCATTTATCTAACAATTCTGCTGGAAAAACTATTTCTGAACTAGTAAAATCAAATTTAAAAGAAGTAATGCTCGGACATTTAAGTAAAGAAAATAATTTCCCAGAATTAGCATATCAAACAGTTATTGAAGAATTACATAAAAATAATATTGACACAGATTCATTAAAATTAAGTGTTGCTAATAGATATAATCCTAGTAAAATTATAAAAGTTTCTTAGCTTTTATAATTTTTTTATAATTTAATTATTTTACTAATTTTTTTGGCTTTATATTTTATTATTAATTTTCTAAAAAATATAAAACTTATCAAAAATAATACAAATTTTATATTCTCTCCCCCTCTTATATTCAAATTGCAATTATTTTATCATGCAGTTTTTAAAATGTCAAGAAAATTAATTTTTTAAATTTTAGTGTTTTTTATAATATACAAAAGTTACAAAAATATATGTTTTATTCGTTCTCCCAACATACGCACAGTCTGTAAAATTTTAAAATTCTGTGGAACATAAAATTTAACAGACTGTAGCTAGCTGGTCCCCACGAAACAACTTCATAAAACATATATTTTTTGTAACTTATTTGCTCCTAAAAATTAATTTATAATATACCTAATTTAAAAGCTAAACATGAAGATATAATTCCTATAAAATCTGCAATAAGTCCTATTATAATAACTTCTTTTACATCTTTTATTTTTACTTTTGAACTATAAATTGAAACTACATATATTGTAGTTTCAGTTGCTCCCATAATACACGAAGCAATCATGCCTATATTAGAATCTGGTCCATATTGTTTCATAATACTTGTAGCAATTGCTGTTGTTGTACTTCCAGAAATAGGTCTTAACAATATCAATGGAGCTAATTCAGTATTTATTTTAAATATTTTTAATAATGGAGAAATAAAATCTGAAATAATTTCTATTACTCCAGAAGCTTTTAACATTCCTACTGCTACAATAAGAGCAAGTAATGTAGGAAACAAATTTAATACAATTTTTTCCCCTTCAATTACTCCTTGTAAAAATAAATTAAAAATATTTTTATTTTCTTTTATTCCATATAAAATAACTATAAAAATAAAAATTATTATTGCGACTTTACTAAAATACTCTACAAATTTCATAATTTATACCTACCATAAATTTTTATATAATAAATTATATGATAAATTAAAACTATATATTAAGAACAAATTCTATTTTTTAACATCATTTTATGACATCATTTCAGTTGGTCACTTGATTTTCTTGAAATTTCCTATACAATAGTAATTATATTTAATTAAGAAAGGTGGAAAATCATGGAAAAATTTGACCCACAATTATATGGAGAAAATGAAATTGAAAGAACTACTTTAAGGATCGATCACAAAACAAAAGAAAGACTAGCAATAATTGCACAAAATGCTGGTATTAGTTTAAATACTCTAATGATAAGATGCATTCATTTTGCTTTAGACAATATGGTTTAAAAAGAAAAACTTTGAAATTCAACACAGAATTTCAGAGTTTTTCTCTTTTAGATAATTTAAAATATATTTTTGTTATAACTAACATAGCAGTAAAAGTTATTATACTCGCAAACCACACTCCGTAAAATAATTCCAGATGGATTTTTAGAGCCTAACCCCATTCTAATAGATATTATAGTAGTAGGAATAATTTGTAAAGATGCTGTATTAATAAGCATAAATAACATCATATCATTTGATAATTTATTTTTATTAATATTTTCTTTATTTAATTCCTCCATTGCTTTTAATCCACATGGAGTTGCAGCATTTCCTAAACCTAATAAATTTGATGCCATATTCATAGAAATATTTTCATAAGCAATATTTTCTTCATTTATTTTTGGAAAAATTAATTTTATTATTGGTTTTAATATTTTTTTAATTCTTTTTATTAAATTTGTATTTTTTACTATATTCATTATTCCATTCCAAAAACATAAACTCCCAAACATTGTAATAATTAATTGTACAGTATCTTCAATTGACGAAAATATTGCATCATTTACATTTGAATAATTACCACTTAAAATCCCAAAAATAATTGCTATTAAAATAAAAAAACACCATATTTTATTTAGCATTTTTTACCTCCTACTAAATTATATGATGTTTTTTATAAAATATTGATATATTTCATTTTTCTCTAAATTTCTATCCTTAGATATTTTCTTTATTATTTCTTTTTTTGTAAAGCCTTTATTTTTATAAAATTCATAGTGTTCTTCTAAAGTAAGTTTATTTAACTGTTCAATTTCATAATCAGATTTATTTTTATTACTTCCCTCTACTATTATAACATACTCACCTTTAGGCTCTATTTTTTTATCTAAAATATTTTTTACATTATCTCTAATAAACTCTTCATGGATTTTTGTAATCTCTCTTGCTAAAACTATTTTTCTATCTCCTAAAACTTCATAAATGCAATTTAATGTTGAAACTAATTTATGGGGAGCTTCATATATAATTAAAGTTTTAACATCAAATTCATATTCTTTTAATTTTTCTTTTTTTTCTTTATTATTAGCAGATAAAAAACCTATAAAACTAAATTCTGTTGTACTCATTCCAGAACAAATCAGTGCATTTACAAAAGCTACACATCCAGGTATTGGTACTACTTCTATTTCATTTTCTATTGCACACTTTATTATTTCTTCACCTGGATCAGATATACCAGGTGTACCAGCATCTGAAACAATAGCTATATTTTTACCATTTAATAATTTATCTATTAACAATGGACTACGCTTTTTTTCAGTTTGTTTATAATAGCTTATTAATGGTTTATTTATTTCAAAATGATTTAATAATCCTAAAGTATGTCTTGTATCTTCAGCAGCAATCAAATCTACTTCTTTTAATATTTTTAATGCTCTAAATGTTATATCTTCTAAATTTCCAATTGGTGTTGCGACAATATATAATTTTCCGCTTCATATAAACTCCCTATTTTATTCCTTATTTGTATTATTACCTATAATTCTAACTCCACCTGTAGCTTCAACTGTTTTTGTAGCCATATCTTTTATTTGAATATATGCTTGGTCTAATTTTTTTTGTATATTTTCTTTTTCTAAATTAGCTTTTTTTATTTCCTCTTGTAAGCCTTCTATTTTATCCTTTTGTCTATCTATAATATTTTGGAAATCTTTTGTTAATATCTCAGTTGCAAATTTATTATCTTTTTCTATTTCAATACTTGCTTCTTTTCTACCACGAGCATATTCTTTTTCAATAAGTGCTGGAATCTCATTTACTTTTTTTTCTAATTCTTTTATATATTCTTCTTTTGCATTAATATTTTCTAAACTTTCTTGTAACTTTGCTTCTTTTTTAGCCAAATTATTTTCTCTTTCTGCCTTTTCATCTTCCCATTTATTATTAGTTATTTCTCTTTCCCTTTTTTGCTTATAATTATATTCTTCAATTTCTCTATCTCTTTCTATTTTTAATTTTTTAGAAAGTAATTCATATTCTTTTTCTAATTCTGATTTTTTTATTTCATATTGATTTTCTAGTTCTTTTATATTATTATTTAATTCTTCTAATTTTATTTTTTTATTATTTTCCAATTCAGCCATATAATCTTTTCCAGCATTTACAACAGCAACAAAATTTATTAATTCTTTTTCAATTCCATACAAATTTTTTAATTTTTCTTCTTCAGATTCTATTGCTACTTCTAAATCTTTGAATTTATTATTTAACTCATCTGAAAAAATCTTCTTTTCAACGTTTTCTCTAGTATTTTCCACTGCTTTAGCAACTTGACGTTCCTTTTCTTCTTTTTCAGGTTCATACTTCATTTGTGCTATATCTTTTTCCCTTTTTAAAGATTCATTTAACGCTTGTAAAATTTCTGCTTTAGTATTCTTTAATGTTATTTCTTCTTTTTTCATATCTTTTTATACCTTTCTTATTATAATTATTTTTAATGTATTTTATCACATAATTCACTAATTTTCAACGAATATTATATTTAAGCTTCAGCTTTTTTACGAAATATACAAAATTAAAAAATTTTATTTATTATATATTTTTAAAATTTCTTCTGTATAAGTTCCATCATTTTTATAAATTATTAATGGTTCATTTAATTTTAAAAATTCATTAGCATTTTTTACACCTTTTATTAATATCAAATTAGCTTTCTCATTTATTTTTGGATAAATAAAACGCAATTCCTTTGGTTCTAACTTATTTTTTCTCATTAAATATATAATATCTACTAATCTTTCAGCTCTATGTACCATATAAAATTCTCCATTACTTTTTAGAATTTTATAACTTTTCTCAATTATATCTTCGAGTGTACATTTTATTTCATGTCTTGAAATAAGCTTTTTTTCATTCTCATTTTTTAAACCAGTATTATTTTTTTTATATGGAGGATTTGTTACTACCACATCTATACTATTATTTTCTAAATAATTTTCTATATTATTAATATTATCATTTATAATTTCTATTTTATTTTCTAAATTATTTAATATAATATTTCTTTTGGCCATATTTGCAACTTCTTCTTGTATTTCAATTCCAATAATTTTACCAGCATTAGATTTTGCTGATAATAAAATACTAATTATACCTGTTCCTGTACCAATATCAAGAACCTTTGAATCTTTTTTTATATTTTTAGCAAAATCAGACAACAAAATACTATCTATTCCAAAGCAAAAACCTTCTTTATTTTGAATAATTTTTAAATTATTAAATTCTAAATCATCTACTCTTTCATTTTCTTTTAATTCTATTTTTTTCACTATTTTCACCCAAAATATTGTACCACGTTACTTTTGAAGTATCAAGAAAAATACAATTATTTTCTTACAAATTCTGTTTTTAGATTCAATCCATCATCTTCAAAGCCACTTACTTCTTCACCATTTATTAAAAACTTTACAGAATCTACTTCTTTTAATTCTGTTAATGTATTTACAATTGAATAAATCATATTACTTTTTTCCTCTATCCCTTCTGGTGCTTGATTTATAAATTCTTCCGATAAATCTACGATTACTGTATTTCCTTTAAGTTCTGTTTTTAAAACTTTAGTATTTGTAGGTATTAATGCTTCAAGTTTTACATCTTTAGGCCCTTCTATCAACATTCCAATTAAAGCTTTATATGGTTCTCTTAATAATTCTTTTGAATCTACTAATCTTGCTTCACTTTTTACATTTTTTTCTTCACTTCCTTCAAAATATAATGTTACTATTGTTTTTCTTAATTCATCATCAGAGATTTCTATTTCAGGTGTATATTCACTTATCATTTCTGCATTTTCCTCTACAACATTATTCACAATAATCATATAAGCCAACATTCCTAAACCAATCACTAGAAAAATAACCAATATCACTTTTTTACGCATAGCTTTTCCTCCTTTTTATCAATAGTATGCTTATACTTTTTATTTTAGAATGAATATTAAAAAATTTGGAAATATAAACAATTGACAAAATACTTGAAACATTATATATTATTAAGAGTAAATATTAACTATTTATTTGAATCGAGGTTTATATGAAAGAAAATATATTATATGTTGGTCTTGATATTGGCTCAACGACTATAAAAATAATTGTAATGGATGATAATCAAAAAGTTCTTTATACTAATTATACAAGACATTTTTCAGACACAAAAAATACAATGTATAAAATATTAAATAAATTATTAGAAGATTATAAAAATAGCAATTTTAAAATTACATTAACTGGTTCAGGTGCTTTAGAAATTTCAAAATTATTAAAAATTCCATTTATTCAGGAAGTGATATCATGTAAAAAAGCAGTAGAAACATACATACCTGAAACAGACGTTGTTATTGAACTTGGTGGTGAAGATGCAAAAATTATTTATTTTGATAAATTCATTGAACAACGTATGAATGGAACTTGTGCAGGTGGTACAGGTGCATTTCTAGACCAAATGGCTTCACTTTTAAATACTGACACTGCCGGTCTTAATGAATATGCAAAAAAATATAAAACTATTTATCCTATTGCTTCACGTTGTGGCGTTTTTGCAAAAACTGATATTCAACCTCTTTTAAACGAAGGTGCATCAAAGGAAGATATATCTGCTTCAATTTTTCAAGCAGTTGTCAATCAAACAATTAGTGGATTAG
>CANRQI010000047.1 GCA_947632835.1 uncultured Clostridia bacterium
AAGAAAAGCTGGAGAACCTTTTGGCCCAGGTGCAAACCCTATTCATGGAAGAGATACTCAAGGTGCAATCGCTGTTTTAAACACAATGGCAAAACTTCCTTATGCTTATGCAGAAGATGGTATTTCATACACATTTGCTATAACACCTGCTACATTAGGTCATACTGAACAAGAAAGAATTAACAATTTAACATCAATTCTTGATGGATATTTTATACAAAAACCACATCATATTAATGTTAATATATTTGACAGAGCATTACTTCTTGATGCAATGGATCATCCAGAAAAATATCCTCAACTTACAATAAGAGTATCTGGATACGCTGTTAATTTTGTAAAATTAACTAGAGAACAACAATTAGACGTTATTAATCGTACTATACACGAACGTATATAATTATAATTTTATGTAATTTGAAAGGTATAAAAAATGGAACAAACTTGTAAGTTACACTCTATTGAAACTTTAGGAACTGTTGATGGACCAGGAATTAGATTTGTAATTTTCTTAACTGGTTGTCCTTTAAAATGCAAATATTGCCATAATCGTGATACTTGGAACTTAAATAGTGGAAAAGATATAACATTAGATGAATTACTAAAAAAAATACTAAAATCTAAACCATATTTTGAAGTTTCAGGTGGTGGTGTTACAGTTTCTGGAGGCGAACCTCTTGTTCAAACTAAATTTGTAACAGAATTATTTAAAAAATTAAAAGAACTTAATATTCACACAACACTAGACACCTCTGGTAGTTTGCCTATAACCAGCGATATTGAAGAACTTTTAAAATATACAGATTTAGTTCTTTTAGATATAAAACATATAGATAATAAGAAATGTATAGAACTTACTGGTATGCCAAATACTAATACCTTAAACTTCGCTAAATATCTAAATGAAAACAATATTCCAATGTGGATTAGACAAGTTTTAGTTCCTCAAATTACAGATGATGAAAATGATTTATTAAAATTAAAAGATTTTTTAAAAAATTTCAATAATATAACTAATATAGAAATTTTACCTTATCATAATTTAGGCAAATTCAAATGGACAAATTTAGGTGTTAAATATCCACTAGAAAATATCCCACCTGCTACTCCTGAAGATGTTGAAAGAGCTAAAAAAATATTAATGATAAAATAATTTCGGAAAAATCCAACTTTTTAAGCTGGATTTTTCCATTTTTTACATTCCTGTTTTAGGCAATGTTGGAATTTCAATTTCTGGCTCTGGTACTATCTCAGGTTCTGGAATTGGTTCTGGCTCTACTAACATTGGTTCAACTGGCTCTGGAACAGTTATTTCTTCTGGCTCCTCTGGAATTTGTGGAACTATTTTTGGCTCTAGTTTAGGAGTTTCTTTAGGTTCTTCTGGTACTTTTGCATTATCAATATAAATTTCTATTGTTTCATTTTCTTTTAAATTCACTTCAATTATTTTATCATTTAATACATATCCATCTTTTGTAAATATTTCTTTAATATAATATTTTTCATCAAAAGCTGGATAATCTTTTGATATAGCTTCTCCATTTTCATCTGTTTCCAAAGTTTCTAACAATTCCATTTCACTATTATAAACCTCAAACTTTACTCCAGATAATTTTATATTATCATCTTCACTATCTATTTTTATTATTTTAAAATTTCCTTTTTTCTTTTCATTTTCTAATTTAATTTCAAAAATATCATTTCCGACTGTAAATTCATATTCTGTTTCATCTAATATATATCCTTCTATTGTTTCAACTTCTTTTAAAATATATTGTCCATCTACTCTTAAATCTTTACTTATTGCCTCACCATTCTCATCTGTAATTAATCCCTCAATCACTTCTCCATTTAATTTATTTAATATTTCAAATTTTACTCCTTGAATTGGTTTTTGAGTGTCTTTATCTACCTTAACAATTTTTAACTTTCCCTTTTTTATACTATTATCTATTGTTATTTGCGTTGTTTTATCATACTCAATATCTATCTGAAATGAACTATTTTCTATATTATAATTCTTATTTGTTTCTAATTCTGTTAATGTATATTTTCCTCTTATTAAATTCTGAAAAAGTATTTCCCCTTTTTCATTTGTAACAGCTTCATAAATTTGATTTGTTCCATTTCTTTGAAGTTTAAATTTTACTCCCTTCAATGGTAATTTTGTTTCATTATCCACCTTTAAAACTTTTAATCTTCCCGTATCTGCAAATACTTGCAACATCTTGCTAACATTTTCTTCACCAAATGTATCATAAGTTATTACATAATTTTGATGAGATGCATCTGGAGCCTCTCCATAAAAAACAGGATAATTTTCTACTTCACATTTAACATTTATAGTGCCTTTAAAATCCATATTTATTTGATTTTTAGGCATTAAAACTCTAAATGTTTCTCCGGGTGCAAAAGTCCATCTTTGCATATTAGTAGTGTCTGAAACATAAGAACCAACTGGAAAACCTTCTATACTCGTTACTGTATAACCCTTCATATTTATTTTAGAATTTACTATATAATCTTGATAACAAAAATCACCTGCATCACTTATTCCCTTTACCTCATTAATCTCAGCTACATTTTGTGCTGGAATATCACCTCTAGCTCCTACTTCATTTACTAAATATTTCAAAACATCTAACATTCTAAGTGCAACTGGATCATTAGGTTCAGCATAAAATGCATTTATATCAGCTTGACCTAATGCACAATAAACCGCAAACTTTGTTACTGCATACGCATCTTCCATTTTTTCAAGACCCATCTGATATGGTTGTAAATATGGATATCCATTTGTTACAATTCGCCAAATTACTGGATTATCACACAAAGTAGAAATATCAACACTATATGCTCCGTTTTTCTGCACCATCTAAATCTCTATTCATGCAATATGCTGGTTTAAACTCACTTCCCTTATAATATCCAACTACTGAACATTTTAAATATGTATATCCTCTTTCTCCCCTATTATATTTCAAATGATTATCTGCCGTACTAACTTGTACTATATTAGCACTCGTAAGCTCCAAAGCAAAAACATTACTACAAACATTAAACAATGTAATAAAAATCATTAAACCTATTAAAAATTTTCTTACCATATTTCCTCCTTTATTTTAGTTAATTTTCAATTGCTTGAACACATAAACGATATTTATCTCTATTTTCTATACACGTTATCAGTGTTAATCTATTATCTTCTGTATTTTCTAACATTTTCCAATCAGTTTCATAAATTACTAAAATTTCTGAAACTTTATATTTTGTTTCATTTCCATTAACAATATAATATATTTCATCACCAATTTTTAATTCTTTTAGTCTTGCAAAATAATTAACTTTGTAGCCTCTATTATGACCTGCAAGCCCAACATTTCCGAACTTTCTTTTGAGTTTCTTCAAAATGTCCTATGTTTCTATTTAAAACTTCTGCATTTGTGCCTTCTTCAATTTTTGCATATAAATCAATTCTAGGAATTTTTAATGCCCATTCAAATTCTTCTTTAATATTTTCATTTTTTATATCATTATTGCTTTTTACTTCATTATTTACTATATTTAATACATTATTTACTTCTGCTTTATTAACTGAATTGCTTACACTGATATTTTGAGTTTTGTAAAATCCATTACTTATAACAAAAATTAAAATGAATGAAATAATACCACTATAAAAGTTTATTATAAACTTACTTGAACCAAAACAAACTACCACCCCTTTTCCACAAAATATACTAATTAACATTGATTTTTTAGGTAAGAAATTACCTTTAAGAAACTATTATAATAGTTAATCGAATAAAAATTTACACAAATATTTTATAATAAAATATTTGCAATTCTTTTTGATTGCATTTATTTTAATACCATTTTTTGAATATGTCAATACTTTTTTATTTAAGTTTCTTCTTTTGTTTCTTCTTTTATAGAAAAATACTAAAAAGTTTTCATATTTTTTTAAATTATTCTCCCCATTTAAGAAAATGTAATTCACTAAAGTTCATAACATTTTCTAAAACGGTCCCCACAAACCATAACTAAAAAAAATATGAAAACTTTTTATCTATACTACAGAATTTAATCAAAAATTCCCTCGTATTATTGAAAATATAAGGGAATTTTTGTTACCACAATCGTGCTTTTCTTTTTTACCTTACTTTAGTTAACTTTTGTTTTTCTACATTCTTATAACTTTATAATCGTATAATCTGTATCTCCAGCTCTTTCAAATCCAAACTCTTCCTTGAATACTATCATCTTTCTCTTGGGAGGATATCCAACATACGAATTAATACCTAACTTTCTACCAGCACGTTCAAGAATTCTATTTGGTCTCCAATTGCAAAAAATATAGCAACTTCCGATTTTTTCTACATCTTTAATAATTTCTTCTGCAAGAGTTTCTTTAAATATTTTTTCCTCATACTCAGAATATTGCCGACGTATTTTCGCAAAAGCTTTTGGTATCTCCTCCATTGATGGATTCAACACCTCCATTGACCACCATTTAGCAGCTTCCACAGCATATTTAGGATATTCTTTTCCTCTAATTATCCTCTCTTGATTATATCCAAACACATAACTACAAATTTCGCGAAAATTTTCTGCAAAATCAACATTAAATAACTGGTCTACAACCAATGGAAGATATTGAGCTGCCTCTTTATCTACCTCGCAATTTTCATCCTCCAAAATCTTTGCTACTACAATTGCCAAATCAATCTCATTCAGAATGTCATTGTAAAAATGACTGGCTATGTATGCAGAAAACTTAAAAGCCTCCTCAGGTACCATATTCATGCACACATTTCCAATCTGAGACAGTCTGTCACACACATAATTCCGTCTATCCACAAAAATCTCTCCTTTCAATGTTTGCATTGCTCTATAAATGTTTGTTTCCTTTTATATAATACTACTATTCAAATAATTAGTCAATTTAATTTTCTTTAAAGTTTCGGTATTTTTTATATACGTTTCAAAAAGTTTTAATATATTTTTTTAGTTATTCTCCCCATTTAAGAAAATGTAATTCACTAACGTTCGTAACATTTTCTAAAACGGTCCCCACAAACCATAACTTAAAAAATATATTAAAACTTTTAAGCAATATAAAAAATTAAGTTACGAAAAATATATGTTTTATGAAGTTGTTTCGTGGGGACCGACTAGCTACAGTCTGTTAAATTTTATGTTCCACAGAATTTTAAAATTTTACAGACTGTGCGTATGTTGGGAGAACGAATAAAACATATATTTTTCGTAACTTGATATATTTTCTAAAAAATACCGAAACTTTAAAGAAAATTAATAGATTTTTTATTTTTTATGTGATATAATGTGTATTAATATTAGAATAATAAAAAAAGGAGGCTGTAAAAATTGACTAAAACTGATGAAATTCTTGCTGATAATAAATTATTAATTTTGTACATTTTACAAAAGATAAATAAACCTGTTAGTTACAAAGAATTGCTAGAACTTGTTATTTCAATTTCAGATATGAATTATTTTGATTTTCAGCAATTTTTACTAGACTTACTTGAAGATAAATTCATATTAAAATATGAACAAAATGAAGATGAAATAATTGAATTAACAGAGGACGGAAAAAATGCTCTAGAGCTTACTATCAATATGCTTCCTGGTATTTTAAAACTTAAAATCGATAGTAACTTTAAAGAAAACTTTTTAAAAATTAAAGAACAATTTTCAGTATTTGCAGAATATACTCCTATCACAGAAACAGATTTTATTGTTAAATGCAAAATTATTGAAAATAATAATACTATTTTTAATTTAGAGGCAAATGCTGGTTCTCGTGAACAAGCAAAACAAATCGTAAATAATTGGAATAATAACGCAAATGAAATTTACCCTAAAATTTTAGATATATTATCTTCCAATCCAAATTAATAAAGAATAAGTTTCAGTATTTTCATATATACTGAAACTCATTTTTTATTTTATAGCATTATATAAAATTATACCAGTTGCTACTGCTGCATTCAAACTTTCTGTTTTACCTTTCATTGGTATTTTTATTTTTTTATCTGCAATTTCTAAAATTTCTTGAGATACTCCATTTCCTTCATTTCCAATTACTATTGCTGATTTTTTATAATCTACATCATAAATGCTATAATCTGTTTTCAAATCAGTTGCAAAAATTTTTATCTTATGCTTTTTTAATTCTTTAATTGTTTTTACTAAATCTGAAACCTCAATAACATTTATTCTAAAAATTGCTCCCATGCTAGAACGCACTACCTTTTGATTATAACAATCAGCAGAACCCTTAGGAACTATTATTTGAGTTAATGCAATACTATCAGCAGTTCTCAAAATTGTTCCCATATTACCAGGGTCTTGAATATTATCTAAAATTAAAAATAATTCTTGTTTAAAATCAATTTCGTTTGATTTATTCTTAGCTACAATAGCTAAAATTCCTTGAGGAGTTATAACATCAGTAATGTATTTATATACCTTATCATTAACATATACTACATTTTCTTTTGCAATATTATATAATAATTCAGAATCAATTTCTCCTAAAAAATCTTCACATATAATAATTGTTTTTATTTCAATTTCTTCTGTCATTGCTTCTTCAACCATTTTTAAACCTTCAATTATAAATTCATTACATTCATCACGATATTTTTTATCTTTTAATTTTCGTACATGTTTGACTAATTCATTCTCTTTACTTGTTATAGTCATTTTTATAAAACCTCCAAAAATTTTTTTACTTCTTCTAGAATATTACTATTATTATCCAATGTAAATGTTAAATATGGTGTAGCACTTGGAGAAAATTTAACTCTATTTTTATATTTAACAATTAGCTTTGTAACAATTTCAGGCTCAAATTTTTCTCTATCAAAATGATATATTATATTATTACCTTTTTGTGCAATTTTTAGTACATATTTTGACCTTGCCAAATTTTTTATACGGCTTATTTCCAAAAGATTTTCAATTTCCTTTGGAATATACGCAAATCTATCTATTATTTCATTTTTTATATTTTGAATATCCTCTTCAGATTTGCATAATGCAATATCTTGATAAATTTCAATTTTTTGACTAGAATCTTTAGTAAATTCATCAGGTATATAACTTGAAACATTCAAATCAATTTGAACATCAACATCTTCAACTATTTCTTCACCTTTTATTTCTTTAACAACTTCATCTAATAATTTACAATACATATCATATCCAACCTGCTCCATATGACCATGTTGCATCTCACCCATCAAACTTCCCGCTCCTCTTATTTCTAAATCACGCATTGCAATTTTAAAACCTGAACCAAATTCTGTAAATTCTTTAATAGCTTTTAATCGCTTATCTGCTACATCTGAAAGCATTTTATTTCTTCTATATGTTATATAAGCATAAGCTTGCTTCTCAGAACGGCCAACTCTTCCTCTAATTTGATACAACTGTGCTAACCCTAATCTATCAGCATTTTCTACTATTATTGTATTTGCATTTGGTATATCTATTCCTGATTCTAAAATAGTAGTACAAACAAGTAAATTAAAATCCTTATTAACAAATTTTTCCATTATACCTTCTAAAGCTTGACCTGTCATTTTACCATGTGCATAAGCAACTCTAGCCTCTGGAATCAATTTACTAAGCGAATTTGCTTTAGACTCAATATTTTCTACCTGATTATACAAATAAAAAACTTGCCCATCTCTTTCTAATTCCTTTGTTATCGCCTCTTTTATAACCTCATCATCATATTCTAAAACATAGGTTTGAACAGGTTTTCTATTTTGAGGTGGTTCATATATAACAGACATATCTCTCATTCCAACTATAGACATATGTAAAGTTCTAGGAATTGGAGTTGCTGTCATTGTTAAAACATCAACATTTGTTTTATATTCTTTTATTTTTTCCTTTGCTTTAACACCAAATCTATGCTCCTCATCTATTATAAGTAAACCTAAATTTTTAAACAAAATGTCTTTACTTAAAATTCTATGTGTTCCTATTAATATATCTATTTCACCCAATTCCAGCTTTTTCAAAATTTCTTCTTGTTCTTTTCTAGTTTTAAACCTATTCATAATCTCTACTTTTATTGGATAATCCTTCATTCTATCGCAAAAACTTTCATATTGTTGCTGAGAAAGAATGGTTGTAGGTGCTAAATATGCAACTTGTTTTTGATCCATACAAGCTTTAAAAGCTGCTCTTATAGCCACTTCTGTCTTTCCATAGCCAACATCACCACAAAGTAATCTATCCATTGGTTTATTATTTTCCATATCTTTTTTTACTTCAGCAATACATCTTAATTGATCATCAGTTTCAGTATATGGAAAACTTTCCTCAAAATCATGTTGCCATAATGTATCTTTTGAAAAAGCATAACCAGTAGATTTTTGCCTAATTGCATATAATCTAATCAATTCTTCTGCAACTTCTCGTAAATTTGATTTTACTTTAGCTTTAGCCTTTTCCCAATCCTTAGAGCCTAAAGCATTTATTTTAGGTGCATTTCCTTCCGAACCAATATACTTTCTAATATTATCTAAAGAATCTGTTGGAACATATAAAATATCATCATTTTTGTATTTTATTTTTATGTAATCTTTTATAACTCCATCTGCTTTAATAGTATTTACACCAATGTATTGACCTATTCCATGCTTTTTATGAACAATATAATCTCCTACTTTTAAATCAGAAAATACTATTGTTTCGCCTTCTTTAAAAGCTTGAGGATTTTTTAATCTTTTCTTTTTGGTTTCAAAAATTTCATCAGTTGTAATAACTAATAAATTCAAATCATAACTTTCAAAACCAGCACTTAAAGCCCCAGGCAGAATATTTACACTGCCTAGAGCTAATTCATCATCACTTTCCAAACAATAACTTGGAATATTATGTTCTGCAAAAATATCTGAAAGTTTTTTTATATTTTCGTGGTTTCCGGCCTAGAACTACTGTCCATTTTCCTTTGTTAATTGCTTCTTGTAATTCCTTAAACAGTAAATCCATTGAACTACGAAAAAAGTTGACCTCCCTATAGCTAAAGCTATATCCGTTTCTTTTTGCATGCATACTTTGTTTATCAACAAAACCAATATCTTGTTTTTCAAGATATACAGTCTGCTTATCCACAAGTTTATCACAAAATGTTAAATAATCTTGCATATTTGTCAAAACTTCTGGAACTATTTTATTTCTTTCTATTAAATCCTTAATTAAATGTTCATTGTCTTTTACTATATTTTCTGCTCTTGTTTTTATTTTTTCTATTTCATCTAAAAATATAACTGTATTTTGTGGTAAATAATCTAATAAAGTATTATAATTTTCATAAAAAGAATTAAAATATTTATCTATTTTAGTTAAAAAATCTCCATCCTTTATTTGAGCAATATCATCCTCAACTTTGTCTTTTACATTATTAGAATAATCTTTGCTATTTATTCGTTCACAAATCTTTTCAATATCATTATTTTCTAATAAAAATTCATAAGATGGATAAATTGTTACTTCTTTTAAATTTTCTGTAGATCTTTGAGTATTAATATCAAAATTTCTAATCGAATCAATTTCATCTCCCCAAAGCTCAATTCTAATTCCTGATTCTTTAGATGTAGCAATATCTATAATTCCACCTCTAATACTAAATTGACCTTTGCCTTCAATTAACTCATAACGTTCATATCCAAGTAAAACTAATTTACTCTTTAAAACATCTAAACTAATTTCATTTCCTACTTTTAAAGTCATTAAATTTTTATAAAGACTCTCTTTAGAAATCATTTTTTGCATTACTGCTTCAACAGTTGTAATAATTATAGGAGCTTTTCCATCTACAATAGCATTTAATGTACTAATTCTATCATGTAAAACATCTTTGCTTTCAGCTATATAATCAAAACTTATTACATCTCTTTTTGGAAAAGTTGCAACATAATCATCAAAAAAATTAAAGTCCTTTTTTATTCTTTTTGCTTGCATTTCATTATAAGTAATTATACAAATTGGTTTATCTGTATAAAATTTCGTAGCATAAGCCATATGTACTTTAGCTGTATCAGTGAGTCCAGACAACATAAGTGGTGTTTTGCCTTTATTTATATCAAATAAATAATCACTATACTTTTTCACATTTGGTATAACTTTTAGTATAGAATTCATATTAACTTTCATTCCTTTCTGCTTTGCTTATAAGAAGCACAACTTCATACATTATATTTTTTAAGTAACAAACATATATATTATATAACAAATTAATTATAACTTCAATATTTTATGGTATTTTTTAACATACAAAAGTTAAAAAAATATATATTTTTCAGCACTTGCACAATCTGTAAAATTTGACTTTTTTTTTTTTTTATGAGATAATTATAATGTAATGCAAATTATGTATCACAAAAGAAAGAGGTGATTTAATTATGAAAAAGAAAATTTTAATTATAAGTATAATTTTAATAATTATTTTAGGATTAGTTATATCAGGAACTTTTTTAGGAATAAATTTATATCATAAATCAACATTGAAAAATATTTACGAGGCAGTAAAAACCAATTTATTCGAAAATAATAATTATTATTATTGTAATCATTACACTGATGGAGATAAATCTTCTAGTTTTGAAAGATGGAGAAAAGATGACGAAGCATTAGTATTAAATGATAAATCTATACAATATTTCAATCTTTCAAATGGAACCAAATTAGCTGGTAGTACAGAAACAAAACAATATACAGATAATCCAGATATTGTTAATTCAAATCCTGAAGCAATAACTTATGAAGAAGCATTAAGTAATATTTTTGAGCTACCATCAGTTGCAACTGGTATATCATCATCTACTTATGAAGATTTTTACAACACACATAAGAAAAATATAAAACATATATCAACAGAAACAATTAATGGTGTAGAATGTTATAAAATAAATTATGAAAATGATAATTGGAAAGAAATTGATTATTTTTCAAAAGATACTTTCTTACCAGTAAAAGCAATAATATTCAATTTTCAAGATGGTCAAGATAGAACAATGGATTATAAATTTGAAATAAATACTGTAACAGATGCTGATGTAACATTTAACCTTGATGGATATACAAAAATTCAAGCTTAAAAGTAATCTAAGAAATAGTGAGTTAGAAAATATTTTCTAATTCACTATTTTTTTGCAAATCGACTAATTTCAAAAATTAAATAACAATAAAACATAAAATTATTCCTAAAAGAATTGCAGATATAATTCCCTGTAATAATTTTCCATAAAAATATGGTTTTATAGATATTCCCTCTTTTGAAACTATACTATAAACTTGAAAAAGAACTGATATTCCCCCAAATCCTAATAAAAATCCTGCAACTATTATATTTAATTTTGAAATTCCTAACAAACTTACCTTTTTTACTCCATTTGTTAATTCTATTATTCCTGAAATTAATGATATTCCTATATCTTTTTGAATATTAAAAATATTACATATATTTCCAATAATATTAAAAAATCCTGCTTCTTCTAAAATAGATAAAATTACTGAAAAAATCACAATAAATCCACCAATGTTTAAAATTACACCTATTGATTTTTTTATACTATTTCCTAAAATCTCTCCTAAATCTCTCAAACTAATTGCTTTTTGGCTTTCTTCCTTCTTAGAAAATAATTCACTATGCACATAATCTTTTTTCCAATTTCTAAAAATATATCCAACAATCAAAGAAGAAATTACATGTGTAATAAGCAAAATATATCCTATTTTTATACTTCCAAATAAACTTATACCAACTGTTCCCATTATAAATAATGGACCTGAATTATTAGTAAAAGCAAGTAATCTTTCAGCCTCTTCTTGTGTGCAAATATTATTATTTTTAAAATTAACAACTATTTTTGCTCCTGTAGGATATCCACTTATTATTCCCATAATGAGTGCAACTGCTCCCTCTCCTGGAACATTAAATATTTTTTTTACAATTTTACTAAAAAATTTTCCAGCCAAATATACAACATTGGTATTACACAAAATTTCAGTTGCTACAAAAAAAGGAAACAAACTTGGAAGGACTGATGTTGCCCATAAAGTTAATCCTTCTTTAGCAGCCTCCATATTAGTTTTTGAATACAGAATGAGTGTAATTATAAATATTATACTTAAAATAGAAACTATATATTTTTTTAAAGAAACCACAATAAAATTCGTTTTTACTTTTTCCATATTAATATATATTCAAAAATTTTTTATTTAGAACAATTAAATTTTTTAATTTGAATAGAAATTGCGCCTGTGTGAAATTTCACACAGACGCCAAAGAAGGATTTACAGTTACCCGAGTGCAGAGATTTCTCTCTAGCACCCTTTTCTTTTTGTCAGTTCTTTACAGCGGAGTACCAGTGTCCTCCTTCCGAATGGAAGAGGACTTCACACTCCCAAACAGGTCTTATATTGGTCTGCCATAATGTGTCTCGTGGTAATAACTTACCATCATGATACACATTATTCAGATCAATAGATCCATCTAACAAATCCTCAGCCAGCTCGAGAGCCTCTCCTGTAGGCTCCCAAGTTCCCGACTGTATCCGCTCCCATGTAAGCGGATATTGTCCTGGCTGGGAAATCACCTCTCGAATAGTTTGCTTATCCGCAAATTCGGCATAATCCGTATCACGCCGATTGCAGATAACAAACCCAACGAGTAGCATCTCTTCTCTCCCTTCTCCACCTGCTTCACAGGTAAGAGCAAGGGCAAGGAGATGCTTTTCTTCCTCGTCTACCGGTCGTTTTTTTACAACGACCTTTTTCATAACATAAGTTGGTTGGTCGCCTTCACTTGTGAGACGACACCAATTCTTTGACTGAGCTTCAACAGTTACATCATCTCCCTTTCGGAGATAGATGTTTGTTGGAGCATTTGGAGACATATCATCGCG
>CANRQI010000048.1 GCA_947632835.1 uncultured Clostridia bacterium
TTTTCTATATATTCATTATACGAGGAAATAAATATGGAAGATATAAAAGATGAAAATATTAAGAAAGCGAAAAAAGAATTAGAAACAATAAATATGGATGAATATGAAGAAGAAATGGCAAGAAGAAGAGAAATCTTTTTACATGATCAAACAACAATGAAAGCACGAGCATATGAAGATGGAGAAAAAGTTGGACTTGAAAAACGGAAAAAAAGTTGGAATAAAAGAAGGGGTAAAAGAAGGATTAAAAAAAGGAGAAAAAAATGCAAAAACAGAAATAGCAAAAAAATTATTAAATAAAGGAATAGATATAAATGTTATTATTGAAACAACAGGATTAAGTGAAGAAGAAATTAAAAAATTGTAAATTAGACGTTGAAGAAAAATATTAATATTATTAAAAATCTAAAAATAGATACTTTAAATGTATTTATTTTTAGATTTTTTTTATGGAATATAATTTTTTTCGTCATAACGTAACAAAAACACGATAATCAGTATGCTTATTTTAGCACGGAGTATCTTTGAATGCAATAATAGGAGATAATGGAATAATAACGAAAGCATTAAATGCAAGCTTCTTGTCTGAAATGACAGCAGTACAAGAAGCTTATGAATTATGGCAAACAAGTCATTATGATGATAATGAAATGCCAACAAATGGAATAGTACAATCGAAAGATATAGATGGTAATGGAAGATTATATGGAGAAATAGCATATTATAGAAGATGGGCAGAATCAGAAACAGGCGAAAAACCAGATGTATCAATAAAATTAGATACAGAAGATTTTAATAAAAAATTTAATGGAGATATAGCGTATATTCCAAGAGGAGTAGAAGATTTATATTATCTTGATAATGGAAAATTAGGATTAGAAGAAGAAAAAAGATATATAATAGATTTAGAAACAGGAATAATATATGCACTATCAGGATATACAGTAGAAAATGTAGATGTACATAGTTTACCAATGTATAAAGCTGTAGCAAATGGGGTAACAACAGCACCAAAATTTGCACAGGCAGAAGTTTCAGGAAGTGGAGATAATTTAGCGTATGCAGGACAGGAATATTTAAAAGATAAACAAGGAAATTATGTAGATGAAAATGGAAACATAGTGGATGAAGAACATAAGGTAAAAAATCCAAATGGATTTAAAATAATTTTGGATTCTGCTAGTGATAATGTATACAAATTATATAATAATGGAGATTTATATGGAAAAGGAATAAAGGGAATATCATTACAGACATCAGATGAGAAAATGAATGCTGTAGATGATACAAAATATCAAAAATTCAAATTACCTTCAGAAATAACAAGTAGTAAAAAAATAATAACAGGAGAGTTTGGTACAATATATATAATAGATGATTCAGGTAATTTATGGGCTTTAGGAAGTAATGATAGTAATAAATTAGGTTTAACTCAAACACAATTGGAAGAATATACAGGAAGGGAACCAATAAAATTGAATATTTTAGGAGAAAAAGCTTATAATGTATTTGATTCAGGTTACAATTTATTTGTTATTACTGAAAGCAATAAGTTACTTGCAGCTGGTAATAATGATGCGGGACAATTAGGATTGGGACATAAAGATAAAGTGAATGAGTTTAATGAAGTACATATTAACTATCAACTTAATTTAAAAAAAGTATTTCAGATAACGAGTGGCTCATCTGATGGGGCGATGATTTGGTATAATGATTCTGAAGCGGAAGAAAGAACTGATGAATGGATTAAAAATAATAGATTTTTCTGGACAGGTTATTCTAGATGGGGATTCGGTGGTATCAATTGTGGAAAACCTACGCAATATACTGAGTTTAAAGAGATTTGGGATGGTAATGATGGTGAGAATATAAAATCGAAGATTAGATATGGTTGTTTACGGAGCTTCACCATGGGTTCTCTTGGATGATGGAACTTTATTGCAAAGTGGTTACAGCGAACCAGGAGAAGGTTCGGGAATGCCTGGGGGTGGTACTAATGTTAATTTTTTTACTCGTGAAGAGGCGGTTGGACACGAATTTAAAAAATTATGGGGTGGTAGCTCAACAAGGATAGCTTTGGATAATGATAATCATTTATGGGGAGCATCATATAATAATGTTACGATATTAGGTGAGTCAACGAGAGATTGGAATTTCAATGAGTTAGAAAAAGTACCATTTGATATACAAAATTTATTAGATATTCAAATAACAGGTAACAACGTTTTTTATTTGCTTAAAGATGGTAGTGTGTACGCATCTGGAAATTATACTTTCACTGGAGTGAATAGCCAAGGAACAACGTATATTGATGGGATTAAGTTAATTAGTGGAGAAGGTTCTAGTTTTCCATCAATTAAAACTTTATATGGTGGTGAAAGTTCATTAGGCGAATTTATAAAATCTGATAGAGATAGAGGAGATGGAAGTGCTAATAATTTATTTTTAGGAAATGATGGAAATTTATATCTTGTTGGTAGTAGTGCATTAATGTTTAGAAATGATATTTTGGAACAAAATTGGGTTGAGATTGCAAAAGACGTTGTGAGCTTTGAGCCTAGGTGTCCAGCATATATTAATTCTAAAGGCGAATTGTTTGTTGCAGGAAATATGTCTGATTGTTTAGGATTAGGAAGTCAAGGATATACTTCAAATCAGAAAGTAAAAAAATTTATTAAGGTAGAAGATCCTAAAATAATGGGAAAGGCAAAAAAATTTCAATGTAGAAATTCAAATTGTTTTGTATTAACAACGGATAATATTCTGTATGGAACGGGATATTATTCATATTCGGGTTCTTTATGTTATGCTGGATGGAGTGATGCAACTGATAAAAAAGAGTATGTACAATTACTTACTGATATAGTAGATTTTTCTTGTAGAGGTAATAATCTAATAGCAATAACATCTACTGGTACGGCTTATGGATGGGGTCTTAATTATTCTGGTACTGTTGGAGTAACAGGTTTTCAAAGTACTACTCCAATTCAATATACATTAGATGCTAATATACAAAGCAGTGCATTACCAAACAATGTGCAAAAACTTAGTGTTGGAAGTGCATATAAATCATTTATACTGACAAAATCAGGTGATTTCTATATTTCAGGTTCACATCCAAATTATACTTTTGATGGAGGATTTCAAGGTGCAAGTACGAAATTTGTTAAGTTTGATTACAGTAGTTATTTGGAAAATGATGAAAAAATTGTTGATTTTGCTATGATGTGGGATACTACGATTATATTTTTAACTAATAAAGGCAGAGTGTATGGTTATGGAGTAGCAAATGTTTTGGGATTAGGCAAAAGAGATAGTAATTATATAACGTTACAATATTTAGGAATTGATAATGTTTGTTCTATAAGTGCTGGTAAGAATAATATCGTTGTGATTAAAAATGATGGCAGTGTTTGGGGAACAGGAGATAATAGATATGGCGTGCTTGGTAGATGGGCAAATTCTGACAGAAATAAAACTAATAGTAGGTATAAAACTGCATTTAATTGGGTTGAGTGTCCGGAGCTTGAATTATAGATGATTGTAAATGTAAAAAAGTTAGTATTTTGATTAATACTAACTTTTTTTATATATCATAAAAAATACAGAAACTTAAAAAAAATTTTATTTACAAAAGTAAGTAAGTATGATATTATATATGCGTTAATAGTTTGAATGGGAGGCTATAATGTTAGAATTAAAAAATGTAACAAAAGAATTTAGTTCTAATAAAGCAGTAGAAGATTTATCATTTAAAGTAGAAAAAGGAAAAATTTTTGGTTTAATTGGTAGAAATGGAGCTGGAAAATCTACTACTTTTAGAATGATTTTAAATATTATAGAACCAACAAATGGAGAAATTTTATATAATAATAAGAAGATAAATCAGGAAGTTTTAGATAAATTTGGTTATCTTCCTGAAGAAGGTAGTTTAATACCATCTTATACAGTTTTAGAACTTTGTGAATACTATGGAGCTTTAAAACTTATGGACATTGGTGAAATAAGAGAAAAATTAGTAAAATGGCTTCAAAAATTTAATATTGAGGAATATTTGAATAAAAAAGTTAAAGATTTATCAAAAGGAAATAGACAAAAAATACAATTTATAGTTTCAAATTTACATAATCCAGAATTTTTAATTCTAGATGAACCATTTTCAGGTTTAGATCCAATTAGTGTTGAAGAATTAAAAAAATGTATTGTAGAATTAAAAAAAGAAGGAAAAACTATAATATTTTCTTCTCATAGGATGGATCATGTTGAAGAGCTTTGTGACAATATTGTTATTTTAGAAAAAGGAAAAACAGTTATAAAAGGAGATTTAAAAAATATTAGAGATACTTATGAAATTAACGGAAAAACAGGAAATAGTTTAAATGATATATTTATTCATGCAGTTGGTGAAAGTGAGGTTAGTCAATGAATGTAAGAAAAGTAAAAGAAATAGTAAAATTTGATGTTGAAAGAAATATACAAAATAAATGGTTTGTTATTTTAAATATAGTTTTATTAATTTCTATGCTTTTAGCAACGAATTGGAGGAACATTAGCAGTTTTTTAGAAAATCAGGGAATAAATTTATTATCAACAGAAGAGGTTACTATTCAGGTATTAGATTCTGAAAATTTAATATTTGATAACATTTCTGAAAAATATAAAGATTATAAAAATTTAAAATTTGAAAAAGTAGAAAAAAATAATTATTCAAAGGAAAATATCCCGAAAGATGAAGTAATTTTATTAGAAGTAAAAACAGACGAAGAAGATATTATACAAGCTAAAATTGTTTCTAAAGAAGGGCTTACAGATGAAATATATAGCATTATTTATAATGAAATAAAAGAAGTTAGAAGTAAAGTATTTGCTGAAAAACATGGTATAACTTTAGATGAATTGGAAATCTTAAATGATGAACCATTTATTGAAAGGGAATTATTGGGTGTAGATGCTGAAAATTCTGATACTAAAGAAATGGTAAAATTGGTTTCAGTAGTAGTAGTATATATGGTACTTATATTTATGCTTTCAAATATTGCCAACACAATAGCCCAAGAAAAGGTTTCTAAATCAATAGAATATGTGTTAACAAGTGTAACTGCAAAGGAATATTTAATTGCAAAAGTTTTAGGAGTTACTTTTACAATATTAATTCAAGTATTATATACGTTTGTTTATTATATAATTGGAAATATGGTATCAACATTAGTTGTATCAAGAACTACAGGAGAATTGGTAAATACTTTTGAAAATGTTGATACAAGTATAATAAGTTATGTTTTTGTTATGTCAGCATATCTAATATTTACAGTATTTTTAACGGCATTAATTCAAGCAGCACTTTCAGCTAAAACTACAAGTGTGGCTGAAGCCGGAAATACTACAATGTTGCTTATTTCAGTAGTTGTTATTTTATATATTATAAGTATTGGTGCAATATCTCCTTATAATAAAGTAACGCCATTTATGTATATTATTTCTTGCTTACCTTTAGTTTCAACTTTTTTTGTTCCATCAATGATGATTATAGGGCAAGCAACAATATTGCAAATAATAATTTCATTTATATTGCTTATTTTATCTGTTCCATTAATATTTAATATTTGCAGTAATCATTTTAAGAATGGAATTTTAGATTATACAAGCAGTAAAAAGAAATTGAAACAAAAAAAGGAAATATCTTTTCAGGAGAAACAAGAATATGAGTTGAGGCTTATAAAAGCTAAAAAGTACGCATTTACTATTGGAATGGCACTTATAATATTTATATTTTTACAAACAGTACTTTCACTAATTTCACAATTAGTATTACAAAGTATTTTTGAAAATAAAGTTGATTCTTCAACTATTTTAAATTTAAGTTCATTAATAGTTTCAGTATTTTCAACTTTAATAACGGTAGCATTTATAAATTTATATGCTGATTTAAAGAAAGAAAAATCTAATTTTACAAAAAGACAATTTGTTGAATATGTTTTTATAGGAATTGCTTTAATTGGAATTATACAAGTTGTTTTACCAATTATTTATGAAAAATTTGGTTTTAATTATGATGTACTAGAAAGTTTTGATGTTGTGCCAGGTTCTGCATTTTTAGATAGAGTAATATATTTTATTTCATTAGCAGTAGTTCCAGCAATATGTGAAGAATTATTGTTTAGAAAAGTAATTTTAAATTATTCAAAAAAATTTGGAAATTTTTTTGCAGTGCTATTTTCTAGTTTATTGTTTGGTTTAATACATATGAACTTTGGACAAGGAATATTTGCGTTTTTAATAGGTTTAATTTTTGGAACAATTGCAGTAAAAACTAATAGTATAAAAATAACTGTGTTTTTACACTTTTTAAATAATGGATATGCAGTAGTTCAGTCACTTATGGCGTCAAATAGTGTGGCATTAGGAATTTTTAATAATATAATTTTTGCTATATTGATTTTTTCAATAATTATATTAATTAAAAATTTACCAAAATTAAAAGAATTAAATAAAGATAGCTTTAAACTTAATAAAGACTGTGTTCTTATCTTAAGAAATTATACATTTATTGTTTCATTAGTTCTAATATTTGTTATGTTTATGGCAACAGAAAATATTTTAAAAATTTCTTGAAAATTTGACACAGGGTGGGGGTTTAATGTTATAATAAAATAAAGAAATTATTTTTTGTGGAGAATATATAATATGGATTTAGATGTTGTTAAGAGAACTAAAATTTTATTAGTAGATGATGATGAGACATATACTAAAGTTACAAAGATGTATCTAGAGAATAATGGTTTGTCAATTCAATCATTTAATAATCCTATAGAAGCTCTTGAATATTGTAAGAAAAATAAAATAGATATAATATTACTAGATTATTTTATGCCTGAAATGACTGGTGAAGAATTTCTTAAAGAATTAAGAAAATTTGATACTAGAGCAGTTGTAATTTTACAAACAGGATTTGCAGAAGAAAAACCACCAATCGAAACATTAACAGCTCTTGATATTCAAGGTTATTATGATAAAACTAAGGGTGTACAGGATTTATTACTTATGATTTTATCAACTATAAAAACAGTTAGCTTGTTACTCTATCGAAATAATCCGGACACCAATAATATCGAATATAGTTTTATGTCTGTAGGAGTTGATATTGAAGATGATAATGCAGACGAAGGTAATGATGTTTCTTTAGGTTTTGAATTAGATATTGTTTCAAAAGAGATTGGAAATGATGATAATTCTGAAATAGGAACTGTACGGATTTTTTGATATTCCATTAGTAAATGTCAAATCAAAAGAAGAAATTGAAAAGATAAAAGCTGAGAAAAAAGCACAAGCAAAAAAATCTCAAGAAAATCAAAATTAATGTTTGTATTTTTTAGATTATATGATATAATGAACGTGAAAATTTTGTAGTATTTAGGAGGTCTATATTATGGAAGTAAAGAGATGTGTACGTTGTGGAGGTTTTTTTGAAACAGTAAATGAAGTTTGTCATACTTGTGCTTCAAAAGATATTAAAGATTTAGGAAAATTAAAAAATTATTTAAATGGTTATGGATATTCAGTAGGAAAAACAACAAAAATTGATGTAGCAACTAACACAGGTATTACTATGAAAAATTTAAACAGACTTTTAGCAGGAGAAGAATTTGAAGGTGTATACATTCCTGAATCACTAGAAAATAATATAGATAGTGTAAGTAAAGTTAAAGCAAAAGTTTAATATTTATAATAATATCCCTAAGATGTTAAATTTTGGGGATATTTTGTTTATATAGATAAATTAATGGAGGTAAATATTTTTATGGATATAATAAAGGTTTTAGAAGAAAGAGGATTTATAGAACAAATTACACATGATAAAGAATTAAGAGAAGAGCTTAGTAAAGGTTCTATAAGTTTTTATATTGGAATAGATCCAACTGCAGATAGCTTACATATTGGGCACTTCATTGCTTTAATGGTTGCATCATATCTTCAAAAAGCTGGTCATAGACCAATTATTTTAATGGGTGGAGGAACAGCTGCAATAGGAGATCCATCAGGAAGAACTGATTTGAGACAAATGCTTACAACAGAGCAATTAGATAGCAATGTTCAATCAATAAAAAAACAAGTAGAAAAATTTGTATCTTTTGAAGGCGAAAATCCTGCAATTATTGTAAATAATGCAGATTGGTTGCGAGGATTAAATTATATAGATTTTATGAGAGATATAGGAAGTAAATTTACAGTAGCAAAAATGATAGCACAAGAATGTTATAAAAATAGATTAGAAACAGGATTGACATTTTTTGAAATGGGTTATCTTTTACTTCAAAGTTATGATTTTTTATATTTGCATGATAAATATAATTGTAAATTACAAATTGGTGGAAATGATCAATGGTCTAATATTATTGGAGGTGTTGAATTAATAAGAAAAATTGGTGCAGAGGATTCTTATGGTTTAACATTTAAGCTTTTAACAACAGCAGATGGAAGAAAAATGGGAAAAACTGCTAAAGGTGCATTATGGTTAAATGCAGAAAGAACTTCTCCTTATGAATTTTATCAATATTGGCGAAATATTGGTGATACAGAAGTAAGAAAAGTTTTATGTATGCTTACAAATTTACCAATGGAAAAAGTGGAAGAATTATCAAATTTAAAAGATGAAAAGATAAATGAAGCTAAGAAAATAGCTGCTTTTGAAATAACTAAATTAATTCATGGAGAAGAAGAAGCTAAGAAAGCTGAGGAGGCTTCAGAGGCATTATTTGGAAATGGTGGAAATACAGAAAATATGCCAACAACTAAACTTGAAAGTAAAGATATGTCAATTTTAGATGTAATTGTTTTGATTGGAATGGCTTCTTCTAAAGGTCAGGCAAAAACTTTAATTTCACAAGGTGGAATTACTTTAAATGATATTAGAATAGAAGATGTGCAATATAGACTTTCTGATAAGGATTTTAAAGATGGATATGCAATATTGAAGAAAGGAAAAAAAGTTTTCCATAAATTAGAAATTTAATTTTTGTAAATACTGAGGCTAAAATCTAAAAAAATTAAGCTTCAGTTTTTTTATGTGCGAAAGTTACGAAAAAAATATCAAACTTAATAAAAAAAAACCTTGACAACTAAACATAATACATATACAATAGTAATGTTAATAATAAAGTGAGATAATAGAAACTTTATTATGTAAGAACAATCATATTGTAAAAATATGTGTTGCTTATCTTATGAAAATACAATATAAATTATATAAATTGGATAATTTATTTGTACATTGAAAATTTAATAGGGAGAGGTAAAAAATTATGGATTACTTAATTTATATTGCCATCTTTCTTATCTCAGCTGTAATTTTTACTATTGTTGGAATAACAATAAGAAAAAAAATTGCAGAATCTAAAATTCAAAGTGCAGAAGAAGAAGCTCAACGTATAATTGAGAAGGCTAAAGTAGAAGCTGAAAATTTAAAAAAAGAAGAAATTATAAAATCAAAAGAAGAAGTATTACAAATTAAAAATGATTTAGAAAAAGAGATTAAAGAAAGAAGAGGCGATATTCAATTACAAGAAAAAAGATTAATTCAAAAAGAGGAAAATCTTGAAAAACGTACGTCAATTTTTGAAGGAAAAGAAAAAGAACTAGAAAGAAAATTTACAGAAAATGAGAAAAAACGTCAAGAATTGGATGAAATGTATAATAAAGAATCTGAAGAATTGCAAAGAATTTCTGGATTAACTTTAGAACAAGCCAAAAAACAATTACTTAACGATTTGGAAAAGGAATTAACTCAAGAAAAAGCGAATATGATACGTGATTTTGATGCTAAATCTAAAGAAGATGCAATGAAAAATGCTAAAGAGGTTATAGGTTTAGCAATTCAAAAATGTGCGGCAGATCATACCTCTGAAACTACGGTATCAGTTGTTTCACTTCCAAATGATGAAATGAAAGGAAGAATAATTGGTAGAGAAGGAAGAAATATAAAAACATTAGAAACACTTACAGGTATAGATTTAATTATAGATGATACTCCTGAAGCAGTTATTATTTCTGGATTTGACCCATTAAGAAGAGAAGTAGCTAGATTAGCTTTGGAAAAATTAATTGATGATGGAAGAATACACCCAGCAAAAATAGAAGAGGTTGTAGAAAAGGCAAAAGAAGAAGTAGAGGAAATTATAAAATCAGAAGGTGAAAGAGCTTTGTTAGAAACAGGTGTAAATAATTTACATCCTGACCTTGTTAAATTGATTGGAAAATTAAAATATAGAACAAGTTATGGACAAAATGTTTTAAATCACTCAATTGAAGTAGCAAATCTAGCAAGACTTATGGCTGACGAATTAGGTGTTAATTCCAAAACAGCTAGAAGAGCAGGATTACTTCATGATTTAGGAAAAGCTTTAGATCATGATATGGAAGGAACACATGTTGAAATTGGTGTAGAAGTTTTAAAGAAATATAAAGAAAATGATACAGTAATAAATGCAGTTGAGGCCCATCATGGTGATGTTGAACCACTTTCATTAGAAGCTATTTTGGTACAAGCTGCTGATGCAATTTCAGCTTCAAGACCTGGTGCAAGACGTGAAACATTAGAAGCTTATATTAAGAGATTAGAAAAACTTGAAGAAATAGCAAATTCATTTGAAGGAGTAGAAACTTCATTTGCAATTCAAGCTGGTAGAGAAGTTCGTCTAGTTGTAAAACCAGAAAGTGTTTCAGATACTGAAATGGTTGTTATGGCAAGAGAAGTTGCAAAGCGTGTTGAAAATGAAATGGAATATCCAGGTCAAATAAAAGTTAATGTAATACGAGAAACTAGAGCAATTGATTATGCTAAATAATAGTTCAAAGAATAATTTGAACAAATTTTTTAAGTTATTTTATAATTTATGATAAAATTAAAAAGTAGAGAATATATTAATTTATATTCTTTATTTTTTTGCTATTATACATGCAAATTACAAAAATATATGTTTTATTCGTTCTCCCAGCACACGCACAGTCTGTAAAATTTTAAAATTCTGTGGAACATAAAATTTAACAGACTGTAGCTAGCTGGTCCCCACGAAACAACTTCATAAAATATATATTTTTGTAATTTAAGTGGTATATCAAAAAAAATACTGAAAATAAAAGCAAATTTATATTGCAAAAGTAAAATAATTGTGTTAATATAATTGCCATGTAAAGCTGGAAAGCTTTTACAAATAAATTATAGGAGGTAGTAGTATGGCTGTTAAACGGGGAAAGTTAATTCACGCTGGGAAAGCAAACAACGTGTATGAAACTGATAATCCCAACTACTTGGAACTTGAGGCTTCCAATCGCATCTCTGCAGGGAACGGAGAAAAAAGAGATGTGATTGAAGGAAAAGGTGTTGCAAACAACACTATTTCCAAGGCAATCTTTACAAAACTGGAGAAACTTGGAATTCCTACCCATTATGTGGGAGAGGGTTCAAATGATGCTTCAAAAATTGTAAAGAAAGCAGATGCCATTTTGCTGGAGGTGATAGGAAGATTCAAAGCAACTGGCTCGTATGTCAAAGCTTATGGTGTGCCAAATATGATGCCGTTTGATGGCGTTTATATTGAGTATACGTATAAGTCTGATTCCGCTGGCGATCCGCGAATAACGGCGGATGCGATTGTGGCAAATGGCCTTTTGAGCAGAAGAGAGCTTGGCTATATAGAGTATATTACAGAGCGGGTAGCCTATGCTGTAAAGGACTTTTTTGCCAAATGCAATGGAGAACTCATTGATTTCAAAATTGAATTCGGTAGATTACCGAACGGACAAATTATTGTGATCGATGAAATTTCTCCAGACACATGCAGGATCATTGACATGACGACAGGTCAGAGTCTGGATAAAGACCGATTCCGCAAAGATTTAGGTGCCGTTTCGGAGGCATACGTGGAACTGGCGAAAAGAGTAGAAAAGATGTCATAGTATAACCTTTTGCCCCACAATCCAATTTTTTTGATTGGTTTGTGGGGCATTTACTTTAAATAAAAAAATAAAGGATTAAATTATTTAACCCTTTTTAACTATTTTGGAGCTTCCTGTCAGATTCAAACTGACGACCTATTGATTACTAATCAATTGCTCTATCAACTGAGCTAAGGAAGCAATAACAAAATTATTATAAATAAATTTTATATATTTGTCAATAAAAAATTTTATTTAATTTTTGGTGATTTTTATATTATGAAAATATATGATTTTATAATTTCTTCAATAAGTTTTAATATATTTTTTAAGTTATTCTCCCCATTTAAGAAAATGTAATTCACTAACGTTTATAACATTT
>CANRQI010000049.1 GCA_947632835.1 uncultured Clostridia bacterium
ACTCCTTATGCTGTTGGACAGTATACTAGTAATGTAACAATAAGCAATGATGGAACAATTAATTCTTCAATGAGTGCTAAAGAATTGTGGGATAAAATGATTGAAAATGGTAGTAGAGTTAATTTATATTTAAATGGCCCTGAAGAATTGCTAAAACTTATGAATGCAGAAACTGTAACAAATTTCCCGGATACTAGAGGAGAGGATGAAATTTCTAAAGATATAGATTGGGATTCAATTAGTAATATTGAAGAAAATAAATTACAAGGAATAATAAAATTTAAGAGAAAAGATCCAGAAGGAAATGAATCATTTTTAACATATGTAGAGCCATATTTATTTGATGCTTGGTTAGAAGATTATAATTCTGAACCAACTGAAGAAACAAAGAAAGAACTATTGAGTCATTTTACAATAAGAGAAAATAATACATTAGCTGATGGTTCGGCGGAAGGAAGTAGAGTCGTTGTAAAAGGAAAAATAGCTGATGTTACAAATGCAATAGTAAGTGAAATAACAAAAAGAAATAATTATGGACTAGGAAAGAGCCAATGTCAAGCATGGGTTGGTAGAGCTTATGCAGCTGCAGGTTTGGGATATTATCCAAGTGGATGTTGTGCATTTTTAGCAGGGCAAAAATGGGGCATATCTAGTGATTTTTCAAATATAATAAGTGGAGCAGCTGTATGGACAGGAGAAGGAAAATATAGAGCAACTCAATGTAAAACACATACAAATGGTGGATGCGGACACGCAGGAATTTACTATAAAGATGAAGATGGAAATGATTGGGTAATGAATCTAGTAAATGGTACAGTTAGAAAAGATACATTACAGCATTGGCTTGATTATTATGGACAAGGAAACACTCCAGTATGGGGATGGCAAGGTGGAATAACTATCGTTGAAGAAGGTGAAGATGAATTAAGTGATACAGAAGATACGTCAACTGATGAAGGAGATAAAACAGAAATATCTATAACAAATTCTAGTGATGAATCAAGTGAACAGACAAAGAATAATAGTAATTATTATGTAGATGTAGCAACATGGACAGAGACTACAGATATTATTAAATCTAATGATCCAGATCAAGAGGAATCAACAAATGATGTGTATAATATAACCACAACAAAAATAAATTATCAAGATATGGTAAGTAATTATACCATGCCATTTAATTATTTATGGTCATTGTTGGTTATTTCAGAAGATAAAGATTTCGTTATGGATTTAGCAGATTTAGTATATAATAGTAAAATTGAAATTACGATACATGATAATTTAACTACTACAACATATGTTAATACATATACATATACTAAAGATTATAAATTTAATACATCTTACGGCTATAATATTGAGGTTCAACAGGAAGAGGGAACTACCACGACATCAGGTTCGTATTCTGGTATTGCCAATTTTCAAAGAAAGAACTACGAAACAAAACATACTATAATTACAAAAGTTAATACATTAGACATAAGTTTAACAAAAGCTGATGTTTGGATGGCAAAATATACGCGTGAATACACGTATGAAATACCTGCAGCTGAAAAAACAGATAGTGATAGTGTACTAGATGATATACCTTATCCAAATACTCCAGATGAAACATATAATTGGGATATAAATAACTATGCAAAAAAACATCTGGATAATTTAGTAAATTCTACTCCTTCATATTTGTCAGGAACTGTAACTTGGGTTAAAACATTAAAATATACTTCAGTTATTAATAGAACAGAGCATATAGATAATACAATAGAATATAAAAGATATGTTTCATCTCCATTAAAAGTAGACGAAAAAACAGATCCAAATTCTACTGAGCCTAATTTTGTTACAATATTTTTAGAGGCTGAACATAGTAAAGCAAGGACAAATATTTTAGAAGTGGATAGTTGGTTATTTGAATTATTAGGAACTCATAATGATACAGAGGATAAAATAGATTTAACGAAATATTTATTATATAAAGCTACAGGAAAAGATTATGGAAAAAATGAATTTGATTTTAGTGTATATGCAATGAATGGAGCAGGCATTTCAGGGGGGTTGGGTTTATTAAATGTTTCTTCTTGTAATTTTTCGAAAGAACAATTTGTTTCAGCAGTGCAAAGTTATACAGGAGCTTTATCAAAAGGTTCGAAGACAAAGAAATTTAGAGATAATGCAGAAATTATATATGATACATGCGTCAATAACAATGTAAATCCTATACTATGTGCAACACATGCATGGAGAGAACAGAATTGGATTGAACCAAATACATCACCATTTAATTACTGGGGAATTGCTGTGTATAATAATCAAAATTATGGAAGTAAATATTCTAGTATGCAAAATGGAGTAAAAGGATATTGCGATTTGATTAATAGTATAATTAGTGGAAAAAATAGACAGTTCTATGTAGAAAAATCAAAAATGTATTCTACGGTAAACGATAAATTTAGCGGAGATATATCTACAATATATGACGTATTTTCTGCATATGCATATATAGGAGATGGACATACATTAAAAGAGCAAGCAGATTATGTATCAACTTATGTTGATTCTTTAATGCAATGTGCAAACCAAATATTTGGAGAAGGAGCTTTGGAAACATCATCGACACAATATGCTAATGCAAGCACTACCGAAAAGGTTAAAAACCTTTTCCCAAATGGAATTCCACAAAATGAAACACAATTAATGCCATATTTAACTACTATAAATGTTCCTGCAACAAGAAAAAGTGGCGATAAATATTTGGCAAGTGTTGTAGTACATAAAGATATTGCTAGGGATGTATATAATGCATGTCTTGCAGCACAAAATGCTGGATTTAAAATATACAGTATTGGCGGATATAGTTCATCAAGATGGACAGATAATGCTGGAAAAACAGGTGGATTAGCACATAGTCAACATTGTTATGGATTAGCTGTTGATATAAATCCTACAGAAAATGGACAATTTAAAAATGGAGTTGCAACAGGTAATTGGTATTATAAACCAGGAAGTGATCCATATTCAATAAAACCAGATGATGTTCTAGTAAAAACTTTTAAGGCTGCTGGTTGGGGATGGGGAGGAGATTGGAAGTCTTCAAAAGATTACATGCACTTCTCATTCTGTGGAACATAGTTTTAATTATATAGGAGGCATTGAATGAAAATACAAAAAAGAAAAATAATTTATTTATTAATATTTTTAATTATTTGTATAATAGTTTTGTTAGTTCAACTTGTTAAAATATCATCAAATAAAACAGTAATTCAAGATGATAATGAAATACTTGAAAAGAAAGATGAAGTTGGAGCCGATATTATTGAGAATACACATTCGATTGCTAGAACCAGTAATATTAAATCATTTTATACAGTAAATGAATGCATAAGATCGTACTTTATGATGATAAAAGCTAATGATAGTGAGGTTATACAAACATATTTAAATGAAGAATATATTGAAAAGGAAAAAATAACTAATAGTAATATTTTTAATATTATTGATAAATATAAAAATTATGACACTTATAGGACAGTAGAAATGTATCAAATAAGCAAATCACAACTAGAAATATATTATGTAAGAGGTAGAATCGATAAGCAAAACGTGTATTTTAAAGTTCGATTAGATACTGATAAAAAAGATTTTGATCTGGAACAATTAACAGAAGAAGTTTATACACAAATGATTGATGGTAAAGAAGGTATTGAAAATAATCAAAATCCGATTAATAATAAAATTTATAATTCATTTGTATATAAAGAATTAACTGATGAGTTAATTGCAAAAGCATATTTTACTGATTATATTAAGGCAATGATTACAGATACGGAAGAAGCTTATAAAATGTTGGATAAACAATATAGTGCTAGAAAATTTACATCTTTTGATGATTTTGATGCATATGTAAAGAATAATAATGAAAGATTAAATAATTCATATAAAATAGAAACAAGTCAAGAGGATAGTTATAAAAACTTTGAAGAATATTATAATGTTATACAAAAGCTTCGTGATTTTGGCGTAAAAAGTTATGCAGTAGAATATGAAGAAAATAGTACAAGATATATATGTGTAGATGGATATAATAATTATTTTATGTTCAATATTACAAGTCCGGGAGTTTATACAGTAATGTTAGATACATATACATTAGATACGGAGGAATTTCTGAAGAAATATAATTCATCAGATAATAAGACAAAAGTAGGTATTAACATTGAAAGAGTAATACAGGCTTTAAACTCAAGAGACTATAAATACATATATAGTAGATTAGATGAAACATTCAAAAACAATAATTTTAAAACACAGAAATTATTTGAAGATACAGTAAAAAAACAATTTTACAATTATAACATAATATCAGTAGATGATATTAAGGATGAAACGGGATACTATATTGCTAATATAACACTAAAAGATAATAATAGCGATAAATGTAATTCTAAGAAACTAACAATTATTATGCAACTAAAAGAAGAAACAGAATTTATTATGTCATTTAGTCTTAATTAATATAATGTACCATAGTATAAGAAATATATTATACGATGGTACATATATTAATATATATAAATATCAGTGAAAACTTTTGTTAAAGCAATACAAAAGATACAATAAATTAATAATCTAGGTTTTAAAATTATATTAAATATATGGGAGTTTAGTATGATAGAAATAAAGAATGTATCAAAATCATATAAAGAGGGAATAAATGTTATTAATAACTTAAATTTAACAATTAATAATGGTGAAATATTTGGCTTTCTTGGACCAAATGGAGCAGGAAAAACTACGACAATAAAGATGATGACAGGGATACTTGAAATAACAGAAGGAGATATATTAATAGATAATAACAGTATTACTAAAAGTCCAATAGAGGCTAAAAAGAGATTGGGAATTGTTCAAGATAATCCTGAAATATTTTTAAAATTAAAAGGAATTGAATATTTAAATTTTATTGCAGATGTATATGAAATTTCAAAAGAAGATAGAATAAATAAAATAAAAGAATTAACCGAAAGATTTGAATTAGGTGATGTTTTAGATAATAAAATTCAGAGCTATTCACATGGAATGAGACAGAAATTATTAATTATAAGTGTCCTATTACATTCTCCCGATAACTGGATATTGGATGAACCTATGACAGGTTTAGATCCAAAAGCATCTTTTGAATTAAAAAAAATGATGAGAGAATATGCTAATCAAAATAAAACAGTATTTTTTTCAACACATATATTAGACATTGCAGAAAGATTATGTGATAGAATAGGAATAATAAATAAAGGTAATTTATTATTTGTTGGTACTTATGAAGAAATGAAAAAAGAATTAAAAGAAAATAAGTCATTAGAAGAATTATTTATGGAGATAACTAAAAATGAATAATAGAATTAAAAATATTATAAATTTAACAAAAATATTTTTTCAAAATTCATTTCAATATTCTAATTTAATAAATAAAAAAACAAATAAATTAAATAAAAAATCTATAAAAATATGGCTAGGGTTAATAGTTATAATAGCAGTGACTTATTTAAGCTATGTATTAATAAAAAATTTATCATTAATAAATCAGCAAAGTATTTTTTTAAATATATTTTTATTAGTGTTAATGATAATATTAATATTCCAAGTTATATTAGTGTGTACTAATGTATATTATTTTTCTAAGGATATAGAATTAATATTACCATTACCGATAAAACCAGTAGATTTATTAATTGCAAAATTTACTACTATAATGGTAAATACATATTTCCTTGAATTTATATTTATTTTATTTCCTTTAATTATTTATGGAATATATATATCAGCAGGATTATTATTTTATTTATATTTATTTATAACATTAATAATTTTTCCTATTTTGCCAACATTAATTATAAGTACAATAATGATGTTTTTTATGAAATTATCGAAATTTACAAAAAATAAAGATATTTTTCAAATAATTATTACTTTAATATTTGTTTTTTTAGTATTTTTTGTAGAATTTAAAGTTATACAAAAAATAATTGTACAAAATAATCAGATTGATGTCATAGAAGAAAGTGAAGCAATAAACCAATTAAATAATTTTAATAATAAATTAGAAAATATTAATAAATATTTTCTTGAGATAAATCCAACTAATTATTTATTAAATAATTCTAATAAAATAAATTCAATAATTTATTTATTAAAAATAATTATTTTTGATATCATATTTTTTTCTATTTTTATTTTTATAGGAAAAATTACATATTTAAAAAATATATTAAAAAATAATTATTTTAACACTGCAAAAAAAATAAAAAAAATAAATTTAAATAAAAAATGTAAAAAAAGAAATAGGGGAATTTCATATATTATTACTGAATTTAAATTATTATTTAAAAGCCCAATATTTTTTATACAATGTATTTATCCAACTTTAATAATAATAATTACATTACTAATTATATTATTTTTTGCAGTTCCAAATATACATGCTTTTATAAATTCTGAGTTATTTGAAGAAAATAATTTTGAATTTAATTTAAAAACAATATGTTTAATATTAGCGGGAATACAATTAGTACTGACATTTTCAAATACATCAATAACTTCAATTTCAAGACAAGGAAAAAATGCAATATATATGAAGTTTATTCCAATTGATTATTATAAGCAATTTATATATAAAAGTGTTCCTCAAATAATAATGAATGCAATTTTTATTTTAATTTTATTATTAGTGATAAATGCGGTTGTTCATGATATTAAATTTATATATCTTTTATATATTTTTATTATTGCAAATTTATTAAATATATTTAATAGCTTATTAATGGTTGTCATTGATTTGACTGATCCTAATTTAAATTGGAATGCTGAATATGAAGTGATAAGTAATAATAATAAAAAAATATATCAATATGTATTAACAATTTTAATTATTTTATTATTAACATATTTTTCTAAAATATTTATTGATATAAATTTAAACATATCTTGTATTTTAATTATTGCTATTTTATTAATTATTTTATTTATTTTTAATTTAATTATTATTAAAAATAAAAATAAATTGTTGAAAAAAATAAATTAATTTTAGATTATACTTGCACTGTTTTACATAATATGATATAGTAATATTATATTAAAAGTATTGAGCTTTCACATTAATTAATGGAAGGTGATGAAATGTTAAGAGAGATACTTGATTCTATATTATTTCAAGGAATATCCATAATAGGAATAATTATAGGTATTATATGTTGTCTGTATTGGATTTTTATTGAAAAAAATTTATTAGTAGGTTTGGGTCGGCTTATAACGATTCCTTTAATAACAGTGGTAATTGCCTTTATAGTTTCATTTATAGTTATTACAGTATTGAAGTTCCTTATAATTGTAGTATTTATAATTATATGTATATGGGCAATATCTCAAATCTGAAAATAAAAAATCAAGCTCATTCTTTTAGTAAAAAAGGATATCCCGATTTAGGATATCCTTAAATTATTTTATCATTTATAGTAATCAGTGATTTTTCGAAATATAAAATATTATTAATAATATGACTATAAATAAAAAAGTAAAATTAGAATCAAATAAATATGTAAATAAAACAAATATATAAGGAATATGAAGTACTATATAAATAATTAAACCTGTTAAACAAATACTAAAAATAAATTTAAATAAACTTTTAAAACTAAAATTATTTTTATTGATATTATTATAATTTAAATTATTCGGATTAATATTATTATAGTTATAATTATAATTTGTATTTGTATTTTTTTGTGTATAATAATTATTATTTAAATTTCTTGTATTATAATTTTGATAATTATTTATTTTATTTTTTATTAAATTTAATTCATTTTTTAATTTAATATTTTCATTAATTATAGAGTTGTATTCTTCAACAGAAATATAATTTTCATTTAATTGTTTATTATAATTTTCTCTTTGTACAGTATCTGATAAAACATCATAAGCTTCATTTATCTTTTTTATTTTTTCTTCAAATATTTCTTTACTTTCAGCTTGTACATCAGGATGGTATTTTTTAACTAACGTTTTATAAGCTTTTTCAATTATTTCTTGAGATGCTTCTTTATCAACTTCTAATATTTTATAATAATTTTCCATAATTGCTCCTAAAAATTAAATTTGAAAAAGTATTTAAAATTATTTCCTATATAAATATTAACATAGAATTATATAAAATGCAAATATTAAATGTAGCAATAAATCATTTCGGCTATTTTAATAAACAAAAGTATTATCCTGTAATAAATATAAAAATATAAATAAAAATACACCTCAAAAAGTGAGGCGCAAACTTAATTAATAAACTATATTAATTATTAACTTTAGTTTTTTCTAATTCCATATTTTCTTTATTTAAAGCTTGTTTTTCTTTTTCTTGTAATTCTAAATTATCTTTTGCAACAGTCATAAGAAGCTTAATACGGTTTGTTTGGTTGGTTTCACTTGCACCTGGATCATAATCAACAGGAGATATATTTGCCATTGGATATTTATTTCTAATAGTTTTTATAACACCTTTACCAACAACGTGGTTAGGAAGACAAGCAAATGGTTGAACACAAACAATATTAGGAATACCATTTTCAATATATTCAATCATTTCAGCTGTTAAGAACCAACCTTCACCAGTCTGATTTCCAATAGATAAAATATCTTTAACTTTGCTTTCTAAATGCCAGATGTTACAAGGCATTAAATAATCTTTTTTAGAATTAGATAAAGCAATGCGTAAATCTTTTTCAAAAATATCAATTAATTTAATTGCAAGTTTCATTAGTTTTGCAGAAGTTTTGTTAGTATTTAATAATTGATTAAATGTAATTTTATGTGTTGCCATAAATTTAATAAATCCCATAAAGTCAGGTAATACGACTTCTGCTCCTTCACTTTCTAATAAGTCTGCAACATAGTTATTTCCAAAAGGATGATATTTTATTAGAACTTCTCCAACTACACCTACACTAGGTTTTTTAAGATTTGTATCAAACTCAATTTTTTCAAAATCTGCAACTATATCATATATTGTTTGTTTAAATTCTTTATTTGTACATTTTATTAATAATTGTTTACTCTTTTCAATCCATTTATTATAAAGCTCATCTGTTTCACCTTTATTTTTTTCATAAGCTCTATTTTTATGAAGCATCTTTTGAAGTAAATCTCCTAAAATAACAGCTCTAAGTAGTTTTTCGATTAATTTAGGTGTAAGCTTAAATCCAGGCATTTTTTCCATTCCTACTATATTAAAAGATATAATAGGGACATTGCTAAATCCTGCATCTTTAAGAGCTTTTCTTATAAATCCAATATAATTTGTTGCACGACATCCTCCACCTGTTTGAGACATGATTAAAGCAGTTTTATTTATATCATATTTTCCTGATTGTAATGCTTCAATCATTTGACCTGTTGTTAAAATAGAAGGATAACAAGCATCATTATTAACATATTTTAAACCAACTTCAACTGTATGTGGGGTACAATCTTTAAGTAAAACAGCATTATATCCGCATGCATTAACAGCTGACTCTATTAGCTCAAAATGAATAGGTATCATTTGAGGAATAAGAATAGTATAATCTTTTCTCATATCTTTTGTAAATATTTTTTTCTTGATTCCGTAGTCTCCTTGTCCATTTTCTTTATTAGCAGACCTTTTATTCATACTTGCAAGTAATGAACGAATACGTATTTTAACAGCTCCTAAATTATTTACTTCGTCAATTTTTATTAATGTATACATCTTATTATAACTTGTTAAAATTTCTTCAACTTGGTCTGTTGTAACTGCATCAACACCGCATCCGAAAGAATTTAACTGGATTAATTCTAAGTTATCGTGTTTTCCAACAAAATCAGCACTTGCATATAATCTTGAATGGAACACCCATTGGTCGACTACTCTTAGTGGACGTTTAGGTTCAGTTAAACTAGAAATACTATCTTCTGTTAATACACATAGTCCTAGTGATGTAATTAGAGTATCAATACCATGATTTATTTCAGGGTCTATATGATAAGGTCTTCCGGCTAAAACAATTCCTTTTAAGTTATTTTCTTCTATGTATCTAACAGTTTCTCCACCTTTATCTTGAATATCTCTTTTACATTTCTGATATTCAGCTTCTGCCTTTCTTGCAGCTTCAATTAATTCTTGTTTTGTAAAATTATATTCTTTAAATTCATCTAATTCCATTACCTTTTCTACAAGATTTTTTTCATCAAAAGGTAAAAATGGATTAATAAATTTTATTTTTCTATTTTTTAGATTTTCAACATTATTTTTTAAGACCTCAGAATATGAAATTACTATTGGACAGTTGTATTTATTATCTGCTTTTTCAAATTCTTTTCTTGAATAAGGCATACAAGGGTAAAAGATAGTAGTAATTCCTTGCTCTAATAGGCTTTCAATATGTCCATGTGATAATTTTGCAGGATAACATACTGATTCAGAAGGCATTGATTCAATACCTTTTTCATAAGTATGGCGAGTACTTTTTTCAGATAGGATTACTCTAAATCCAAGAGTTGTAAAGAATGTAAACCAGAATGGATAATCTTCATACATGTTAAGTACCCTAGGTATTCCTATTGTTCCTCTTGTTGAATATTGAGCATCTAATGGTTTATAACCAAATATTCTCTCATTTTTATATTTTACTAAATTAGGTAAATTAGCATTTTGACTTACAATTCCTGCACCTTTTTCGCATCTATTTCCCGATATGTATTTTTTACCATTATTAAATATATTTAGTGTTAATTTACAATGGTTTTCACAAAGGTTACAACGTGCGTGATTTATTTTTATATCTAATTTATCTAAATCTTCTTTTTTACAAATTGTAGAATGGTATTCCATGTCTAGGTTTGCTTCATATTGTTCTTTTGCAAGTAAAGCCATTCCGTAAGCTCCCATAAGACCTGCTATGTCAGGACGAACAACTTCTTTTCCTACTATTTTTTCAAAAGCTCTAAGTACAGCATCATTATAGAAAGTACCACCTTGTACAACAATATGATCTCCAAGTGTTTCAACATCTCTAACTTTCATAACTTTTTGAATAGCATTTTTTATAACAGAATATGAAAGTCCACTTGATATATCTCCAACTGTGTAACCTTCTTTTTGAGCTTGTTTAATTTTTGAGTTCATAAATACAGTACATCTTGAACCTAAATCAACTGGTTTTTGAGAATGTAGAGCTTGTTCTACAAATTCACTAATTTCTAAGCCTAAGCTTTTTGCGAAGGTTTCAATAAATGAACCACATCCAGATGAACATGCTTCATTTAGCATAATGTTATCTATGCCACCGTTTTTTAGTTTTATGTATTTCATATCTTGCCCACCGATGTCAACTATACTTGTTACATCAGGTTCAAATTGTTTTGCAGCTGTATAATGTGCAATTGTTTCTATTTCACCTAAATCTAAGTTTAAAGCAGTTTGTATTAGTTTTTCTCCATATCCTGTAACACCACTAAATCTTAAATCAGCTTCCTTAGGTAATACATTATATAGTTTTTCAATCATTTTTATTGTACTATTTAATGGATTTCCTTCATTACTTCCATAAAGAGAATAAAGTAAATTTCCATCTTGATCTATTAATGCAAGTTTAGTTGTTGTAGAACCAGCATCAATTCCTAGGAAACAATCTCCTTTAAATCCAAGTAATTCACGTTTTGGAACAGTTGCTTTTTTATGTCTTTCTTGGAATTTTCTATATGAACTATCATCTTCAAAAAGAGGCTCTAATGGATGTGATGTATTATCATGAGAACTACGTAATTTTTGAATTTTATCAGCTAGTTCACTATTTGAAAATGGTGTTTCTTTTAGGGATTCAATAGCTGCACCTTCTGCAACTAAAAGGTGTGCTTCATTTGGTATAATAGTTTCTTCAGGAGTTAATTTTAAGGTTTCAATAAATCTTTGTCTTAACTCTGAAAGATATGTTAAAGGACCTCCTAAAAATGCTACTTTTCCACGAATTGGCCTACCACAAGCTAGTCCACTTATAGTTTGATTTACAACAGCCTGGAATATAGATACCGCAATATCTTCTTTTGCTGCACCTTCGTTTATTAATGGTTGTATATCTGTTTTTGCAAATACACCACAACGAGAAGCAATTGGATATATTGTAGTATAGTGTTTTGCATATTCATTTAATCCATTTGTATCTGTGTGTAAAAGTGATGCCATTTGGTCGATAAATGCACCTGTACCTCCTGCACAAGT
>CANRQI010000050.1 GCA_947632835.1 uncultured Clostridia bacterium
GTAACAAAAGAAGCAAAAACAGCAACATGTACAGAAACAGGCTGGACACAAGAAGTAAAATGTTCAGTATGTGGAAAAACATTAGAAGAATCAAAAACAGTAAAAACTGCAGAACATACATGGATGGATCAAGAAGTAACTAAAGCAGCAACATGTACAGAGGAAGGAGAAAAAACTCAAATATGCTCTGTTTGTGGAACAACACAAAAAGTAACTGTTCCTGCTTTAGGACATGATTTTAGTGGTGAAGTAGCTAATAAAGATACAGATCACCACACATTAAAATGTGTTCATGAAGGTTGTGGAGAAGTAGGTGAGCCTGAATTATGTACATTTATTTGGACACAAAAAGACAAAAGCACGTTGCGTTTTAGTGGTGAAGAAATAGACAGAGTAACAAACGAAGATAAAGTTTTTGAAGGAACTTGTGAAAAATGTGGAAACAAAAGAGATGGAAGTGTAACAGAAGTATTAGCTACAGGAAATGATGTTACATTAGACTTTGGTATTAGTTTCTTAAATAAAGTAGTTATTCCAGAGGGTGTAACTCTTGAATTAGATGGAAAAATAATGGGTACAGATATTGAAAATCATGGTGTAATAAGAGTTAACAAAATAGGTGATGTAAAAATTAAAAATAGTGGTGAAATATACGCTAAAGATATTGAATCAAATGCAAAAATTGAAAATTTACCTGTAGAAAGTGAAAATGCTTCAAGAGATAAAGGATATGTTGAAATAGATACTAACGACAGAACTGTTGTTAAAAACGCTTGTTCAGCTCAAGGTGTTTCAAAAATATATTTGACAAGATTCACTGACATGAATTTAGTTTATGAAGAGCCTTTAGTAATCAAAAATGAAGACTTAGAAATAGATTTAAATGGTGCAGCTATCGAGGGTTCAGGCAGTGATACTGACGAAACAGTATTGAAAGTAATAGATGGAAGTAAAGTAACAATTAAAAATGGTTCTATTATAAATACTAGTAAAGGTTTTAATTATACTTACAAAGATAAAGATAGTGTTGTTTTCGTAGAAAATTCAGAATTGAATTTGGAGAAAGTTACAGTTGAAGGAGCAAGTGGTATTCATACACATGGAAAGAGTACTTTAAACTTAGTTGATTCAGAAGTAATAGTAAATTCTAAAGATATATATTCTTTAATTGGAAAACAAAGTAATGAATGTATCGGAATGGGACTAATGGATGGTTCAGCTGATAGTACAGTAACACTAAAAAATACTAAATTAACATCAGATAGCGATAGATTTATTGTTTATAATGGAACAAAAAACAAAATTCAATTCTTAGATGATGTTGCTAAAGAAAGTATGTTATTAAAGAATAACGATACATCAACAATAGAAATATTAAAAGGTGAGTAATAGTTGCTATTAGAGGACAATTTGAGCTCATATTTGATGCTTGGATTCCTTTAATTTATAAATTTTTAATTTACAAAAATCGTATGGGATAAAACCTGTACGATTTTTTTAATTTATGTTTTGATGCTTTTTGTAAACTGAGTATTACGAAATAACTTCATAAAACATATATTTTTGTAATTAGGCATATTTCTAAAAAAACCGAAATTTAAAAGTACTCTTTATCTTGTAATTTTATATTATTTGTTATATAATAACCATATTAAAAAGATAGGAGCTAAAAAGTTAATGTCAAATTTAGTAATAGGGATAGAAGGATTAGTTGGAGCAGGAAAAACAAGTATATGCAGGGAGTTGCTTAAAGAAATTCCTAATACAATATTAATAAATGCTACCAATATATATAGGGCTATAGTTGCAACAATCGTTAAAAGTGGATATAAATTAGAAGAATTACAAAATTTAGCTGCAAAAACAGATGTTAGAGAATTAATAGATAAATTAGATTTACAATTGAAATTAAAGAATAATGAAACTCAAATTTATATATTGGGAAAACAGGTGGATGAAGAGTACATACAATCTAAAGAAATTTCTATGGCAGTTTCTTTGTTTGCTGGTAGGGCGAAAGAAGAAAAATTATATGAATTTGCAAGAGATTTAATAAATAACTATAAAAATAACTATAATGTTATTATTTCAGCTAGAGATATAAAATCTATTTATCCAGAATGTGATTATCATTTATTTATTACAGCAGATTTAGATACTAGAGTTAAAAGGAAACTTAGTCAATATGATGGTGCAACAGAGGAAGAAATAAGAAATAATATTATAAAACGTGATAAACTTCAAAAAGAAGTTGGTTATTATGAATTAGGCGAGAATACAAAAATAATTGATGTAAGTGATTGTAAAAGTATAAAAGAAAGTACGAAAAAAGTATTGGAATTTCTTGATACTCCATTATTGAGTGTTTAAATTTGAATATGGGAGGATGTATGAATTTTGTAAATACTAAGTTAGAAGAATTTAATAATTATTTAGATGGTAGAAGAGTTGCAATAATTGGTTTAGGAGTTAGTAATATTCCACTTATCGAATATATGCATGAGATTGGTGCTGAGGTAGTTGTTTTTGACAATAGGGAAATAGATAAAATTGATGTGGAAATAATGAATAAAGTAATTTGTTATGATATGGAATATTCATTAGGAGAAAATTATTTGTCAAAATTAGTCGATTTTGATATTATATTTAGATCACCAAGCTGTTTACCTTCAAATCCAGCTTTATTATTAGAAGCTTCAAGAGGAGCGATTGTTACAAGCGAAATAGAAATGTTTATGGAATTATGTCCTGGAACTATTATTGGTGTTACTGGTAGTGATGGAAAAACAACGACAACAACTTTAATTTATGAAATTTTAAAAGCTAAAGGCTATCATTGTTATTTAGGTGGAAATATAGGAATTCCGTTATTTACTAAAGTAGGAGAAATGCGTCCAGAGGATATGATAGTATTGGAGCTTAGTAGTTTTCAATTAATGAATATGAAAATTAGTCCAAAGGTTTCTGTTATTACCAATATTACTCCAAATCACTTAAATATTCATGAAGATATGGAAGAATATATAGAAGCTAAAAAGAATATTTTTAAACATCAATCAAAAGATGGAACTGTTATATTAAACTATGATAATAATATAACTAAAAATTGTGCTGATGAAGCAGTTGGAAAAGTTATATTTTTTAGTAATGTAGCTAAAATTTCAGAAGGTTATATGGTTGATAATAATTCAATAAAATTTTGCAATGGAGATTTTAGAACACATATTCTTGAAACTAAAGAAATGAAAATTAGGGGATTACATAATTATTTGAATGCAGCTTGTAGTATTGCAGCTACAAAAGATTTTGTTGATTTAGATACAGCAGTTAAGGTTATTTCAGAATTTAAAGGAGTTGAGCATCGTTTAGAATTAGTAAAACAAACTAAGGATAGAATAAAATGGTATAACGATTCCGCTAGTTCTAGCCCTACTAGAACAATTGTTGGTTTAAATTCTTTTCCTACAAAAAATGTTATTTTAATAGCTGGTGGATATGATAAAAATTTAGAATATGAACCAATTGCTAAACCTATAGTAAATAGTTGTAAATCTTTAATATTAATTGGTCAAACTGCCGATAAAATTGAAAAGGTAGTAAAGAAGGAATTAAAAAATGGTGTAAAAGAAGTCAATATTTATAGATGTGAAACATTAGAACAAACTGTAAAATTAGCTAAAGAAATTGCATTTAAAGGTGATGTGGTGTTGTTTTCTCCCGCTAGTGCAAGTTTTGATATGTTTAAAAATTTTGATGAACGTGGTAAAAAATTTAAAGAATTAGTTTTAAAATTAGTATAATTGAAAATGCTTTTAAAAGAATTTTTTAAAGCAAAGTAATATTAATAGAAACATCTTAATATAATTAGTTAAGAAGGAGGAGTTTAAAAGTGTTTTATCCAAGTTATGACGATTATATGCGAGATGTTTTTTATTTTAATGGTTTATCTAATCCGAATAGAAATTATGGATTTAATCCTGAAAATTCAGTTCAAGATGTTGCAATGCCAAATATGAATAATATGTATTGTATGAACAATAATAGTAATAATGTTAACATTTTAAATAACTTATATCCAAGTATTTATAAAATAGTTTGGCCAGTAATTCAAAAAGTTATAAGTGGAAATAATTACCAATTTATAACTGAGGAAATTGTAAATAATACAGTAGATGTAGTTTTTGGAATTATACAAGGTGATATGAACCATCAAGAAAATGATTCAAGAAGAGCAAATTCAAATAATGCTTCTTCAAATTATAATTCTAATGAAAATAATGCACTGATGAAAGATTTAATAAAAATTTTGGTAATTAGGGAATTAATTTCCAAAAATAATATTCGCAGATTTCCTTATAATGGAGTAATGCCATATTACAATTATATGCCACCATATATGGTAAATTAAATAATTAACTTCCAGGATAAAAATATTAAAATGACTTATAATATTATAGACGATAAGTCAAAAAATATCTTGGAGGTTTTTTTATTATGAGAGTAAAAGATTGTATGTGTAATGAAGTTGTTCAAGCTACTCCAGATACTACTTTATCAGAGGTAGCAAAGCTTATGAATTCAAATCATGTTGGATGTATTCCAGTTTGTAATGAAAATGTAGTAGTAGGATTTCTTACTGATAGAGATATAATAACAAGAGGAGTTGCAAATAACAAAGATTGCAATACAACTAAAGTTTCAGACATTATGAATACTCATGTTATAAAAACAACACCTGATACAAGTATAGAAAATGCTTTAGAAGTTATGGAAAATAATCAAATTAGAAGATTGCCTGTTGTAGAGGGAGATAAAGTTGTTGGAATGTTAACATTAGGAGATATCGCTCAAAGTCAAGATATAGAAACTGAGGATGTTGGATATACTTTAGAATGTATTTGTGATGAAAATTGTGAGGATTGTGAATAGCAAATATTAAAGATTATAAATTTTAGTTTTGGTATTTTAAAAAATACCAAAACTAAAATTTATTAATATATTATTGAAGTTGGAACATAACTATCTGATGGAGGATTAACAAATGGATTTTGAGGTGGTTCACAAGTTTTTATTTCAGTTATTTGTAAAATTGGAATATCACCATAGTAATAACCTTTTTGAATAGTTCCAGTTACTGTTACCCATGAATTATTTTCATATTGGTTTGCATCTTTACAAGTGGATAAGAAACCTACTACAACAGTTTGATTTTTATTATTAATAATCATATCTCGTGCTAAAATAAATTCATTTTCTTTTAAATCATTTACTCTATATACATAACCAGTAAATGAGATTTTTTGACCTAAATATGTATTTAAATCATCATGAACTTCTTTTAAAATATCAGTATAGTTTTCTTCTGTAAGGACTGCTATATCCGGACTTGGAATAGTATCTGATATTGTAGTAGTTTCAGTATTAGAAGCATTTTTTATTTCTTCAAAAATTTTTGTAGTAGATATTGCTAAAAGTATTAAAGCAATAATTCCTGCAAATAATATGAATATTTTGGTTATTTTCTTTTTATTTATTTTGAAATTACAGATAAACATACTAAAATCATTCCTTTCTTTGCTATAATAATATGTTTGTATTTTTTAACTTATGATAAAATTTAAAATTCCAAAAAAGGTATAGACAAAAAATACAATCATATAGTAAAATATGTATGGTAAAAAAGGTTTATAGGTAAACCTTCAAAAACCTAAATATATAGTAAGGAAACTTGTATTATGAAGTATTTTATCGACTTTTTAAAGGGGATGCTTATTGGAATAGCAAATATTATACCAGGTTTAAGTGGTGGAACAATGGCAATTACAGTTGGAATTTATGAAAAATTAATTTCAACAATAGGAAACTTTTTTAAAAAGTTCAAAGAGACATTTAAGGAAAATATGATATTTTTAATTCCAATAGGATTAGGAGCTGTAATAGGAGTAGTAGGCTTTAGTAAGCTACTAGAGTTTTTATTAGATAAATTTGCTATGCCTACAAAGTTTGCTTTTATAGGGTTAATTTTAGGTAGTTTTCCTTTAATATTTAAAAAAGCAAATAAAAGTGGATTTAAAAAAAGCTTTATTATTCCATTTATAATTACATTAACAATAGGAATTACATTAACAGTTCTTCAAATTATGGGAGTTGCTGGAAAAGAAGTTTCTGGATTTGATATAAACTTTATAAATATAATATTATTATTTATATATGGTTTTATTGCAGCTGGAACAATGGTAATACCAGGAATTAGTGGTTCATTTATGTTATTGTTAATGGGAGTTTATTCAGCAATTTTAGGAGCAGTTTCTAGTTTAAATATTCCTGTACTTATTCCATTTGCAATAGGAGTAGCTGCTGGAATTTTGATTTGTGCAAAAATAATTGACATATTATTAAATAATTTTTATGGATATACGTATTACGCAATTATTGGTTTTATAATTGGTGCATTACCAGCTATATTTCCAGGATTTAGTTTTAATCTTCAAGGCTTGGCAAGTGTAATTACTCTAATTTTGGGATTTATAGCATCATTTATGTTTTCAAAATTAGATAAATAAAAATATTTTTAAAATTTAGAAAGGAAGGGTATTTATAATGAAAAAATCAACGAAAGTAGTTTTAATTTTTTTATTATTAATTTTTGCAGTTGCTATTGTAGTTACAGTATTGTTATGTACTGACAAAAATTCTAGTGATGAAGATGCTAAAAAAGGAAATGGTCAAGACAGTTCTATAGGTAGACAAGAAGATGATGATGACAATGATGATGTTGATGATGATTATAATAATGATGCAAATTATGATGATACAGATTTTAATTTTAAATTTTTGAAAATGGAAAATAAAAAAGAAAATAAAATTTATAGTCCATTATCAATAAGATATGCTTTAAAAATGCTTAGTGATGGTGCAAATGGAACTACAAAGGAACAAATTGATAATTTAATCGGAAATGGTAATTTAAGTAAATATGATGATATAGAGGATATATTATCATTAGCAAATGCAATGTATATTAGAAATTCATATGAAGAATATGTAAAAGATGAATATAAAACTCATTTATTAAACGCATACAATGCAGAAGTGAAATATGATGCTTTTAAAAACGCAAAAAATATTAATACTTGGATAGAAAATAAAACTTTTGGTCAAATTAAAAATATGTTGAGTGATGAATCAGTATCAAATGGAGATAATAAATTAATTTTAATAAATGCTTTAGCTATTGATATGGAGTGGAAAACAAAATTTGAAGCAGAAGATACCAGAGAAGGAGTTTTCTATTTAGATGATGGAAGTGATATGGGAGCTACCATGATGGCAATGGAGACAAAAAGTGAAGATATTTCATATTATGAAGGTGATGATGTTACTGCTATTTCAATGGATTTAGAAGAATATGATGAAGAACAAATGGAATTTATTGCAATTATGCCAGATGAAAATTTATCTGAATATGTAGAAAACTTTGAAATTGAAAATTTAGAAGATATTGATGATAATTTAAAAACAGCTTCTGACAATGAAGGTGGTATTCATCTTACAATACCAAGATTTTCATTTGATTATAGTTTGGACATGGTAGAAGATTTAGAAAAATTAGGAATTGTTGATGCGTTTAGTGAAAAAACAGCAGATTTTTCTAATATGTCTACAACTGATAGTATGTTTGTAGGAGATGTATTACATAAAGCTAATATTGATTTTTCTGAAGAAGGTGTGAAGGCTGCTGCAGCTACAGTAATTTATATGAATGATTTAAGTGCGATTAGAGATGGAGCAGAGCCAGTATTAATAAAAATTGATAAACCATTTATGTATGTAATAAGAGACAAAAAAACAGGTGAAATATGGTTTACAGGAACAGTTTATGAACCAAATTCTTGGAGTAATGATAAGGATGATTATAAAGTTGAACATTAAAATCAAATTTTAAATTAATAAACTCTTGCATAAAATATTAAATAATGTTATAGTTATTAAGATAAAATCATAGCAATTAAGAAAGGAAATGATATACAAAATGGGATTATTAAAAGCTATATTTAAAAGCTATAGTGAAAAAGAAGTAAAAAGGATTAGACCTATTGTTGATAAAATAAATTCATTAGAAGAAGAAATTAGTAAACTTTCAGATAAAGAATTAACAGCTAAAACAGATTATTTTAAAAATGAATTGGCAAATGGAAAAACATTAGATGATATTTTACCAGAAGCTTTTGCTGTTGTTAGAGAGGCATCTAAAAGAGTTTTAGGATTAAGACATTTTGACGTACAATTAGTTGGTGGTGTTGTATTACATCAAGGTAGAATTGCAGAAATGAAAACTGGTGAAGGAAAAACTTTGGTTGCAACACTTCCAGTTTATTTGAATGCTTTATCAGGAAAAGGTGTACATGTTATTACTGTTAATGAGTATTTAGCTAAAAGAGATAGTGAATGGATGGGAAAATTGTATAAATTTTTAGGTTTATCAGTTGGTTTAATTCACAGTAGAATGGAAAGGGCAGAGAAGCAAAAGGCTTACAATGCTGATGTTACTTATGGTACTAATAATGAGTTTGGATTTGATTATTTAAGAGATAATATGGTTATTAGTAAAGAAGATATGGTTCAAAGAGGTTTAAATTATGCTATTGTTGATGAGATAGATAGTATTTTAATTGATGAAGCACGTACTCCTCTTATAATTTCAGGTAGAGCTGATAAATCATCAGATTTATATAAAAAAGCAGATACTTTGGTTAGAAAATTGAAATCTAAAGTTATTATAGAAGAAGATATAAAAGATGAAGAGCAAGTTAAAGACAATGAAAACTATGATTATATTGTTGATTTAAAAGCAAAAACAGCAACTTTAACTGCTAAGGGTATTGAAAAAGCAGAAAAAGAATTTGGATTGGAGAATTTGAATGATATTGAAAATTCAGATTTAGTTCATAATATCAATCAAGCATTAAAAGCTCATGGTGTTATGAAAAAGGATATTGACTATATCGTAAAAGATGGCGAAGTTTTAATAGTTGATGAATTTACTGGTCGTATCATGTATGGTAGAAGATACAATGATGGTTTACATCAAGCAATTGAAGCGAAAGAAAATGTTCAAATAGCTGATGAATCAAAAACTTTAGCAACTATTACATTCCAAAATTATTTTAGAATGTATGAAAAACTTTCTGGAATGACTGGTACAGCTATGACTGAAGAAGCAGAATTTCAAGAAATTTACAACTTAGATGTTATTAGTATTCCTACAAATAAACCATTAATTAGATTAGATAATGTTGATGTTATTTATAGAAATGAAGAAGCAAAATTTAGAGCAATTGCTAATGATGTTAAAGAATCTCATAAAAAAGGTCAACCAGTTCTAGTTGGTACAGTTTCTATTGAGAAATCTGAAAAAATTAGTAAAATTTTATCTAAAGAAGGATTACCACATGAAGTATTGAATGCTAAAAATCATGAAAAAGAAGCAGAAATTATTGCTCAAGCTGGAAAATATGGTGCTATTACTATTGCAACTAATATGGCAGGTCGTGGTACTGATATTATGCTTGGAGGAAACAGTGAATATTTAGCAAAACAAGAGCTTAGAAAGCAAAAATATTCTGAGGAATTAATAGAGCAGGCCAATGCTTTTAATGAAACAGATGATGAAGAAATTTTAGAAGCTAGAAAGAAATTTAAAGAATTAGTTGACAAATTTGATAATGAAATAAAAGAAGAAAAAGAGAAGGTTTTAGCAGCTGGTGGTTTAAAAATTATTGGTACAGAAAGACATGAATCAAGAAGAATTGATAATCAGCTTCGTGGACGTTCTGGTCGTCAAGGAGATCCTGGTGAATCTAGATTTTATTTAGCAATGGATGATAATTTATTAAAGATTTTTGGTGGAGATTTAATGTCAAAAGTTTTTGATAAAGGTGGAATAGATGAAGATACACCACTTCCTTCAAAAATGCTTACAAATATGATTGAAAATGCTCAGAAGAAAGTTGAAGGAAGAAACTTTAGTTCAAGAAAATATGTATTAAGTTATGATGATGTTATGAATGCACAAAGAACCATCATTTATAATCAGAGAAGAGAAGTTCTTGACGGAAATGATATGCACGAAAATGTAAAAGATATGATGATGGATTCCTGTGAGATGGTTGTTGAAACATATAGAGATGAAATTGAAGGTAAAGAGTTTAAACCAGAAGCATTATTAAATGAAATAAAATCTACATTTAATGTTGATAGCTTAGAAACTTTAGATGGACATCATAAAGTAGAGGATGTAATAAAAGAATTACAAGATTTAGTAATAAATGCTTATGAGGATAAACAAAAGCAAATAGGAGAGCCTTTAAAAGATATTGAAAGATTTATTATTTTAAAAGTTGTTGATAATAAATGGATGGATCATATTGATAGTATGGATAGTTTAAAAAATGGTATAGGATTACGTGCGTATGGTCAAAAGGATCCAGTTGTTCAATATAGAATTGAAGGCGGAAACATGTTTGAAGAAATGATAGCTTCTATAAAATTAGATGTTTCTAAAATATTATTACATGGTGCAAGAGTAGTAAAATTATCACGTGAAAATAATGTAAAAGTTACTTCAGAAGGATTTGCTGAAGAATCAGCTATTGATGTTGGAGAATCAGCTCCAAATCAAAATAGTGCAACTGATACAAAGCCTCAACCTATTGTAAATCAAGGACCAAAAGTAGGACGTAATGATCCTTGTCCATGTGGAAGTGGGAAGAAATATAAGAACTGTTGTGGAAAGAATCAGTAATATAAGAGGAAAATACTATCAATACAAATTTGAAATTGCATATTAAAATATGGAGCTGGTATATTTACTGGCTCTTTAAATTTTTTAAAATATTCTACTAAATTTAAGACAAATTAAGAAAAGTATGATATAATTTCTAAATATTTTGCTGTAGGTGGATATTTTTCTTATGAAGAAGATAGAATAAAAATAAGGGCGAAATATAAAAAAGAAAATCTTAAATTAAAAAAAGAAAAGAAGTTAGATTTAGAAACCGAAATAAAATCATATGACATGACGGAAGAAGAAAAGATAAAGATATTTAATAAAATTCAAGATATTGAAACTTTTCATGGTTGTGTTAAGGTATTTGATAAAAAATATATGAGAAAAGAAATAGTTGATTCAAATATATTTTTTAATTATGCAGTAAAAGTTTTAATTCAAGATTGCATATTGCCAGAGCTTAATTTACAAGAAAATGATGAGCCAATAGAGTTTATTATTAGTATAGATAATAGAAATATAAGAGTTGGAGAATTAAATAATTTAGAAACATATCTAAAGACAGAGTTCTGTATATATGATGATGACTTTAAAATTACTTATTATGATTCTAAAACAAATTATGGAATACAACTTGCTGATTTAACTGTTAATACATTCTATAATTCTTATAAAAACATAAAACTGGTTGAAAATGTAATAGAAGAATTAAAGCCCAAAAATTTTAGAGTAAGTTTATTTCCGAGGAATAGTAAGAATAAAAAATAAAAATTTAGCATAAAATATTAGTAAAATATTTGACATACAATTTTTGGTGTGGTAAAATATTTATAGTAAGACCTAGGTAAGGTAGCTAAATGCTAAGCGTATGTTAAGTACGTTGCCACCTAGGCATTTTTATTATAATAAGAAAAAACAAGGAGTGCATCCAAAAGAAAAGGGATAACACTTCTTTTTTTGGTGTAAAAAATTAATATTTTTTTGTAAAAATATTGAATATGAAGTCAAAAGATGATACAATACAAATGTTCGTGGTATGGAAAAGGGGAGATTTATTATGGATAATGCAAATGGAGATATTATAATATATCAAACAGATGATGGGTTAACCAAAATAGATGTCAAAATTCAAAATGAAACAGTATGGTTATCTCAACAACAAATGGCTGAACTATTTGGTACTTCAAGAACAAATGTAATAGAACATATAAACAATATTTATTTAGAAGAAGAACTTGATAAAAATTCAACCTGTCAGAATTTCCGACAAGTTCAAAAAGAAGGAAATAGAACTGTTTCAAGAGAAATTCCTTTTTATAATTTAGATATGATAATTTCTTTGGGCTATAGAATAAAATCTAAAATTGCTACTAATTTTAGAAAATGGGCAACAGAAAGATTAAAAGAGTATATGATAAAAGGTTTTACTATGGATGATGAAAGACTTAAAGGAAATGGAGGAGGAAATTATTGGAGAGAGTTACT
>CANRQI010000051.1 GCA_947632835.1 uncultured Clostridia bacterium
TTCTAGTAACTTAGTGAACAATTAGACGTCATCTCTTACAATGACATCATTATTATTAGGTCCAACCCCAATATACTTTACAGGTATTCCTACAATATCCTCGATAATCTTGATATACTGTTTCGCTTTCTCTGGAAGCATATCAAAATCTCGCAAGGTATTCGGTATATCCCATCCACCCGCAAACTCCGTATATACGGGTTCGGGAACCTCTCCTGTAAGCTCCATATCGTCAGGGTAGAAATAAATTTTCTTGCCCTGATATCTGTAAGCTGTGCATAATTTAATTGAACCCAAAATGTTTCCCACTTTCCCAATGGAATCCATATGGCTCAAACAGATGTAGTCTGCTCCAGTAACCGCCTGTGAGCAAGCACTCTTAAGCAGTATCGCATCGCCCCAACCACATCTTCTCGGCCTTCCTGTTGTTGCTCCATATTCTCCACAAATTTCACGAATTACATCGCCAACAAATGGCTGATCATATTCCGTTACTTTGTCGTTTTCAATATGTGCAAGCTGTTCAGTCGGAAATACACCATTTCCGACACGAGAACAGTGAGCCTTTGCTACCACAATCACCTTATCTACACATTTATGTGAAATATGTGCACCAATTAAAGCTCCTGCCGTTACGCAATTACTGCTAGTTACGTCAGGATAGTCGCCGTAATCGTTATCAAGGCGATATGCCTGTGCTCCTTCTACGACAATTTTATCGCCATTTTTGCAAACTTCCTCTGTGAGAATATCTGCATTAATGACCATATTCTTAATTACTTTACCATACTGACTGTACTGCTCTGCCAGTACTTTTGGACTCACGATTCTATCTTCCATTCCGTTATCTTTGAATAACTGGTAATGAGGTCTAGTTGCAACCTCAATCTTTTTTTCCAGTTCCTCAACAGGAAGAAGCAAATCATAAACTCGTATTCCCGTTCGTGCTTTTTTATCCTCGTAAGCAGGCCCAATCCCACGCTTAGTCGTACCTATAGGATTGTCCTTTAAACGCTCCTTTAACTCGTCAAGCTCTTTATGGTACGGTAAAACCACATGAGCTCTTCCAGCAATTCGGAGCCGAGATCTGACAAACGGAATCCCGATTTCCTCTAGTTTCTCTACTTCCTCTATGAGAAGTTTAGGGTCAATTACAACTCCTTGCCCTATTAATCCTCTCACCTGAGGATAAACGATTCCTCCAGGAATCAAATGCAAGGCTATTTTATGTCTCTCACCGCGATTGTTAAAAACAATCGTGTGCCCCGCATTAGCACCTCCAGTGGCTCGGATAACAAGCCGTGCATCAGAAGCTTCATAAGAAGCGACTTTGCCTTTGCCTTCGTCACCCCAAGCACCGCCAATTATTATGGTCGCACTCATAATATTCACCCTTCTTTCCTTAATTAGCTCAAGGTTTTAAGTTACTTATATAAAAAAATTTTATATGTGTTATTATATCATGCAGTTTATATTTTTTCAATATAAATTCTATTTTCTTAAAGTGATCCCCACGAAGCTTATTCATAAAACATATATTTTTTTATTTGCAATATAGCTAAAAAAGAAGTTTTAATATATTTTTTTTGTTATGGTTTGTGGGGACCGTTTTAGAAAATGTTATGAACTCTAGTGAATTACATTTTCTTAAATGGGGAGAATAACTTAAAAAAAATATTAAAACTTCTAACTTATTATAAAGAAACATATATGTTTTATTCATTATCCCAGCAACGCACAGTATGTAAAATTTTAAAATTCTGTTGAACATAAAATTTAACATACTGTAGCTAACTGGTCCCCACGAAGCTCATTCATAAAACATATATGTTTCGTAACTTAGTATATTTAAGATTTTAAATTAGCAATGTATGGTAAATTTCTATAAGTATTATTATAATCAAATCCGTATCCAACAACATATTTATTTGGAATTTTAAATCCTATGTAATCCACATCTATCTGAACTTTTCTGCGTTCTTCTTTATCAAGTAAAACTGCTATTTTTAAACTTTTCGGATTTTTTTTCATAATATATTCCTTTAAAAATTTTAATGTATAACCTGTATCTATTATATCTTCAACTATTAAAACATCTCTATTTTCAATATTTTCATTCAATTCTAATTTTAAATCTATTCTTCCAGTTGATTCTGTTCCATCATAACTTGAAACTTTAACAAAATCAAGTTCTGTTTGTGTTTTCATTTTTTTAGTTAAATCAACTGTAAAATATATTGCTCCCCTTAATACACATACAACTATAATATTTTTACCATTATAATCTTCATCAATTTCTTTTGCTAATTCTGAAATTCTACTTTGAATTTTCTCTTCATCAAGCATTACTTCTAAATTTAACATTTCAAATTAATCTCCTTCTATTAATATTTATCTACTTTATATTCTTTTTCTAATTTTTCATTTAAGTATAACCTAGAAATAATCTCAAATTCTCTTAAACTATTTTCCGAAAGTTCAAAAGAAAAAATTTTTTTTGAATCTGCTTTAATTGAGTAAATTATAGCATTTTTAGTAGCCTCACTTAATTTAAAAATTCCTGTATCTTGCTTACTACATGCTTCACACTTAAATCCATTATCTTTAAAACTAAAACCAACTAAGTTTTCTTTTTTTCTGCATGAAACACATTCATTTACATTCGGAGAGAAACCAATTATTTTCATTAACCTCATTTTAAAAACCGATGTTAAAAAATCTAAATTTTTATCTGTTTCTGACATTGCATAAAGCGTATTCAAAAACAATTTTAATATATAAAATGAATTTTGATTTTCAGTTGTAACATCATTTATTATTTTAGTAACATGTGAAGCATATAATAATTTATCTAAATCAGTTCTAAGATTATAAAACATTTCAATAGTTTCACATGAATTTATACTATATGTATCTGAACCTTTAAAAAGTAAATACTCTCCAAAACACAAAAATTGAGTTCCTGCAAGAAGCTGGCTTTTTGTACGCCTTGCACCTCTTGCACTGCACCCAATTTTTCCTAAATTTGGAGTAAGCATTGTTACCATTTTATCAAAATCATTTGAATTATTTTCCGCAATTATTATTCCATTTACTTTTATCTGTTTCATTATTATTTATATTTAAACTTTCCTCCACATTTTTTAACTTGCAAAACTCTAAATACGTGTTTATATCACCAGTATTTTTAAACGTATTCCAAGCAATTTTCTTAATCATAATAATCACTTCCTATACTTATCATTGGTAATTTTAAAATAAAATATTCATTATTTTTATTAACAATTTTACTTTAACTTAAATTTATTATTAATTAAGCTTTCATTATTAAGCCAATCTTGCTTTACTTTTACCCAAACTCTTAAATTAACTTTAGTATCTACTATTTTTTCTATATCTTGTCTAGCAAATGTGGAAATTTTTTTAAGCATTTCTCCACCTTTTCCAATTATTATTCCTTTATGAGATTCTCTCAAACAATAAATAATAGCTTCTATATCATATATATCCTTATTTTGCTTTGTTTTTCTTTCTTTAAATTTTTCTATTTCAATATAAAGACCGTGTGGCACTTCTTCGTTTAGCAATTTTAATGCCTTTTCTCTTATTATTTCTGAAGCTAAATCTCTCATTGTTTGGTCTGTATATTCATCATCTTCATAATATTTTGGTCCGAATTGGTAATAATTTTTCTATTTCATTTATTACTATATCAGTTCCATCATTTTTTAATGCTGATATGGGAATTACAGATTTAAAATCATACTCATCTTTATACATTGTTATTACTTTTAATAATTTTTCTTTTGATACTAAATCTATTTTATTTATTACTAAAATACATGGTTTCTTAGTTTCTTTTAATCTTTCAATTATCTTTATATTTTCTTCACAAATACTTTTTTCAGAGCAATCTACTAAAAATAATACAACATCAACTTCCTTCATCATAGTTTCTGCAGTTTCAATCATAGCTTTACTTAATTTAGTTTTTGCTTTATGAATACCAGGTGTATCTGTAATTATTATTTGTGAATTTTCATTATTTATTATTGCCTTTATCGCTGTTCTTGTAGTTTGAGTTTTTGGTGCAGTAATCGCTACTTTCTCTTTTACTAAACTATTTAAAAGGGTTGATTTTCCACTGTTTGTTTTGCCAATTAAACTAACAAAACCTGATTTAAAATCATTCATATAAAAATTATATTCAGTCCTTTCTTACTCTGATTAAAAGTTTATTATTCACTAAAAGTTACATTTGCATCTATTGGACAAATATTAACCCATGTGTTTCCATCATTTACTTTAATTTCTTCTCCATTTGCATCTACATAAGTTGTTTGTTCTGACCTAGAACTCTTTTTACATATAATTGGTATTGCTTTCCCATTTGTTATATAATATCCATTTAACTCCCCAACTGTTACAACATTTTGTCTACCTTTATTTTCACCATCGTTTAAATCAGTATTTTGAGCAAAAGTTAAAATAATATTTTTTGTTGTAACATCTTCTCCTGTAACTTCATCTGTCATTTTTTGTTTTTTAGAATATCTTGTATATCTACGAGTTTCAGGATTGTATTGATATTCTGTAACATTTGAAGATGAATATGGTATTCTTACTTTATTTGCAACTCTTGCATCTTCTGCTTCTAAATTAATTTCTTCTGGAACATAATTTAAAACACTTTCTTTATTAGATGTTGTTCTATATCCACTTTCTTTTGCTATTTGTAAAATTGAATTTGTATTTGTATAAGCATTATGAGGAGCTTTTTTATTTGTTGCTCTCCAATACAAAGCAGTAGGAGTTCTAGCTTTTCCACTATCATAATTTATACCATTTACATTATTTACTCTATAAGATTCTATATCTCTCAATGCTTGTGGACTTGAACCTAAATGAGCATAAATAGCATCATTTTCTAGAGCATAATCTAAAAAATAATGCCTAGCACTTCTAATTGGTCCAACTTGATCTACTGAAACACCTTTAAACACTGCCATTACTCTTGATTCTCCACCTTCTACTATTATTTCATAAGCTATATAAGTTGAATTAATTGAAGAATGTGGAAACGCATTTTTATTATTATCTATCATAAATGCAATTGGTCTATCATTTCCTTTATATATATTAATTTGAGGTGCTGGTGGTTCTTCTTCAACTACTTCTTCAGGAATATTCTCTTCTACATTTGCAATTTGCTCAGTTTCATTATTTTTTTGATTCATAGTAAAATATGCTACAAGAGCTCCAGCAATAATCACTAATAAAATAACAACAACTGCTATTATAACTTTTTTCTTCTTTTCTTTTTTCATAAGCATTCTCCCAATTTTATATATCATAAGTTTTTCATAATTTAATAAAAATATTAAACTTTATCTACTAATATTTAATTTTGCTAAAATATTTTCTTCTTTTTCTCTCATAATAGTTTTATCATGTTCGTCAATATGGTCATATCCCATTAAATGATAGAAGCCATGTACTACCATGTATGAAAGCTCTCTTTCAAAACTATGTCCATATTCATTTGCCTGTTCTTTAACTCTATCAATAGAAATAATTATATCTCCTAAAGCCTCTTCTATTTCATTAGAAATATTATTAATTTCATCTTTTTCAAATATTGGAAATGAAAGGACATCTGTTTCACTATCAATACTTCTATATTGATTATTAATTTTCCTAATGTTTTCAGGTGTTGTTAGAATGACACTAACATAAAGTTTACTAATAGTTAAATTTTCTACTTCAAAACATTTGTCTATAACTTTACTAATAGTTTTTATATATTCTTCATTTTCTTCAATATCTCTAAATTCAACTTCTAGCCTATTCACTAATATCCTCCAAAAAATTATGTCTAACTAGCTTTATAATATCTAGCTTTTTCACCTGTAATACTGCTATTTTTAAAGCTCTTCATTTCTCCAAAATTAACTAATTTTTGTTTATAAAATTTTCTTAATTCAATATTTTTTTCACCTTTATTTTCAATTTGTGAAAGTTCTCTCTTTAATGATAATATTTCTTTTTTCTCTGCATCTTCTTCTTTGCTATATTTTGTCCAGAATTTTTTATATTTTTCTCTTTCATCAGGGTTATCCCAATAAACCTTTGTTGATAGTAATTTAACATTGTAATCTTCAATTAATTTTATAAGCATTTTATATGCTTCCTCTTTTTTCTCTGCAACTTTAGTATTTACAATTAAATTTCTAATATCTCTTAATAATTTGTCATAACATTGTTCAGCAGCAACAAGTGGTAAACTATGTGTAAATAAAACTCTGCTCAAACCTAATAAAATCATATTTTTTTCTAAAAAGTCTTTTTCGTCTAATTTTCCTACACTAAATTTTTCATATTCTTCATATCCATTTAAAATACTAGAATAATTTTCATCATCCTTCTCATATTCTAATTTTATTGGTAAAACTTGCTTTATGTATTCCTCCAAAGTTTCAAAAATATTTTTATATAAATTAACTAATCCGTTTTTTTGCATTTTTATACCATCTGCTAATTTTATAGAATAATTTTTAAGTATTCCTTTATATAATACATCCATTTTTTCAATATATATCAATTTATACTTTTCTAAAGCTTTTTCTTTAGCAGATTCTTTAAAAGATTCAAAATCCAATTCTAGTAAAAATTTTTGTTTTCTATATTTATATTCTAAATATTCTGTTTCTTTCAAATGAACTATATTATAATAATTTGATAATGCATCCTTCTCAAACATAGATGCTGTTCCATTTTTTACCTTTTTATAAACTGAATCCATTATAAATTTATCTATTGATTCTAAATATAATGTATATGCTTCTTCATATCTTTTTTGTATTTGCTCTTTTTTAGATACATCATTTAATTCTTCTGATTTTTTATATGCTTCAAAATATTTTATACAATTATTTCTTTTTATGGAAATTAATATTCCATTTATTCCTACTTTTGTTGGAGTAAGTAATTTACTAAGTGTACTTGAAATTTTGCTAAAAAAGGTGGTGTTTGGTTCTAATACTTTTAAACTTCTTTCTTCCATATGTTCTCTTCCTTTCCTAATAAATTAATTGCTCTAAAATTCCTATTTCCTCCTCAGTAACACAAGTTAATTTGACTTTTACTTTATTATCATTTACTTCGACTATTGGAGTAATCTCTATTATATTTTCCTCAGAAATATTATTTTCTTCTAGCAATTCATTTTTTAATTTTTCTTGTAATTTTTCAGAAAGTTCTTCTATTGTATATTCCTTAGATTCCAATTTTTTTTCTTTAAATTCAAAAACTTTTAATTCAATTGGAATATAATAATTTGAAAATAACTTTACTTTTTTATTCTTTTCTATTGTATCATAATTTTTAAATTTTGGAAGGGGTTTAGTGAAATTTATTTTAAATTTATTAATATTTATTTGATATTTTTTCTCAGAATTACCTGTAGGTATGTAATATTCTTGATTTAAGCTTTCCTCCATTTCTTTTACATACCAAACTTTTCCTTTTATATCAGCCTCTGCATGAACATATCTATTTCCTGTATATTTTCCCTCCATAACTCCTTCAACTATTAAATCACCTGGTTTTACAACATCTCCCTCTTTTACTCTTGCAGTTCCATTTTGTACACTTATTTTAGTGATAATTGCCTCTTTATTTGACATTAAATTGCACGCTTCATTAGAAGCAATAATTTCTGGTTTTTTAGTTGCTTTAACAATACTAACAATAACATTTGTTCCTTTTATCTTTATGCCAACCCATGAAATGTCATCTCTTTGTAGTCTAATTTCATTTATAACTTTCTCTTTATTTATTTTATGTATAAGCACTCCTTCCTTGATTCCGGTCTTTTTCTAATAAGCTAATTATCTCTTCTTTATTTATTTCATCATCACATTTTACATCAATATTCCAAACAAATCTAGTTAGTCCAAAAATTAAAATTGCAATTACAGTAGCCGTAATTGCAAAAATTTTTCTTTTCTTATATCTATGAAGTAAAAATGGTAAACCTCTTTTATCTTTTATTCTCATTTTACATTTTGTTTTTCTAGCAATTTGTCGTATTTTTCTAAAATCTCCTAAACTAATTCTAGCATTAACGACTGTACTTCTAACTCTAATTAATTTCCACAAAAAAATTCTTTTTGAAATACATATATTAATAAATCTTTCAACAAAAAATCCTTCTATTTCAATATTTACATAGCCAAAAATATATAAATACAATACTTTAATAATCCACATAATATTCTCTTTCCATTCTAAATTTTTCAATATTTATAATCAGTTAAAGTTTCGTTAATTACGAAAATATATATTTTATTCATTCTCCCAACCACGCACAGTCTGTAAAATTTTAAAATTCTGTAGAACATAAAATTTAACAGACTGTAGCTAGCCGGTCCCCACGAAACTCATTCATAAAATATATATTTTTGTAACTAATGAAACTTAAATAAAAATTACGATACATTTTCTAAATTTATACTCTCAATTTTTCCTTTTACTAAAATATCATCTTCATTCATTTGATTAAGTTTTAAATTAAAACCATTAATATTAACATTTCCTATATATGTACTTATACGCACAAAAAAATCTTCATATTCTAATATACCTCTAAAATTTTCAATAACTACTTCATCAAATGCAGTTATAGTTATTTTTGGAACCGAACTTACAACTTCTCTAGGAAGTTCAAAAATTTCACTAGCTTTTCTAACAAATTTATTCATATGTTTAAACTCCTTCCAAATTTTACTAATTATTAGTAATATATATTCAAAAGATAAAAAAATATTCCGATATTAAACGGAATATTTTTCGAATTTAAAACATATTAAATTATGATTCACACAATTTTAAAATTTCTTCATCTTTTTGTAAATTCTCTCCGAACGAAATCCAAAATCTTTTTATTCTTAGATAAAGCAGTAGTTACCACATCTTTATCTTCTCTGAGTCTCAAACTGGCATATTTTAAAATAATAGGTTTATTAGAAACTGCTGTTAAAACTATGTCTTTGTCATCTCTTAATTCTTTACTTGCATAATATAAAACTTGACCATCATTTTTAACTGCTTCAAGCATTACATCTTTATCACCTTTTAATCTTTCACTTGCATAACAAGCAGTCCAGCCTGCTTGCTTTACTGCCTCTAAAAGAACATCTTTATCATCTTTAAGTTCATCACTAGCAAATTCTAATGCTCCACCATCAATCTTTACAGCTTTAATTATAAGTTCTTTACAATTTTTCAGATTTTCACTTGCCCATTCAATAATAAGTGGAAATTCATTTATCTTCTCTAAATAATACTCTTTATTATCAGCATTTTGGGTTGCTTCTTCTATTAAGTTATCTGTTATTTCTGCCATTTTTTATTTAAAATATACCTCCTGCTAAATTTTCCTTATTTCCAATTCATCTTTATTATTTACAAAAATTTCAATTTTGTCTTTCTTTTGTATTTCATCTGCTACAATTGATTTGCTCACTAATGTCTCTATTTCATCTTGAATAGTTCTTTTAAGTGGTCTTGCACCAAAATTTATATCATACCCTTTTTCTACAATCCATTCTACTACATCATCTGTATATTGCATTGTAATTTCCTGTTCAGCAAGTCTATTTATTAAACCTTTTAATAATAATTTAACAATGTTATGAACTTGATTTTTACCTAAAGCACTAAAGAAAATTGTTTCATCAAGTCTATTTAGAAATTCTGGTCTAAACTGACTTCTTAAACTAACTTTTATCTCCTCTTTAGTTTTCTCAGTTATTTTTCCATTTTGAGAAATACTATCAAGTATTTTTTGAGCTCCCAAGTTAGATGTTAAAATAATTATAGTATTTTTAAAATCTATAAGTCTTCCTTGCGAATCTGTAACTCTACCATCATCTAATATCTGTAAAAAAATATTAAATACATCTGGATGAGCTTTTTCAACCTCATCAAAAAGCAATACTGAATATGGTTTATGTCTAACAGCTTCAGTTAGTTGACCTCCCTCCTCATAACCTACATATCCGGGAGGTGCACCAATCAATCTTGTAACACTAAATTTTTCCATATACTCAGACATATCAAATCTTATCATATTTTTCTCATCATCAAATAAGTTCCTTGCAAGAGTTTTAGCAAGTTCAGTTTTACCAACTCCTGTAGGACCTAAGAAAAGAAATGAACCTATTGGACGATTTGGATTAGCTATTCCAGCACGTGATCTCATTATTGCTTCACTTACTTTTTTTACAGCTTCATCTTGACCTACAACATTTTCATGTAAAGTTTCTTCTAAATGTAATAATTTTTGCTTCTCACCTTGAGCCATTCTAGTAACTGGTATACCAGTCCATTTTGAAACAATTTGCTGTATTTCATCTTCTGTAACTTTATTTCTAAGAAGCGTACTTTTTCCACCCTGTTCTTTTTCAATAGCTTTTTCTTCTTGCTCTAAAACCTTTTTTAAATTTGGAAGAGTTGAATATCTCAATTCTGCAACTTTATTCAAATCATAACTACGCTCAGAAGCTTCAATTTCAGCATTTACCTCATCAATTTTTGCTTTTAATTTTTGAATTCTTGAAATATTCTTTTTTTCAACATCCCATTTAGCTTTTTGAGTTTGAAAAATTTCACGTTGTTTTGATAATTGTTCTTGAATTTTAGCAAGCCTAATTTTTGAAACCTCTTCTTCTTCCCTTGAAAGAGCAGCTTCTTCAACTTCTAATTGCATAATTTTTCTTGAAATTTGATCTAATTCTACTGGCATTGACTCCATTTCACTTCTAATTAATGCACATGCTTCATCTACTAAATCTATTGCTTTATCTGGCAAATATCTATCTGTTATATATCTATTTGAAAGAGTAACAGCTGAAACAATTGCTTGATCTTGAATTTTTACTCCATGAAATATTTCCAATTTTTCCTGAATACCACGAAGAATTGTTATTGCATCATCTATTGTAGGTTCTGGTACATTCACTTTTTGAAAACGCCTTGCAAGTGCTGGATCTTTTTCAATATATTCTCTATATTCATCTGTTGTTGTAGCACCCATGCAATGCAATTCTCCGACGTGCAAGTTTTGGCTTTAAAAGATTACTTGCATCCATAGCTCCATCAGTTTTTCCAGCACCAACTAAATTGTGTATTTCATCAATAAATAATAAAATATTTCCATCACTATCATCTAATTCTTCTAATATAGCTTTTAATCTTTCTTCAAATTCTCCTCTATATTTAGCACCAGCAATTAGTGCTCCTAAATCTAATGAAAAAATAGTTTTTCCTTTTAAGCTTGTAGGAATATCTCCTCTAATAATTCTATGAGCTAAACCTTCAACAATAGCAGTTTTACCAACTCCAGGTTCTCCTATAAGCACAGGATTATTTTTAGTTTTACGAGTTAATATTCTAATAACATTTCTAATTTCATCATCTCTACCAATTACAGGTTCTAATTTATTTTCTTTAGCAAGTTCCGTTAAATTTTGACCATATTTTGAAAGAGCATTTCTACTTCCATCACCATCTTCTTTATCTTCTAAAACAACATTTGCTCTAACATCTTTTAAAGAAACTAAAAATTTATGTTTTGTAATTGTGTATAATTTCAAAAGTTTTTTTAACTTTTCTGGTGCATATTCTAAAATTCCCAAAAATAAATGCTCTACGGAAATATACTGATCTTTCATAGCTTTTGACATTTTTTCAGCTTCTTCTAAAACTTGCTCCACATCTCTTGCAAATTTCATTCCAGCAGTAGTCATAATAGCTGGAAGCTGATTAAGTTCTTCATTTATAAGCATTTTTAATTTTTCAACTTCAACATCCATTTTGGTAAAAAGTTGATAAATTAAATTATCTTTTTTTTCAAGCATTATAGCCATCAAATGATATGATGTTATTTCTGTATGTTGATTTTGAATTGCAAGTGTACTAGAACCTGTAAGCACATTTCTTGCACTATCTGTGAAATTAGAAATATCCATTTTTTAATTCCTTCCTAACTCAAAATATCTTTTGTTTAATTTATTAAAATTATATAATAAATTTTTATTTTGTACAATATTTTTTATTTAAGTTTCTTTGGTTTTTGTTACTTTTAGCAGTTATGAAAAATATATGTTTTATTCATTATCCCAACTGCGCACAGTCTGTAAAATTTTAAAATTCTGTAGAACATAAAATTT
>CANRQI010000052.1 GCA_947632835.1 uncultured Clostridia bacterium
ATTTCGCTATTGCTTCTTTTCACGCTCCATTACTGGTTTACGCTTTGCAAGTTGCTATCGAGTTCGCGACAAATACGTCTCTTGGGACTTTCACCCTAGATTTATGACATGCCCGTCATACAAAATAAAAAGCACTGATTAGTGCTTTTTAATCTATTCAAAAAAATCTTCAATTCTTTTATTAAAAATTTCTGCTAATGCTTTTAATTCATAATCTTTAACAGATCTAACATTGTGTTCAATATTGTAAAGCGAAGTCTTGTGCATATTTATACCTTTAAGATTTAATTATCTTCATAGGAATAATTCTTTGCTTTTCTAAACTTTGAAAGATTTTTGTATATTAAGTTATTTTTTTGATGTTTCTCTATGTTTCATTCAAATCCCTCCGCAGATATTTTATAATAAACATAGATTTAATTTGTTCATTACTAATGAATATTAGTAAAAAATATGATATAATACATATATTTTAGGCGGTGTTGAAATTTTATATGAATTAATGATAAAAGAAAATAAATCTTTTACAGGAAAGAATAAAGATGACTTAAAATATAAGAAAGAAATAATAGATAATGTAACAGAATTTATTTCCAATTATCAAAAGGATGTAAATGATTATAGTAATATCGGAGGAGAATTAGATGCTTTAGATTAAACATTATTTTTTCATATATCCTATAATCTTATGAAATATTTCCGTTGGAGTGTGAAATTTAATATCTGTATAACAAAATATAGAGCATATATATTGTGTAAAAGTAAACATACAAAAACATTAAAGAAATATATGTGTGGAATGTGCCTAATTAAGATTTTATGCTTAATTAAGAACATTTCTGCTTTTTTATGTGAGAACTATTTGCCTAGAGCTCCTCCTAAAAAACTCGCTTAAAATTCGAGTTTTTAGGAGTTTTTTATTATGTTGGAAAAAGAGAATGAAAATAATAAAGAAGATATTGTTCTTGCAAAATTTATATCTTTTATGGAAATAGTATTTCATAATCTAAGTATAAACTATTTTCATAGAGAATTTGATGATACTGATGTAATAAAAGCTGTTTCAAGCATTTATGATAATTATTCTGTTAGAACTGCAAAAGAAGAAATTGCTAAATTAAATATTATAACAAATAAATAAGTAAATATTAAATGTGTGAATAAAACTTTTTCCATACATTATGTAATTTTGACATAATTTTATTATACTTCAGATATAGGCAATTGATATTTGCTTATATCTGAAGGAGGTATTATAAAATGTCGTTTTTAGATTATCAAAGTGAAAGTCCAGAGTTTTTAAATAACTATTTAAAGTATATTAAATTTATATCATTTAATGCTCAAACAACGGTAGATGAAACTTATTTTGATTTAAGAACTTTATTTAGATATTTTAAATTAGTTCTATATGATAAAGAAAAACTTGATAACTTTAATTTAGACCATTTTAAAGCAATATCAATAAAGGATATTACTCTTGATGATATAAAAAAGATTACAACTCAGAATTTAGATAATTTTATTCAATTCTTACATTATGATTTAGGAAATAGTCCAAAAACAAGAAATAGAAAACTTGCATCATTAAAGAAATTATTTGAGTATTTATCAGTAAATAATTATATACCAAATAATCCAGCTTTAGGTTTAAGATCAGCAAGAATAGAAAAAAGATTACCAAAGTATTTATCATTAGAACAAAGTAAGAAACTTTTATCTAATACAATAAACACAAACTCAAAATATAAAATTAGAAATTATGCTATTACATGTATATTTTTAAACTGTAGTTTAAGATTATCTGAATTAGTTGGAATAAATATAAGTAATATAAAAATAGATGATAGTGAACAAACTATAAAAATAACAGGTAAAGGTAATAAAGATAGTAAAAGAAAATTTAAAAGACTGTCATGTGCATATTTTAAGACATACAAGTACAACCCTACTTTATACAGAAAAAAATATTAACATTTTTGTTTTAAAAGAAATTTTAGGACATAAAAGTCTAAAAGCAACCGAAGTATATACACATGTTCCAGATACAAAATTAAAAGAAATTATGGAGAAATATGCAATATCAAGCATTATTGAAAGAGAAAGGAGCAATAAAAATGAATGATAATACAATACCAAGTTTTTTGGAAGATTTAAAAAATTATTTATGTGGAATAAAAAATCTTTCAATGAATTATATAGATGATTTAGAATTTACAATTGTTCAATTTCTTGAGTTTATAAATGTCCACACTTTAAAAGAAAAATATGATGATATAAATGAAATAACTTTAAACGACATTAGAAGTTTAAAAAATAATGATATTTATGGTTTTATATTTTTCTTATCAGAAAGACATTATAAAGCTAATACAAGAATAAAGAAAATTGAGCATTTAAAAACATTCTTTAATTATCTGTATACAATTTGTCATAGATTATTTAAACAACCATTTAAGCTAGTAAAAGCAGAAAAAAAACTGGAACAAAAACTACCTATCTCTTTCAGAAGCAAAAAAAGTTCAAGATGTCTATGAACATAGCTATAAAAATTCAGATATTAGAAATAATGCTTTAATTAGATTAATATTAAATTGTGGTTTAAGATTATCTGAAGCTGCAAATCTTAATATTGAAAATTTAAACCTTTCAGAAAGTAAATTCGTAGTCATTGGTAAAGGTAATAAAGAAAGAACCTGTTATCTTAATAAACCAACTAAAGAAGCACTTGAAGTTTATCTAAAATTTAGGAATAAACTTGTAGTAAAAAATAAAAAGCATAAAGATGCACTATTTTTGAGTAATCAAAATGTAAGATTAAGTAAAAGACAAATAAGAACTATAGTAAAAGAATCTTATAAAAAAGCAGGATTAGACGAAACAAAATATGCAACACATACTTTAAGACATACATGTGCTACTCTTTTATACAGAAATGGAACAGATATAAGGACAATCCAGGAAGTTCTGGGACATGTTCAGATTGATACAACAGAAATTTATACTCACTTATATAATAAACAAGTAATGGATGCTATGTTAGAACACCCAATGTCAGATTTTATGATAGCAGATGCTGTTGGATATTAAAAAGGAGGAATTTCAATGAATACAAGACCAAGTTTTGATAAAACAGCTATACATTCTGTTGAACTTAATTTGTTAGATGGACAGGTTGATTTAATATTAAGATCACTAGAATTATATAGTTATAATCTTGAGTTTATGTTAAATGCTGAAGAATCAAATGAAGAAAATAAAAGAGAAAAATTAGCACAGTTAAAATATACTTACGAACAAGTTCTATCATGTCTTGCAGAACAAGTAAATGGAAAAGCTGAAGAATATGAAAATAGAAGAACAACAGGTAAAAATATGTTGGGAGATAACATTATAAATATAATACCTGCTAATGCAGAAAATTTTCAAATTGGATAAAAACGGTAGAGTAGGGGGGAATAATAGATTTTAAGATTTAAAAAAATTAAATAATTTTAAAAAAATATTATAAAAAATTGTAAAAACATTTTTCACAAAAATTCCAATAATAAAAAATAAATTTAAAAAATATAAAATTATAAAATTTGAATTTTAAATTTTAAATTTACAAATTTTAATTCTGAATTTTGAAAATTTTGATTTTGGAAATTTTAAATTTGTGCAATGTTAAATTTTTAACTTACTATTCTAAAAAACGAACATTTGTTGTTTGGTTTAAATTTAGAATAATATTTTCAAAATAATAAATATTTTTACAAATTCAGACCTCTCAAAATCGTTTTTAAGACATTTTTATATTAAACTAATAAATTTAATTGCTTATTTTAGTTTGTATAATTCTCATTATAATATTACTTATATAAAAAATATTATCTAATAATAACAATTTTACTATTATAATATGATAAATATTAAGTTCAAATGAAATTTATATAATTACTGGCATTACCTGAGTTTAGCTCAAAAAATACTAAAAAAACGGCTCTCCAGAATCGATTTTAAGCCGTTTTTAAAAATTAGCCATATAGTTTGTTGTCTAAAAAATAAGGCTATTTTGAAGCAAAGCACTAAAATCGTTTTTTAGGCGTTTTTTTATTAAGATAATATAAGTTGTTGTTTAAAATATAAAAACAAAATTAAGAAGGATACTAATAGAAGCCTATAAGCAAGTAGTATCAAGACTTAAAGGGGATACCAGAACCAGGTATCTTTATATTTAGTCCTACTCCTTCTCCTTTTTACACAAAACTTTGATTTTGTGCAATGTTACATATCTTTTTATTAAGGAGTTATTACTGCTCCCTTTCTACTCAAATGTATGATTTTCTCTTATAAAATCTAATACTACAGAATTCCTTGTATATGGTTTATCTAAGCAAAAAAAAATTTGTTCATAAGTATCACATACCATACTTACTCTTAAATTTTCTTCTTTCGTTTGTGATTTTCCACTTCTTGGATATATAAATTGGTATGTATATGCGTAAAATTCTAAACTTTTTAATATTAATTCGACTTGACAATTTAGTAATTCTATATTATTTTTATGTACTTCATTTACATCAAATTCTACTTTCATTCTTTTTTCTCCCCTTTCCTACGCTATATTTGCTAATGGATTTTTTAAAACTGCATTTTTTATACTTTCATTATTTGTATGTACATATATTTGTGTTGATTCTATTGATTTATGTCCTAAAAATTCTTTTACTAATAATATGTCTTGATTTACATATTTATACATTATTGTTGCTGATGTATGACGTAATGTGTGTGCTGTATATCCATATTGTTCTAATCCCATTTGTAAATATATTTTTATTTTTCTTTTTTCAATAAAGCGTTGACTTCGGTTTGAGTTAAAGTCTTTTCAGCTTTTTCCTCAGTTTTCTCGTTTGAAGTCTGAGTAACTTCGTTTCCTGTTTCTTCAACATTATTTTTTTCATTTTTCATATATATACCTCCGTTTTAAGTCAATAGAGTTGACTCTTTACCTTTATTTCTTTAACGTCTAATAAAGTAAAAGACAAAAAAATAAGAGGTTAGTCTTGCTAATCTCTTATATAAAAAAGACACCTTTTACAGTGTCTTAATTAACTAAATATTAAAATTTTCTCCAAAATAAGTAACACAATTTGGCTTTTGAGCACTATTATATCCCTTACTAATCTGTAATAATTTTTTACTTTCAAAATTGAAATTATTAGAAATATAAGAAAATGAAATTTCATACTCTTTTAATATTTCTTCTATTTCTTCTTTAGAACCATCATATAATATGTTTTCTATATCTAACATATCAAGATTTTTCATAATTTCATCCTTTCATTTTATAACTTTTTTCAAGTCTTCATTTTCATTATCTTCTATAATTTCCTATTTTCCACATAAATTAATATTTTCCAAAGAAGCAGGCTTTATTGCTGAGTATAAATAATCTTCTCCACTATCATCAATTATTCTTAACATTCCATCTTCTATTCCAATACATTCATATATTTTTCCATTTGTTAAACCCTCAATACCAAAAGTTTTACCAATATATTTTACTTTCATTTATAATTCCTTCTTTCAGTTTTTTATTTTTTATTTTCCATTCTGTCATTACTCCATTGGTACCTTGTACCCAATGAATATCAAAAATATATTTATCACTTTCTATTTTTCCAGCTCTTTTAGACCAATCATTTACAGTACCACCTAAAGCATCCACATATTTATATGCTTTTTTAAATTCCTTTGTATTAATTCCTGCAATTTCCGTTATATTTGTTGTTTCTACAAGATTAATACCAGGTTTTATATTACTGTCAGAATTTACTATACTACTTAAAATAGCATATTCTCTTTTAGGTAATATCACTTCTTCTATACTATTTTTATAAAGTTTTATATACTATCCCCCTACCTCCTCTAAAATCAATATTTTCAACATTTTTAAGACAACAAGTTATATTACTTATTTTTAAAAACAGCTTAAAATCGATTCTGGAAGGTCGTTTTTTTGAGAATATAAATAATAATTACTCAATAATTGTAATTATTCGTCTTTTTAAATATTTTTCCCAATCCATAAAGGCATGTTCTATTCTTACTACAAAAACTTTATCCATATCTTCATCAATAGTATAAAAAATTATGTAATTTCTCTTTTAAATCTTTCTTACTTTTTATAGTAATACTATCTGGTGCTTCTTTATCTATATATGATAACTTTAAATATTCAACAAAATTAATAACTTGATTTGTAAGTTCTTCTGGTAGTGTTTCAATTTCATTATATAATTTTTGCTTTTCTATAGACATGTTAAATACCTCCAAATTGTGCAATATTATATATTCCTTTTATACCACATTTATTACTATAAAATTTTATTTTCTTTATAACATTCATAAATATATTCTGGTGTTTCATAATACATACTACTATCATAATTATCAATTTTTTCTATTATCCAAGATATTAAAACCTCATATAGAGTATCTATGAATTTATTTTTATTATAGTTGCATATCATCAAAATAAGTCTTTGATATACTTTTCCAATTTCCCAAAATGTAGGTTTATCATTATGAATTTTTAATTCATAATTTCCATTTTCGATATTTGATTCCTCTATTATTTCATCAGTAATTTTATCTATATTTTCGCAATGATAAACTTCTGCTAAATTATAAATTTTATTAATTTTTTCTTTTCCAATTTTTTTAACAATATATTCTTTTGTATTATGTGTTTTTCTAGCAATATATTCTATAAAACTGCAAACAAAGAATAAATCATTTTCTTCTTGTGGTTCTCCCATTTTCTATATCTCCTCTATTCCAACAAATTTTAATGTTTTTAAAGCTTCATCTGTACAAAAGGCAATTTGATGTGTTGGATGTCTAAACTTTGCTAATTCCCAAAAAGCTTCTCTAGTAATTTCTCCTTTTAATAAATCAGTTATATAGTTGTAAATTTGGTCATCTGCCATAGCTCCGATTACAATATCATAATCGTGTTCTTTTCCGTTACGAGATGAGATAATAAAATCAAGCCATTCTTCTGTCATAATTGTAAATTCTTTTATTTTTAAATTATTATTTTCGTGATATTCATATAAATTAATTATCTTTGTATCATATTTATTAGCCCACTTAATTGCTTGTTCCTTTAAAATCGTACAATAAAAACCTTTTCCAAAATCTTTTGTATATTTATTATCTAGCAATTTCGGTTCTTCAACTCTACAATAACTTCCGTGATATATAATTTGCATACTAATATTCTCCTTTTTTCAATTAATCATTATTATACATTATAATTATAGCATTATTAAAATATTGTAAATCTATAAAATATGGTTTTTTTCTCTTTATCTTTAAATCCACCCATGATTTCTAAAGAATTAATATAAAACAGCTTTATTTAATTCATTTAGTAAATCATTAGTTCTATTTATTATTCTTTGTTCGTTCCATATATTATCTTTAACTTTTAGTTCCTCGCATTTTTCACCTAATTTTTGCCATTCTTCTTTAGAAACTTCCTCGCCTTTATCTATTTTTTCTTTAATGCTATTTTTTATATCATTAATTTCACGTCCATATTCAGTATTTAATAATGCATCGCTATAATACTTTATAACATCTTTAGTCGTAATACTATAATCTGCATTTTCGCTTACACTTTTGCTTGGATTATGTTTGATTTCATTTAATCCATACATTTTTACAAACATTTGAGAATCGCTAATACTTGCATTCAATTTTCCTTTTAATATGGTCATATTTCCAAGATATTTTAGCTTTTCGTCTCTATAACTTGCCTTTTCTTCATATTCTTTAAGCTCTTTTCCACTTTCTGTACAATTACATAGCTCATCCTTCCAATTGTTTCTCCATTTTCTAGGCATTATATGCTCTAATTGAGAATCATCTGGAAATGAAAATGTTTCATTATGTTTATCTGAATTTGCTCTTGAATAGCTCCTATATAATTCAATAATAAACAATAATCTTTTTGCAGTTTGGTTATCAATATTATATAATCCAATTGGTTGTGAACCTAATTTTATTCTTTCTTCAATTTCTTTTATTTTTTCTTCTATAGAATCGTTGTCTTCTTCTCCATTTTTCTTTTTATTTAAAAATTGTAAAGCTAATTTATTGTAGTTTTTCTCACTATTTGGGTTAATTCTATATATTAAATCTAAATAAAGATATTTTTCAACTTTATGTAATTCTTCTGTTAATTTTTGTCCTTCATAATTCAACAGCAAATACAATATATATGGATAAAATGTAGAAGTATTTGTTAATAGTATTCGATCTATTATACTTTCATTTGTAGTATCATATCTATATTCCTTTTCTTCTGTTGGTTGCATAAAGTATATTCTGTATTTTTCTGCATAATTACATATTTCATCTATAAATTTTTCTAATTCATCTTTAGTATTTATTTCGTCAATTATTTTCTTATATATTTTTACTAATTCATCTAAATTATTTTGTAATCCATACTTACCTAAAATAATAACATACGCATGTAAAAACATATCTATATATACTCTTTTTACACTTATTCCTAGTGTTACTTTTTTATTCCACAGAGCATCTAATTTTTTATTATGATCTTCATCATTCTCAAAATGTTTATACCATGTTTCCTTATATCTTTTTTCTACATAATTATATGCTTTATCAATATCGTTTTTCATATTTTCTTCTACTAAGACTAGTCGTAATTCTTTTTCAAATAAATAATTTTTTATCGTATCTGCATTAGTTAAAGGTTTTCCTGTTGTATTTAAAGTATCGAAAATTACCTGTTCATCATCAGTTTCATCAATTGTAATTCCAACATAGAATTCTATGTTATCATTAAATACAAGTTTTTTAAGTACTTCGATTTTTTTATTTTCATCTTCTACCTTAAATTTATCATTAAAATATTTGTAACATTTTTTGACCATGTCATCTTTTTCGATGGTACTATCATCTATCTCTATATTTTCTCCATTAATAAACTTATTATAATCGAATATTTCTTTATAACTATTTTTATCTAAGTATCCTAATTCTAATCTAGGTGTATATTTATAATTGCTCATATTTTGGCTAAATAAAATTTGTTCTACTTTAGACTTACATCCATCTTGGTCTGTTTTAGGCACGTTCATATACAAAGCTAATAAAAATAATGAAAATGTAGTAATTCGCTGTTGCCCATCAATTATCTTAGCAGGATTCTCTCCATACTTTCCTTTATATCCTTGTAGTATGATTGAACCTATAAAGCCTGGGACTTCCTTTTTCATAAAATTATCATAAAATCTTTCCCAATTATTTTCTTCATCCCACACATATCTTCTTTGAAAATATGGAATTTTTAATTCAAATTTACTAAAAAAACTGGCAGGATATTGTTTCGCTTCTATTCCCATTTTAACTTCTCCTCTCTATTTCCTTCTTATAGTTTGATTTATTTTTATAATATCTTTCATTGTTATTACACATTACAATTATAGCATTTTTAATATTTTTTCAAAAATTAAAATGTATGGCCACTATAATGATGTTTATCTTTCAAACAGTCCTTCGTTTTTTTGAAAATCTTTAATAATTTCATCTCTAAAAACATAGTATACTTCTATAGGAAATGTTTCCGTTTTTTCTAAATAATTTTTCATATAAAAGACTCTCTTTTCTACATATTCAGAAAAATTGTTGACAATTAATTTCTGAAAGGTTATAATAATTCATAAGAAAAGAACAAAAGTCCTTTTCCAGTTGATTAGTTTTTGATTGAAGTTGAATTAGAGCTTACTTCAATCTTTTCTTTTTTATTATAATAATTTAACTCACCTTATTATTTTATCTATTAGTAATTCCAAACATTCATCTATTTCTGCTACACAATTTCTATATGTTTCTATGTCATATCCCCATGGATCTTTTATATTTATTTTATCATGATTTTTCCTATCATAATTCACATATTCTTTCATTGTATATACTTTTTCTTTTAATTTTGGATATATATCTAATACAGCTATTTTATGAGAATCTGTAGCACACAAAATTAAATCCATTTCTTTTATATTAGAATTTTTTATATTTGTAGCTCTATGATTTTTTAAATCAACTTCATATTCTTTCATTACTTCTTTGGCTTCCCATGTAGGTGCATCTCCATCATAAGCATATACTCCTGATGAATATACCTGTATATTTTCAATTTTTAACTCTTTTAATTTCTTTTTTAATAACCAATCTGCCATTGCACTTCTACATATATTTCCTGTACATACAAACATTATTTTCATAATTACTATCCTCATATTTTTTTATCAATAATTAATTTGTTAATTTTTTCGTTTAATTTTTATTAAATTTTATATTTTCTTGTATATTACTTATTTGCCTAATTATATTGTAAATTATAAGAATTGTCAATTTGCAATTTTTTTAAGTTTCGGTGTTTTGTAGAATATGCAATAGTTACGAAAAATATATGTTTTATTCATTATCCCAGCAACGCACAGTCTGTAAAATTTTAAAATTCTGTAGAACATAAAATTTAACATACTGTAGCTAGCCGGTCCCCACGAAGCTCATTCATAAAACATATATTTTTCGTAACTTAGTATACTTTAAAAAACACCAAAACTTAAAGCAATTTTTAGAAAAAATTACTTGTACCATTTCTCTACATCTTCAACAGTTTCTTTAACTGCTTCTTCATATCCATTTAATGCAGAAAAAGATGCAAATTGTGCAGAACGCTCATACAATGACATTTGTGGACGTTTTTGGGATTTATGATATTCTAAATTTATTATATCATCATATTTATGACTATATTTCATATTCATCAACTTCTATGTCCTCCAATCTGTTTATTTCTTTCAACAGTAGTTCCTCCTGATTCAAAATTCATTCCTTTAAGAATTGAATTTTTTCCATATTTTTCTTTTATATTTAATAATGCTTTTTGTAATAGCTTCTCTGTTTTTTCTTTTTTCCTTTGTTTAGCTAACTCATTATAATCAATAAAAATATTCATTTGTTCATAAATAAGCATATTTTCATACTCATTTTCATTAACAACATCACAAGCAACTAATGTAATTCGCCTCGTAAGTAAATTTTTATTTATTATTTCATCATATAATTTTACAAATTTATCAATAATAATTTTTGTAGATGCAGTTTTGTGATCTATATTTATTGTTCCATGTGCATGTTGTGGTATTTCTCTACCATAACGATCTAATTTTATTTCCCCATTATACAAATTGTTAAAATTTGAATTTGAAAGATTGCTAACATCATATCCTATTTCTAATGTAAGTTTACTTGTAATCAAATTCTTTTTTACTAAGTTAAGTGATAATAATTCCGCCATTTCTTTTACAATTAATTTTGTTTTTTCATAATTATATGGCTCTTTTAAAACTTGTCCTGAACTTAAACTATTTGTTGCTGGTTTATAGGATTTTATACTATCAATAGTACAAGGTTCATATCCCCAAGAATGATCTATAAGTAGTTCTGCGTTAATTCCAAATAATTTATATAATTTTTCTTCGTCTTTAATAGATTGTTTTGCTATATCTCCCATTGTAAACATTCCATTTTTTTCTAATTTTTTGGAGGTTCCATTCCCTACTCTCCAAAAATCAGTTAAAGGTTTGTGATTCCATAAATATTTTCTATATGTTTTTTCATCTAGTCCTGCAATTCTTACACCATATTTGTCTGCATCTGTATGTTTGGCTACTATATCCATTGCTACTTTTGCAAGATACATATTAGTACCAATACCTGCTGTTGCAGTTATTCCAGTATGTTTTAAAACATCTTGAATAACTTTAGTAGCAAGTTCTCTAGGAGTGCATTTATAAGCTTTTAAATAATGTGTTACATCTATAAAAACTTCATCTATAGAATAAACATATATGTCTTCTATAGAAAACCATTTCAAATATATATTTATTATTTTTGTGCTATATTGTATATAATAACTCATTCTAGGTTGTGCTATTATATAAGATAATTTTAAATTGGAATTATTTTTTAATGCTATATCATCATAAGAAGAACACTTGAAGGCATGATTAGGTGCATTAAATTTCCTTTGAGAATTTATTTCTTTAACTTTTTGTATTA
>CANRQI010000053.1 GCA_947632835.1 uncultured Clostridia bacterium
AACACGATAATCAGTATGCTTATTTTAGCAGGGGTATCTTTGAATGCGATAATAGGAGATAATGGAATAATAACAAGAGCACAGGAAGCTAAGAAAATGTCAGATAAAGCGAATGATGAAGAAACTTTAAAATTGATGGTTATAGAAAATATGATGAATGAAGATGGTACAATAAATGTTGGACGAGAATTGTTTGATAGAGTTGCAGAGAATGGAAATAAATGGAATATAATAGTAGAAAAAGAAACAGGAAAAGTATATGGAACTGGATGCAGATTTGTACCTAAAGGAACTATATTGCCAAGTGGTGATGAGGCAACAACTAATTGGATAATTGATGAAGATGGAAAAATGAAAGAATTGCCAGATGATACATTTACTGAACTTGATTATACGTCAACTTTAGGAGTAACAAAAGGATTAGTTTTTAATATGGATGCAAGTAATATTGAAAAAGGTAGTTCAAGTTGGGGAAATGGTATTACATTAAGATATTATGATAAAGAAACTTATTCGAATGCTGATAAAGCAAAAGCTGCATATCAGGAAGAAAAAAATATTGGTTCTGTTAGTAAAAAGGATGAAGGTTATGACAGATTAGTATCAAATTCTAGTGAAAAATATTTTAATGAAACAAATATGTCTTTAACTTTTGATGGTTCTAATTATGTTGAAATTAATCGTGAAGAAGGATTTGATTTTTCAAAAGGATTGACTTTTGAATTTTATGGAAATATAAAAGATTATATTTGTCCTTTCGGGGCATCTGGTTTTTTACCATTTTTGGGGTTATGGGATGGAAGTCATTTAAACCAAGCTGAGACGAGATTTGGTATACAAAATCCTGGTTCTACCAAACGTTTTTTATATACACTTAATGCTGCGGCACGATTTGAATGGTATGGAGATTGGGGGATTGTTGATGGATGGAATCAAGTTACAGATTTTGGTTGTGATCCTTTAAATAATGATATATATGTTACTTTATCATTGGAGGTTTCATCTGAAAAGGTAACGCAGAATCTTTATGTTAATGGAACAAAGGTAAGTGTTGGGGCACTTAACGTGGATTATTATAACTTTTTTCTTTCGAAGTTATCAGCTCTTAAATGGCTTGATATGGGTAGATGTACGATGAGAACTTCTGGACAGTGGTTTTATTTAATTGGTGATGCTTATGCGATTCGATTATATGATTTTGGATTAGGTGAAGAGGATGTGATGACAAATTATGATAAAACTTTAGCTTATCGATCAACGATAAAAAAATAATGTGATATATAAGGTTGAAAGTGTGTATATCACATTTTTACGTAACCCCTAAAAATTGTTGCTAGATTTATGAAAAAATGATAAAATATATTACATGAAAGTTATTGATTTATTAAAAAATGGAAGAAAAATTTTAATTGAAAATGAAATAGAAGAAGGTTCACTAAAAACTAGGCTTTTATTGTCTAATATTTTGAAAGTTTCTAAAGAATATTTGATTGTACATGAGGAAGATGAGGTGAGTAAAAATCAAGAAGAGGAATTTTTCAAAAAAATTAAAAGGCTGGTTGATGGTGAGCCTATTCAATATATTATAAATTCAGTTGAATTTATGAAAATAGATTTTTTTGTGGATAACTCTGTGCTAATTCCTCAGCCAGATACTGAAATTCTTGTCGAAAAAGTGATAAAAATTTGCAAAAATGACAATAAATGTTTAAAAATTTTGGATTTATGCACAGGAAGTGGTATAATATGTGTATCATTAGCAAAAAATTTACAAAATGTCAAAATGTTTGCTTCAGATGTGAGTAAATCAGCTTTACAAATTGCAAAGTTAAATTCTAAAAAAAATAATGTGGAAATATTTTTTTATGAGTCAGATTTATTTGAAAATATAAATGAAAAATTTGACATTATAGTTTCAAATCCACCTTACATAGAAACAGAGGTTATAAAAACTCTTTCAAAAGAGGTTAGGAACGAACCTTTACTTGCATTAGATGGTGGAAAAGATGGGTTAAATTTTTATAGGAGAATTGCAAAAGAGGCAAAAAATTATTTAAATTCAAATGGTAAAATTGCTTTAGAAATTGGATTTAATCAAAAAGTAGCAGTAACTCAAATTTTTGAAGAGCAAGGTTATAAAAACATTCAATGTTTTAAGGATTTGTCTAACAATGATAGAGTGATAATTTGTAATTTATAATTTTTAAAATATTTATAATCAAGGAGGATATATGTCTTATTCAGCAGATGTTAAAGAAGAATTAAGTAATGTTAATAATTGGAAAAATAAAGAATTATTAGAAGCCGAATTTTTAGGATATATTCTTACAGGTAATGCTACTTCAAATGGAGAAAAAATCGAATTTGTAACTGAAAATGAGTATAATATAGAAAGATTTTTTAAAATTTTATTTAATTTAAAAATAGAATATGAACCAGAAATTAGAGGTAAGTGTTTTTTAGCAATATTAAAAATGACAGATGTTTCTCAAAGATTTTCTAAATTTTTAAATGTAAAAAGAGATGATTTGAAGAAAAATATAATTAGAGGGGCTTTTTTAGGTGCTGGTTCTATAAATTCGCCTGAGAAGAATTATCATCTTGAAATTAATTTTGGTGATTTAAAAAATGCTGAGTATATTCTAAATTTATGTAAAACTTATGATATTGAATTAAAATTAATAAAAAATAAAGAAAAATATACACTTTATATAAAAGATGGTGAGCAAATTTCAAAGTTTTTAGCATGTATAGGAGCAAATAGGGCTGTTTTAAAATTTGAAGATATACGAATTTTTAAAGAAATGAAAAATAATGTTAATAGAATGGTTAATTGTGAAACTGCTAATTTGAATAAAACTATTGATGCTGCAATTCTACAAATTGAAGATATAAAATTTTTAAAAAAGCTAAAGAAATTTGAAGATTTACCGATAGAACTAAAAGAAGTTGCAAATTTGAGAGAAAAAAATCCAGAAGCAAGTTTGAAAGAAATAGGTCAAATGCTTAAAGAACCAATTGGAAAGTCTGGAATAAATCATAGAATGAAAAAGATACATGATATTGCAGAGGAGTATAGGAAATGAAAAAAATAGGAATTTATGTACATATTCCATTTTGTATAAAAAAATGTAAATATTGCGATTTTACTTCTTTTGAAAATTGTGAAGAAAAAGTAGAGAAATACATTAATGCTTTATTAAAAACTATTGAAAATTCAGAAATATTTTTACAAAATAATGATGACATTTTAGTTGACACCATTTATATAGGAGGTGGAACACCTAGTTTTATTTCTTCTGATTATATTGTATTGATTTTAAATAAAATAAAGCAAAAATTCAAATTGATAAATTTTCCTGAAATTACAATAGAAGTAAATCCAGGAACTGTAGATAAAAGCAAATTGCAAACTTATTTTGATTGTGGAATAAATAGGTTAAGCATAGGTTTACAGAGTACTCAAAATAAAATATTGAATTTAATAGGTAGAGTGCATACTTATGAACAATTTTTAGAAACTTATAGTATTGCTGAAGAAGTTGGTTTTAAAAATATCAATGTGGATTTAATGTTGGCTCTTCCTCATCAAACTTTGGAAATGCTTGAAGATAGTGTAAATGAAGTTATAAAATTAAATCCTAATCATATTTCTTTATATTCATTAATTTTAGAAGAAAATACACCTTTGGAAAAAGAAATTCATTCTGGACTTTTAAAGTTACCATCTGATGAATTGGAAAGAAAAATGTATCATTCAACAAAGCATATATTAGAAAAAAATGGATATTTGCATTATGAAATATCTAATTTTGCAAAAAAATCTTTTGAATCAAAGCATAATTTGAATTGTTGGAATCAAAATGAATATTTAGGCTTTGGTTTAGCAAGTCATTCATACATTAATAATGTGAGATTTTCCAACATTGATGATTTGAATGAATATATAAAAAATATAGAAAATAATGAATTTCAAAAAAATGTAATAATTCATGAAGTACAAAATAAAGAGGCTCAAATGAAAGAATATATGATGCTTGGTTTTAGAAAATTAGAAGGAATTTCTATTTCTAAATTTGAACAAAAATTTAATATTCATCCGTTATTTTATTTTAGATTTGAAATTGAAAAATTGGAAAAACTAGGTTTAATATGTGTAGATTTGGATAAAATATTTTTAACTAAAAAAGGATTAGATTTAGCAAATCAAGTATTTGAAGAATTTATATAGGTAAATATTACAAAAATTTATCATTTATGTAATATTTACTTTTTTTATTGAAATAAATGTATTTTAAAGGTATCATAAAATAGAGATAAAAACAAGTGGAGGTAAGTAAATGAGTAAACAAGTAAGTAAAGCCCTTCTAGAAGTTGTTAACGAAATGAGTGATGTAGAATCAACTATTTCAAAAATAGATGGTGTAATTTTTGTTAGAGAAAATGAGCAAATGATTAAAGAAAAAATTTCATATTTGTATAACTTATTACATGCTGAAGCAAAATTTTATAATCAAAAACAAGATACATTATTTGATATTACAGAGCAATTAGTGGATAATTATAAGCAAAAATTAAATTTGGTTTATGATGAATTTTATTGTCAATATGTAAATATTCAAAATGAAATTCAAGATGCTAGGTTAAATCAAAAAATAGCAATAATAAATTATCAAAAGATAATTAATGATAAAGAAAATGGAATAAATAGAAATTATAATGAAATAGAGAAAAAGTTGAATAATAAATATGAATTATATTCACAAATTATAGATAAATGTAATAAAAAATTTAAAGAGTGTAAATTAAATTTTGATAAGAAAATGAATGAAGCATTTTTGATAGAGAGTAGTTTAATTGTAGCAAATAATAATTTCTTTTCAAAATTAAAAAATAAAGTATTTAACTTTTTTAAAGGTGCCGAAAAATATAAAAGTGTTGTTGATAATTACAATCAAAAAGTTAATGATATAGATACAAAAAGTATTATAAATGAAATGAGAAATGAAACAATACAATTTATCACTGATATATTAAAAATTAGGCGAAATGATGAAGATGAATTAGAAGATGCAATATAATTAGGGGAGATGTAAAATATGACTAGAGATGTAAATGAAAATGATATAAAACTTTATTTAGAACAAATTCCAAATAATGGGTTGGAAAACAAAAGTGATGCAGAAAAAAATGATGCTTATAATAAAATTTCTAAAGTTATAAATATAGCTAGAGCAGATAGAAATATTACGAATTTAATAGATGTTATGGAAGAATTAAGAAATTCAGGAATATCTAAAGATCTTCATGAAGCAATAATTAATAATTTTATACCAGAGCAAGAGAGAAAGCCTGAGCAAGTAAAAAATAATATGAAAAATTCTAAAAAAGAAATGGCACTTATACAAAAAGAAATAGACAAGCTTTATTTAGAAGAATATGGTAGTTCAAATAAAACTATAGAGCAAATTGGAGAGATTTCTAGTAAAATATTGGAAATTTATTTAGAAACATTAAATCATAAATTTATACATGATACGGTTACAGGAGTAATTGCACTTTCTGCAGAAGCTATATCTGTTTCATCTTTATTGGCAACAAAAGCATCATTGAAGGTAGGTAAAACAGTATTAAAATTTTCTGGAAAAGCTGTAGCTGGTGTGTATAAAGCATCAAAAGGTTTGGCACAAAAAGCTGCTAAAAAAGTAGAAGATAGAAAAAATCAGAAAGCTATGAAAAAAGTTAAAGAAGTTAAAGATATTTCAGGTAAAATTAAAGAAGGATTAGAACAAAGAGTATTAGATATTACATTACCAGAAAATGATATTTTAGATGTAGATAAAAGAGAAGAAATGATTAAAATAAGAGATGGAAGTGCTGAAAATGTTGAAGATTTTGAAGATAAATTATTGTTTGAAAATATAGATTTAAAAGGAGATATAAAAGTAAATCTATATGAAATAGAGGATAGTAAAATAAATGAGCAATTAAGAACTAAATTGAATATGCAACCTGATGAAATCAAGGAGCTTTTAAATAAATCTTCTATAGATGAAAATGATGAAATTGTATTACCAGGAGGAACTAAAATTACATTAAATGATATTGATAAAGCTGGTTTAACTCAAAAATTTAAAGATACTATAAAAATAATTTCAGAATTAGAATCACAATTAAATGATTATAGATTAAATAATTTATTGTTAGACGAGATAGGTGCTAGACGAGAATTAAGTATGGCACAAAATCTTGATAATCAAATGGAATTTATTTCTAACAAAATGAATGAGATAAATAATAAAGAAAATAGAAGCTTTTTTGATAAAAGAAAACGTAATGATTTAACAAAAATTGCTGAACAAAAAGTTAAAAATTTGGAAAATGCTGGTATTGTAGAAACAATTGAAGCTGGAAAAAGAAAAAATAAAAAAGTTATAATTGATGCTGAAAATATGTTATTGGGATTAGATAAAGCAAAAAGTGTAAAAGAAAGAAAATTGGAGAAATTAGAAGAAAAAGAACAAGATCAAACTATTTAGAATTTTTAATTTGAAAGGGATAAATACAAATGGATAATGAGATTTTTGGAAGTATAATTTATAATGGAAATACAATTAATTTGGATAAAGAAAAAATAGAAAATTTAAAAGAAATATCTGGTAAATTAAAACAGAATTATGCTAATTTGAGTCAAAAATTAGATAAATTTTTTCAAAAAAACTCTTGACAAAGTCATATAAAAGTTATAATATATTAGCAGTCTAATGAAAAGATTGCTAATATTTTTAATTGTAAATATATTTTTCAAAAATAGAGGTGAAAAATGGCAAAAGAATTAGATGATAGAAAAAAGAAGATACTTGGAGCAATTATAGAAGAATACATTGATAATGCTGAACCAGTAAGTTCAGGTATTCTTGTAGAAAAAGGAAAAGTAAATTGTAGTAGTGCTACAATTAGAAATGAAATGGCAGAACTTGAAAAAATAGGTTTTCTAGAAAAAACACATACTTCAAGTGGGCGTGTTCCATCTCAAAAAGGTTATAGATATTATGTGGATGAACTTTTAAGAGATGATGATTTAAGTATAGCTGAAATGGAAATAATTAAACAAAGATTAGAGCGCAAAGTTAATGATTTAGAAGAGCTTACTAAGATTGCATCAACAACACTTTCTGAAATAACTCATTATACTACAATTGCAATAGGTCCAAATGTTAATAATCATACTATTGCTGATATAAAATTTGTATTGTTAGGAAATAGGCTTTTGATGGCAGTTATTTTAACAGATTCAGGAATTATTAGAGAATCTATTATAAAATTTGATGAGGATATTTTAGAAGAACAAATTGATGATTTAACTACTATATTTAAAAATAAATTAATTGGTAAATCTTTAGATGCTATAAATCTGCCAGTAGAAGAGTTTATTACAAAAGAAGTAACAACTGGAATTAATATAATAAGAAAAATAATTGAAGAAATAAATAAAATTTTATCAGATACTAATAAAGTATATGTTGAAGGTAGTAACAGAGTAGTTGATATGCCTGAATTTAAAAAGATTGATGTTGCAAAGGACTTTTTAAATGTTCTTAATGCAAAAGATTTAGTATCAGATGTTTTAAATACAGGTTTAGCAGATGACATAAATGTATATATTGGTGAAGAATCAGAAAAAGAAGAACTAAAAAATTTTAGTATTGTTACATTTAATCATATATTAGAAGGAAAAGATATTGGAACTATTGGAATTATAGGACCTACTCGTATGGATTATTCTAAAATTATTTCAGTTATGAAATACATTAGCAAAAAAATTAATGATGACTATAAAAAAGGAAAAAACCATTTTTAAGGGAGGTAAAAAAATTGGGTGAAGAAAATAAAGAAGTAAAAAATGAAGAAAAAAAGTCTGAAGGAGTAGAAACTGAAAAGGAAAGTGTAGTTTCAAATAAAGAATTTGAGGAATTAAATGATAGATATAAAAGACTTTTTGCGGAATTTGAAAATTATAAAAAAAGAACACAAAAAGAAAGTTTAAGCAAATATGCAGAAATTACTGGTGATGTTGTTAGTTCAATTTTACCAGTTATGGATAATTTGGAAAAAGCATCTTTAGCAAAAACTGAAGATACAAATTATCAAGAAGGAATAAAAATGGTTGCAAAGCAATTTTCAGATGTTTTAACAAAACTTGGAATGACAGAAATAGAAACAGTTGGAAAAAGATTTGACCCTGAACTTCATGAAGCAGTTAGCCATGTTGAAGATTCAAGCAAAGGTGAACAAGAAATTGTTGAAGAATATAGAAAAGGTTACAAAATAGGGACTAAAGTAATACGTCATTCAATGGTAATAGTTGCAAATTAGATTAATTTATATTAATCAAATATAAATTTACTTAAGATAAATAAAAGTATTTGTTAAATAAAAAATCCCAAAAGTATATATTTAATAAATACTTGGAAACAATAATATAAAATTTATCTTAAATTTTAGGAGGTAATTAAAAATGGGAAAAATTATAGGAATTGATTTAGGAACAACAAATTCATGTGTAGCTGTTTTAGAAGGAGGAGAAACAGTAGTTATACCAAATGCAGAAGGAAATAGAACTACTCCATCAGTAGTTGCTTTTGCAAAAAATGGTGAAAGATTAGTTGGTCAAATTGCAAAACGTCAAGCAGTTACAAATCCTGAAAATACTGTTATTTCAATAAAAAGAAAAATGGGAACAGCTGAAAAAGTAAAAATAGATGATGATGAATTTTCACCACAAGAGATTTCAGCAATGATATTACAAAAATTAAAATCAGATGCAGAAAGTTATTTAGGAACAAAAGTAACACAAGCTGTTATTACTGTTCCAGCATATTTTAATGATAGTCAAAGACAAGCTACAAAAGATGCAGGAAAAATTGCTGGATTAGAGGTATTAAGAATTATAAATGAACCTACTGCTGCTGCTTTAGCTTTTGGTATGGATAAAGAAGCTCAAGATCAAAAAATTATGATATATGATTTAGGTGGTGGAACATTTGATGTTTCTATATTGGATATTGGAGATGGAGTATTTGAGGTTTTAGCAACTAATGGAAATACTCATCTAGGTGGAGATGATTTTGATAATAGAATTATAGACTTCTTAGTAGCTGAATTTAAAAAATCAAATGGAATAGATTTATCAAATGATAAAATGGCAATGCAAAGATTAAAAGAAGCTGCTGAAAAAGCAAAAATTGAATTATCTGGAATGCAACAAACACAAATTAATTTACCATTTATTACAGCAGATAGTACAGGTCCAAAACATTTAGATGTTACATTGACAAGATCAAAATTTGAAGAATTAATACATGATTTAGTTGAAGCAACAGCTGAACCAGTTAACAAAGCTTTAGCTGATGCAGGTATTACAGCAAATGATTTACACAAAGTATTATTAGTTGGTGGTTCTACTAGAGTTCCAGCTGTTCAAGCTATTGTTAAGAGAATAACAGGTAAAGAACCAGATAAAGGAATTAACCCTGATGAATGTGTTGCAATTGGTGCAGGAATTCAAGGTGGTGTACTTTCAGGAGATGTTAAAGATTTAGTATTATTAGATGTAACTCCACTTTCACTTGGTATTGAAACTTATGGTGGTGTATTTACAAAATTAATAGAAAGAAATACTACAATACCTACTAAAAAATCACAAGTATTTTCTACTGCAGCTGATGGTCAAACAGCAGTTGAAGTTCATGTTTTACAAGGTGAAAGAGAAATGGCAGCCTACAATAAAACACTTGGAAGATTCCATTTAACAGGAATTCCAGCAGCACCAAGAGGTGTTCCTCAAATTGAAGTAACATTTGATATTGATGCTAATGGTATAGTTCATGTATCTGCTAAAGATCAAGCTAGTGGAAATGAACAACAAGTTGTTATTACAGCAAGTACAAACTTATCTGAAGAAGATATTAACCAAGCTATAAAAGATGCTGAAGCTCATGCAGCAGAAGATAAAAAGAAAAAGGAAGAAATTGAAGTTAAAAATAATGCAGAAAGTTTAGTTTATAATAGTGAAAAAACTTTAGAAGAATTAGGCGATAAAGTAAGTGGAGAAGAAAAATCTAAAGTTGAAGAAGAAATTGCAAATGTTAAGAAAGCATTAGAAGGAAATAATACTGATGATATAAAAGATGCTACTGATAAACTTACAAAAGTATTTTATGCATTATCTGAAAAATTATATGGTCAAAAAGCAGCAGAAGCTAACGCTAATGCAAGTGCAAATTCAGAAGCAGGAACAACAACTGATGAAAACGGAAATGTATATAATGCTGATTATGAAGTAGAAAATGATGATAAGAAAGAAGATAAAAAAGATTAATTAAAAATTTGATTATAAATAAGAAACAAAAGTGGATAAATTATGCCAAAAATCCGCTTTTGTTTATGTATTATAATTCTGGAGGTAAAAGATGGCACAAAAACGAGATTATTATGAGGTTTTAGGTGTTAGTAAAAATGCTACTGATGATGAATTAAAAAAAGCTTATAGACGTCTTGCAAAAAAATATCACCCAGATGCTAATCCAGATAATAAAGAAGAGGCTGAAAAAAAGTTTAAAGAAGTTAATGAAGCATATGAAACTTTGTCTGATAAACAAAAAAGACAAATGTATGACCAATTTGGATTTGATGGTCCAAATTATGCTGGAGGAAGTCAAGGTGGAGGTTATTATTCTTATGGCTCTGGTTTTGATGGATTTGGAGATTTTGGAGATTTAGGTGATATATTTTCTTCATTTTTTGGTGGAGGAAGTTCAAGAAGTCGTGCTAGAAGTAGAAATGGAATGGCTAAAGGTGCAGATTTAAAAGTTGGAATAGATATAACTTTTGAAGAATCTTATTTAGGTGTTGAAAAGGAAATTACAATAAATAGAAATGAAAAATGTCCTTCATGTAATGGAACAGGAGCTGCAAAGGGAACTAAACCAGAAACTTGTCCTAATTGTAAAGGAACAGGAACAGTAAGGCAAGTAGCATCTACACCTTTTGGAAGAATGGAAACACAAAGAACTTGTAATAATTGTGGAGGCACTGGAACAGTTATAAATAGTCCTTGTTTAGATTGCAAAGGAAAAGGAACAGTTAGAAAAGCAAAGAAAATTAAAGTAAAAATTCCAGAAGGAATTGATGATGGGCAAACAATAGTATTGCAAAGTGAAGGAGAACCAGGAAAAAACGGTGGGCCAGATGGAGATTTATACATAGTTGTTAGAGTAAAAAAACATAATATTTTTTCTAGAAAAGCTGAACATGTATTATGTGAAATTCCAATAACTTTTACAATGGCTACATTGGGAGGAGAAGTTGAAATACCAATGGTAAATGGCACAAAAGAGAAGTATAAAATTCCAGAGGGAACTGCTACAGGAACAAAATTTGTATTAAAAAATAAAGGATTCAAATCAGTTTCTGGTAACTGGAGAGGTGATTATGTATTTACTGTTACAGTTCAAGTTCCAAAAAGATTAACTACTGAACAGAGAAATTTACTTGTCGAACTTGCTAAAACTATGAATGAACAGCCACCAATTAAGAAAAAAGGAATATTTGGATAAAAATTTTTTAACTATTTATTTTAAAATTAAATTCTTATAATAATTGAAAAGTTTTAATATATTTTTTAAGTTATGGTTTGTGGGGACCGTTTTAGAAAATGTTATGATCGTTAGAGAATTACATTTTCTTAAATGGGGAGAATAACTAAAAAATATATAAAACTTTTTTAATTATATTGAAAACAAAAAATATATGTTTTATTCGTACTCCCAACCACGCACAGTCTGTAAAATTTTAAAATTCTGTGGAACATAAAATTTAACAGACTGTAGCTAGCCGGTCCC
>CANRQI010000054.1 GCA_947632835.1 uncultured Clostridia bacterium
CAAGAGCTAAAACAGCAGGAGAAGAAACAAATAAATCTGATGCATTGGAATCATTTAAATTAGCGGTAGCATCATTAACATCAGCATACTTTTCAGATTACTATACAAGTGGTAGTGCTACTACAACGGACACAGTAGCAACATATATTTCTAGTAAGATTGGTGATGAGATGGTTAGCTTGGGCTATCAGACTATAACTTTAAATGTAGAAAAAGGTAAAAATAAAGAAGTTACCATTACTAAAGAAGGGGCTACATCTGGTACAGTAATTACTTATGATGTAACAGATGATGGAAATATTTCAAATATACAATTAAAAAAATAAGATAGATTTTAAATAGGCATATACGCTTATATGCGTATATGCTTTAATTGATAAAAGAGGATAGAAATAAAGTGGATATAGTATTTTGCATTATAGTTTTCATTATGGGGACTGTGTTTGGAAGTTTTTTTACTCTGGCGGTATATAGAATACCTCTAGGGTTAGATATAACACATTCGAGGTCATTTTGCCCAAAATGTAATCACAGATTAGAGTTTATAGATTTGATACCGGTTTTAAGTTACATATCTTTAAGAGGGAAATGTAGGTATTGTGGTGAGAAAGTAAGGATAAGGTATCTCGTTTTAGAAGTTTTATCGGGATTAGTATTCTTATTAGCTTACTTATCGTTTAATATGAACTTCCCATTTTTTGAAATAAACAAATTGGTTGATTTTGCTGCTTTTGTTATGTTTTATGTAACTTTAGTTATAATATTAGGTATTGATAAAGAAAACATTAAAATAAATAAATCAGTTTTATTATTTGGAATTATAATGCAGTTTGTATATATATTATATCTATATATATCAGCTCAAATTGTAACTTTTGATATATATAGATATGGCATGTATTTAATACTTATGTTAATTATTTTTCTTTTAGATACATTACTGCTAAGCAAGAAAGGCGAAAGTTCCTATTTTCTTCAAATATTAATGCTTTTAGACTATATGTTGATGTGTGTAAAATTGAATGTATTTCTTTTTATAATAGCTTTAGGAATGATTTTTGCATTAATTTATTGGATATTTAAAAAGGTTGAGTGTAATTTTTCTGGTAAACCAGACATTTTATTAGAGCAAAAAAGTAGAAAATTTGGAGTTGGATTTTGCTTTTCAGTTTCAGCTATTTTAGTTGTTATTATAAATAATTTTATAATTTTTTAGATATGAAATTAATCTTTAAAAAATATTTTTGAGAGTTTTCTTAAAATTTAGAAAGGATTAAAATGAATTTTTTTAAAAGGCTAAGGGAAAAGAAAGGTGTAACTCGGTGCAGATATTGCAGCTGCGATAACTGTTATTGTGTTTACAATGGGGGTAGTTACAGCCATTTATACGAATTTAACTAATAAATCAAAAGAAAATTTAAGATATAGTGCTGCAACTCGTATAGCAACTCAAATTGTAGAAAATATACAATCCAAATGTTATGATGAGCTTATTCATAGATGTAGTGGTGCTGGAACAAATGGAAATTTAAGTGAAGTTGAATTTTCAAAAGATGGTCCACATAGAACTGTTAATGGTGGAAAAATTTTTGATGTTAAAGTTCCAGTAGGATATTCTGCAAAGGTAGAACTTAGTAATGCTAAAGATTTAGATATTGTTAGAAATGTTACAGTTACAGTAAAATATAAAATTTTAGGTTTTGAAAGAAATGTTACTTTATATACTGTTAAACAGAAAGAATTGTTAGAGCAAACTAATAAACCAGATTTAACAATGATTAAAGATTATGCTACAAATGGTAGTAAATATTATTCTATAAAAAAGGTTGATGCAAATTATATTGTTACAACTACAAGTGATCCAGATTGGTACAATTACGATAGTGCTAAAATTCCAGCGCTAGTAGTTAAATCTGAAACTGCAAAAAATATTGGTGATGTATTTGCTCAATCTGATTTGACTAGTTTGCCAGTTTATGTATGGGTTCCACGATATGCTAGAAAAAATACTTCAGAGTTGACTTTCTTGTATGGAACAAGTAGTTATGAAATTCAATTTGGGACTATGTCAAATGGAAAGCTTATAGGGTATTATATTAGTGGATCAGGAACAAACACAGGATTTAATATGCCAGTTGCTGCTTCTTATTATGGTAATACTTTTACAGAGACTGATGGTAAAACTGGAGTTTGGTATTGCTTGAATCAAACAGGTTTAAATGATGGTACAACAACAACAATATATAATCAATTAAAAACTTCTTGGGGAAATGTCGTTAATAATATACCATTTTAATGGTAATTTATTGAAATTAATAAAAAAATGTTTATTTTAAAAATAATTAGATGTATAATAAAAAAAGAAAAGATACAAAAGAAAGGAGACTTAAAATTATGGCTAGAGCACCGATTGGAGTTGAACTCGTAAAAAGAGGTTTAGTAACAGAAGCTGATATAAATGAAGCAATTGCTTATCAAAAAGAACATCCAAATAAAAAATTAGGGGATATTTTAAATATTTTAAATTTATGTCCTCAAAGAGATCTTATAAAAGCAATGGGAGAAATATTAGGTGAAAAGGTAATGATTTTAAGACCTGATAACATAAATGTAGATATGACACAATATTTTTCTATGGATATTGCTAAAGCTTGTAAAGCTGTTTTATTTGAAGTAATTGGAGGTAGAGCTAAAGTTTGTTTTTCAGATACAAGTAATAAAAGAGCTATTGAGCAAGTTAGATTAATACTTCTTAATAAAGGTTTAGTTTTAGAAAAATATTTAACATTTGAAACTAATATAGATAATACATTAGAGTCATTAGAAGGAAAATCAGAAGATAATATTCAAGAAACAACAGGTGATGTTACAGGATTAGTTGATACAATTATAAAATCTGCTATGGAAAAAAGAGCATCAGATATACATATTGAGCCAGCTGAAAATGTTATTAGAGTTAGGTTTAGAATTGATGGTGAGCTTGTTACAATAGCTAATCTTGAAAAAACGAGACAAGCACAAATTATTGGTAGACTTAAAGCTATTTCTAATATGCATCAAGAAAAACAAGAGTCTCAAGATGGTAGAATTTTATTATACAATGATTATAATATTCGTGTATCTTCACAGAAAAATGTTAATGGTGAAAAATTTTGTTTAAGATTATTAAAGAAAAATTCAGGAATTAGAAATATATTTGATTTGGGATTCCCAAAAAGTGAAAAATTATTAAAAGCAAGTTTTGATAAAAGAAACAGTATAACAGTTGTTGCTGCTCCTACTGGAGAAGGTAAAACAACAACATTATATTCAATATTAGATTACTTAAATAGACCAGAAATAAATATTACAACAGTTGAGGACCCAGTTGAAATTCGTGTTCCTGGAATTAATCAAATAGAAATAGATGTAAAAACTACGTTTGCAGGTTCTTTAAGAACTATTTTGAGACAAGACCCAGATATTATTCTTGTAGGTGAGATTCGTGATTTTGAAACTGCTGAAATTGCTATGCAAGCTGGTCAAACAGGTCATTATGTTTTATCTACAATACATACAATTAATGCTGTTGAAGTTATTACAAGACTTAGAAAAATGGGAATATCAGATTATGATATTTCAAGTACTCTTGCAACTGCATTATCACAAAGATTGATAAGAAGGGTTTGCCCACATTGTGCTACAAAAAGACCTTTTTCTGAAGAAGAAAAAGAAATTATTCAAAAATTAGTTCAAAAATATAATGTAAAATTTGATTTTAAAGATAAATTTACTTATGATATAAATGGTTGTAAAGAATGTAATCATACTGGATATTTAGGAAGAATTGCAGCTTTTGAGATACTTGAAATTACAGAACCAATTAAAGATTTAATTTCAGAAGGTGCATCAAGCTTGAGAATAAGAGATGAAGCATTAAAAGAAGGAATATATAAACCATTATTTGTTGATGCTTTAGGAAAAGTAGTTGATGGAATTGTTACTTTAGAAGAAGTAAATAAAAAATTAGTATTATTCTAAATTAAAATACGAAGGAGAAATATTATGGTACTTATTGAAAGTATAATTAGTGAAGCAATGGAAAGAGGAGCATCTGATATTCACTTAATGAATGGATTAAAACCTATTCTAAGAATTGCTAGAGATTTAGTTGAAATTTCAGATATGGATGCTATGGATGAAGGAACTTTATATGATATTTATGATTATATAGTTAGAGGAAATATTGTTAAGGATGAAATATATAAAAGTGAAAGAAAACTAGATACTTCATTAGTTTTTAAAGAAACAAGACTAAGGGTAAATGTTTCATTTTCAATGGATATACCAGTATTTACAATGCGTATTATCGACAATACATTACCACCTTATGAAAGTTTAGGATTACCAGAAATTATAAAAACTATTACATATCAGCCACAAGGAGTTATCCTTGTTACTGGTAAAACAAACTCTGGTAAAAGTACAACATTAAATGCGTTAATAGATGAAATAAATAAAAAACAAAATAAAAAGATTCTAACTTTGGAAAGTCCGATAGAGTATAAACATACTTCTAAAAAGTCTGTAATAATTCAAAAAGAAGTAGGTCCAGGAAAAGATAGTTTAACATATTCAGATGGTGTTAAGAATGCTCTTAGAGAGGATTGCGACATATTAGTTATAGGTGAGATTCGTGATAAAATAACAATGGAAGCTGCTATTGATATGGCAGAATCACGGACACTTAGTTATAGGAACATTACATACAAAGTCTTGTGCTGAAACTATCGATAGAATTATAAACTTCTATGAAGTTAGAGATCAAGCTCAGATTAAAAACTTATTGTCAGTTCTTTTGAAAGCAGTTGTTTCACAAAGACTTTTGAAATCAGCTAAAGGACAAGGGTTAGTATTGGTTCCAGAGGTTATGCTTGTAGATAATACAGTTTCTGCTTGTATTAGAAAGGATAAATTTAGTGTTTCTGAGATAGAAGATGCTATACAAGGTGGACGTGAAAAAGGAAGTATTAGTTTAATAAATTCATTGGCAGAATTATATGTTGCAGGAAAATTAACATTAGACCAAGTAAAAGCACAAATAGACGAGAAGAACTATGAAAGCTTAAACAGAACAATTATGCAATTAAACTTAAAGAGAAGTGCTAATAGAGGACCAAATGCAGTAAAGAATGCAGCAAATGCAACAACTAATAAATAAAAATTTTTAATGTACAGATAGATAAAAAATAGGAGGAAAAGATGCCAGTATTTATTTGTAAAGCTTTAACCGCTCAAGGGCAAATAGTAAGAAGTAGAATTGAAGATGCTTCAAGATTAGCATGTATAAGAAAACTTAGAAGAAATGGTTTAACTCCAATAAGTGTAACTCAGCAAATAACTATAGGTGGTACATCAAGTAAAAAGAGAATTACAACAAGGAAAAATATAAAACCAACAGTTAATTTAGAAAGAAGATTTGAAGCTAAAAGTAAAAATAAGAACAAAAAAGCAAATAAGGGAATTTTAGATACTTTAAATTCTCCTCTAAGTGGAAAAATTACAGCTAGAGATATAAGAGTTTTTACTCAAAACTTCTATTTATTGAAAAAGGCTAATTTTAACAATATACATGCTTTAAATACAGTTATAAATACTACTGAAAATCCGAAACTTAGAATAATATTAGAAGATGTATTAGCTGGTGTTGAATCTGGTGAATATATGTATACAACTTTAGAATATTATTCAGAAGTCTTTCCATATATTTATATAAATATGATAAAAGTTGGAGAATTGTCAGGTTCTCTAGAAACTTCACTTGAACAAGCTGTATATTATTTGGAAAATAGTGATAAATTACGTAAAAGAATTAAAAAGATTTTATTACCAAATATATTTATGTTTGTTGGTTTAACATTAGGTACAATACTTGCAGTTTTATTTGGTGTACCAATGCTTAAAGGAATATTTGATGAAGTTGGATCAAATGAACAATTACCAGCTGTTACTATGTGGCTATATAACTTTACATTGGGCTTCCAGAAGGTGTGGTATATTCCAGTTGGAATTATGGTTGCTCTGGTAATACTGTTCTTCTCTTGGTTAAGTACTCCGAAAGGTAGATATGATTTTGATTATTTCAAATATTCAATGCCGATATTTGGAAAACTTATATATTTATTAGATTTTTCTAGGTTAATGCAAGGTGTCTTGCTTAACTTACAAAATGGTATGAGAATTCAGGATGCGCTTGAGGTAAGTAAAAATATTGTAAAAAATACGGTTATGATGTCAATGGTAGAAACGGCTATAAATAATATATTCGTTGGTCAATCATGGATTGATCCATTTGAACAAGCTAAGCTTGGTGATACAATGTGTACAGAAATGATGCGTATAGGTATGCAAACAGATTTGCCTGAAATGTTGGCAAAGATGTTAGATTATGTAGAATCAGATATTAATAATACTTTGGAGAAAATTGTTAAGATTTTACCAGAGGTTGCATACATCTTTGTTGGTGTAGTTTTAATATTCTTTGTTGTTGCGGTTTTATGTCCAGTTATTTCACTATATATGGGTGGCTGGTTATTCTCAGCAGCAGGTGTATAAAAAATATTTTGGAATGTTGGAGTTTCGGTTTTTATTTGAGTTTTTTAAATAAGAACCGAAACTTAATTTATAATTTAGAGAAAAATATTTGTAGCTTGAAGCAAAGAAAGGGATGAATTTAAAATGAAAATAGGTATAGATTTAGGTGGAAGTCATATTGGTGTAGGGTTAATTAATAAAGATAAAATACTTGATTCAAAACAAAGAAATTTTGTAGATAGTGATAAGAAAAATATTAAAAAAAGTATAGTGAAATATGCTATAGCTATGATTGAAGAAATTATGAAAGAAGGAAATCTTGATAAAAACCAAATAGAACTTATAGGAATAGCTTCACCGGGAATTATATCTAATAATACTATAATAAAGGCAACAAATTTATCTTTATCCGAATTTTGCTTGTGTCAAGAAATAGAAGAAAAACTTGGAATGAAAGTACAAATACGAAATGATGCTAAATGTGCTGGTTTAGCAGAAAAAAAGTATGGTTCATTAAAAAAATATAAAGACGCCGTTTTTATTTGTATTGGTACAGGCATTGGTGGAGCAGTTTTTATGAATAATAAATTACTAGAACCATTAAGATATGAAGGTTTTGAGATAGGACACATGATTATAGAAAAAAATGGTAGACAATGTAGTTGTGGAAAAAAAGGGTGCTTTCAAGCTTATGCTTCTATAAAAGCTTTAAAAGAAAGGGTTACTAAAATATTAGGAGAAAGAGGAGATGTATCTGGTCAATATTTGAGAGAAAATTTATTAATTAAAGATAACAAACAAGTACAAAAAGAGGTAGAGGATTTTTTAAATTATTTAAAAATTGGAATAGGTAATCTTATAGATATATTTGAACCAGAGGCTATTTGTTTGGGTGGAAGTTTTGCATATTATGAAGGAAATCCAATTTTAGACAGGTTGTTAAAGAAAATTGAAGAAAAAGATACAAAATTTTCTGTTGGGAAAGTGCCAGATATAGTTATTGCAAAATATAAAAATGATGCTGGAATAATTGGAGCAACATTATAAAAATTTAAGTTTCGGATACGTTTCAAAAATATATGTTTTATGAATGAGCTTCGTGGGGACCGACTGGCTACAGTCTGTTAAATTTTATATTTTACAGACTGTGCGTAGTTGGGATAATGAATAAAACATATATTTTCTTAATTTTTTTTACATATAAAAAGATACCAAAAATAAAATTTGAAAATATTGAAGAAAATTTAGAAAAAATACTGTTAAAATTAAAAAAGTATGATAAAATATCTGTATAAAAAATTAAAAGGAGAGATTATTATGTCAGATTTAAATAACATAGAAGACAAAATGAAAAAATCAATTAGTGTTTTTGAAGAACAATTATCAGAAATTAGAGCTGGTAGAGCTAATCCATCTGTGCTAAATAAAATTAATATTTCATATTATGGTGTACCAACTCCAATAAATCAAGTAGCTGGAATTTCAGTTCCAGAAGCTAGAATGATAATTATTCAACCATGGGATGTTAGTATTTTAAAAGAAATAGAAAAGGCGATACTTGCTTCTGACATTGGAATTAATCCTAACAATGATGGAAAAGTTATTCGTCTTAATTTTCCAGAATTAACAGAGGAAAGAAGAAAAGAATTAGCAAAAGAGGTTAGAAAAATAGCTGAAGATGCTAGAGTTGCAGTTCGTTCAATTAGAAGAGAAGGCATGGATATGGTTAAAGATTTAAATAAAAAATCCGAAATTACTGAAGATGAATTGAGAACAGATGAAGAGTCTATTCAAAAATTAACAGATAAATATGTTGCTGAAATAGATAAATTGTTAGAAAATAAAGAAAAAGAAATTATGAATATATAACAGTTTTGAGAAGTATTTATATTGTATAAGTAAATAGAGGGGAATGAAATTATATGAATGAAGAAAAATTTCCAGAATCTGTTAGTATCATAATGGATGGAAATAGAAGATGGGCTAAAAAACACAAACTACCTATACAAATGGGGCATAAAGAGGGAGCAAAAACTCTTGAAAAAATAGTAAAACATGCACAAGAAATAGGAATAAAAAATCTTACAGTTTTTGCTTTTTCTATTGAAAATTGGCAAAGAAGTGATGAAGAAGTTAATGATTTAATGATGCTTTTAAGAAATTATTTAGAAAATTATACAAAAAAAGCTCAAGCAGAGAACATTAAAATTAAAATTTTTGGTGATACATCTAAATTTGATTTTAAATTGAGAAAAAGTATTGATAATGCTATAAAAACAACACAAAATAATACAGGTCTTTCATTTAATATATGTTTAAATTACGGTGGAAGAGATGAAATAGTAAATGCAGCTAAAAAGTTGGCTTTTAAAACTCAACTTGGATATATGAAATCAGAGGATATTACAGAAGAAGATTTTGAACAATGTTTATATACAGCTGGATTACCAGATCCAGATTTAATGATTAGAACAAGTGGTGAATATAGAATAAGTGGATTTTTACTTTGGAAAATAGCTTATTCTGAATTTGTATTTTTAGAAAAATTTTGGCCAGATTTTTCAGAAAAAGATTTAGATGAATGTATAGAAATTTATAAAACTAGAAATAGAAGAATGGGGAAATAATAATTACATAAGAAGGAGAGGAAAATGGATTTTAAGCGAATATTAACTACTTTGATAGGTTTACCAATAGTAGTTTTGATATTGATTTTTGGAAATACTTATATTATTGATGTTTTAGTCGCGTTAATTGCTTGTATAGCTCTGAGAGAATATTTTAAATGTTGTAGTAAAGAGGTAAAATGCATTTCATGGGTAGGTTATGTTTTTATTTTGTGTATGCTTGTAGCTACTTTAAATGAATGTACGATTTTTGGAATAGGTTTTATTATTGTTTTAGGTATACCAACGATATTACTGCTATTGTTTTTACATATAATAATAAGTGATATGAAAATAAGTTTAAAAGATATAGCATTTACTTTTCTTGGAATAATGTATATAGTATCATTTATTTTTTTCATACCGCTAATATATAGTTTGAAAAAATTTGAACCGTCAGGTGATATTGTTTGGGATTTGTCTGGAAATGAACCAGGAGCATCAGTTTTTGGTAAATACTTAATTTGGTATGTAATTATTGCAGCTTGGGGAACAGATATATGTGCTTATTTAGTAGGTAAATATTTTGGAGAACATAAATTTAGTAAAGTTAGTCCAAATAAAACTATTGAAGGTTGCATTGGAGGTGTAGTTGGTGCAATTATTTTAACTATAATTTATACTTTTTTCATAAATACTTATACTAATTATGATTTAAGTTATTTAATAATGGGTGTAGTTGGAGGTATACTTAGTGTTATTGGGCAAATTGGTGATTTTTCGGCTTCAACCATAAAAAGATATTTTGAGGTTAAGGATTTTAGCCACTTATTTCCAGGTCATGGAGGTATGATTGATAGAATAGATAGTGTATTATTTATTTCACCTTATGCGTTTTTTATTTTTTGTTTTATTTTTTATATGATATAAATTTTAATAAGGAGGAATTAATTTGGGCTTTATTTTAGGAGCTTTAAAGATAATAATTTTACTTGGATTTTTAATATTAATACATGAAGCGGGACATTTTTTTGTAGCTAAGAAATGTAAAGTAAAAGTTAATGAATTTTCTATTGGATTTGGTAAAGAATTGTGGTCTAAAAATGGAAAAGAAACTAAATATACAATAAGAATGATTCCTCTTGGTGGATATGTAAGTATGTTAGGAGAAGATGAAAGAGCTGATGAAGAAGGCTCTTTTAGTAATAGTCCAATATGGAAAAGATTGCTTATAGTGTTGGCAGGTGCAGTTGTGAATATTGTATTTGGAATAGTAGTTTTTTGCATATTAGGAACAATTGTTAATAAAAGCTTAATTGATGGAATAACAGTTACTGGTAGATATTTAAAATCAGTTGGTGAAGGATTATTAATGTTGATAACAGGAAAATCTCGGTTCAGGAGATGTTGTTGGAATCGTAGGAATTTCTGAGATGGTAGTAAAAACAAGTGGTTTATTTGATTTTGTATATTTGATGAGTGTTATATCAATATCATTGGGAATCACAAATCTTCTTCCAATACCAGCATTAGATGGAGGGAAAATATTAATTTTACTTATTGAACTAATTAGAAGAAAGAAAATGGAAGAGAAAACGGAATTGACAATTACCAGTATAGGATTAGTAGTCCTTTTAACACTTGCTGTTTTTGTTACGGCAAAGGATATAATTAGAATATTTTGATTAAAGTATTTTCTTAATTAGACTATGCACAATCTATGAGGTTGGAAATTATAAAACCATATATGTTTTTACGCTCATCCCTACTTCGCACAAAATATAAACTTTAAAACTTTAAAGTATGAAAGTCTTAAAGTTAATATTTTGTAACTCGCTGGTCCCCACGAACATCGCTTATCAAACACATATAGTTTTATAATTTGAATGCCACGAAAGTTAAGAAAAATATATGTTATTCATTATCTGGATCATGCACAATCTATGATGTTGGAAATTATAAAACTATATATGTTTTCACGCTCATCCCTACTTCGCACAAAATATAAACTTTAAAACTTTAAAGTATGAAAGTCTTAAAGTTAATATTTTGTAGCTCGCTGGTCCCCACGAATATCGCTTATCAAACATATATAGTTTTATAATTTCCGTAATATTCAAATTATACAAAGAAATTTTCATATATTTTTTAGCTATGGTTTGTGGGGACCGTTTTAGAAAATGTTATGAGCGAAAGTGAATTACATTTTCTTAAATGGGGAGAATAGCTAAAAAATATATGAAAATTTCTAATTGCAATAAATAAATTATGAAAATTTCTAATTGCAATAAATAAATTATGAAAATTTCTAATTGCAATAAATAAATTATGAAAATTTCTAATT
>CANRQI010000055.1 GCA_947632835.1 uncultured Clostridia bacterium
ATCTCATTTTTTTCCATCTACTGAAGCAGACATTATACCACCAGCATATCCAGCACCTTCACCTATTGGATATATCCCAATAACATTTGACATAAAATTATCTCCTCGTACAATTTTTACGGGAGAAGAACTTCTTGTTTCTACTCCTGTTAATATACTATCTGGACTTGCAAAACCTTTTAACTTTTTATCAAAATATAAAATGCCTTCTTTTAAAGTTTCTGATATAAAATCAGGTAAAATTGTGTTCAAATCTGCAAATGTAACACTAGGTAAATATGTTGGTTTAACTTGACCTAAATTTTCCGTTTTTCTATTACATAAAAAATCTTCTACTTTTTGAATTGGAGCATTATAATTTTTACCACCTAACTCAAATGCTTTTTTCTCTAAATCTTTTTGAAAATACATACCTTCTAATGGAGATTCTCCCTTGATGTCATCTATTTTGACATCAACTAATATGGCACTATTAGCATTTTCACCATCTCTTGCAAATTTGCTCATTCCATTAGTAACTATTGTACCTTCTTCACTAGAAGAAGCAATAACCTTTCCACCTGGACACATACAAAAAGTATAACAAGAATGATTTTTTCCATGATAAGCAAGTTTATATTCAGCTGGTGGAAGCTTCAATTTTGTTTTATTTCCATATTGAGAATAATTAATCATATCTTGTTTATGCTCAATTCTTACTCCAACTGAAAAATTCTTTTTTTGCATTTCTAAACCTTTTTCATATAATTTTTCAAATGTATCTCTAGCACTATGCCCAATAGCTAAAACTAGTGTGTCTGTAGCCATTTTTTTAATTTTATTATTTTTTAAATCAAGATATAATACTTTTTTTAATTTATTATTCTCTAATTCAAAATCCACAAACTTACTTTCAAATAAAACCTCTCCTCCTAGTTTTATAATTTCTTTTCTAATATTTTCAACTATTTTTACTAAATTATCAGTTCCAATATGAGGTTTATTTAAAATAAGAATTTCCTTTGGTGCCCCAAATTTAACAAATTCCTCCAATACATTTCTACATAATTTATTATTTATTCCTGTTGTTAACTTTCCATCTGAAAAAGTTCCAGCTCCTCCTTCTCCAAACTGAACATTTGAAGTTATGTTAAGCTTTCCTGTTTTCAAAAATTCATCAACATCTTTTTGTCTTTCTGAAACGCTTTTCCCTTGTTCGATAAGTATTGGTTTTAATCCATTATATGCTAAAATTAAAGCACAAAAAAGGCCAGAAGGACCCGCACCAACAATTACAGGCCTAAAAGCACTTTTTCTTTCTATCTTTTTTATAAGTTCTTCTTTCTCAATTTTAATTTCTTTTAATTTTTTATATTTTATTCTATTTTTTAATTCAATATCCAAAGAAATATTAAAAAAAATGTCTTCTTTATTTCTAGCATCAATAGAACATCTAAAAATTTTATATTCAGCTATATCCTGCAACTTTATTTTATATTGTTTACATGCTTTTTCTAATATTTCTTTTTCACTTAAATTTTCTCTAATTTTAATATTTTCTAATCTATACAATTTGTAAAATCACCACATTTTCATAATTATTTGGCTTGATACCAACTTTTTCCTTCTTCTGCCTCAACTTTTAAAGGAACTGACAATTTAACTACATTCTCCATTTCTTCAACTAATATCTTTTTAACTTCATCTACTTCTTCTAATTCTGCTTCTATCAAAAGTTCATCATGTATTTGAAGTATTAATTTAGATTTCAATTTTTCTTTTTTTAATCTTTTATATACATTTATCATAGCAAGCTTCATTATATCTGCAGCAGTTCCTTGTATTGGCGTATTCATAGCAGCTCTTTCACCAAATTTTCTAACCATATAATTACTAGATTTCATTTCTGGAATATATCTTCTTCTTCCAAACATTGTATCAATATATCCATTATTTTTAGCCTGTTCTACAACCATTTCCATGTATTTTTTTATTCCAGAATATTTATCTAAATATTGCTCAATATAATTTTTTGCCTCTTTTATATTTATACCAGTTTGTTCTGCTAATCCAAAATCACTAATTCCATAAACAATTCCAAAATTAACAGCTTTCGCCCTACTCCTTAACTGTTTAGAAACATTTTCTATTGGAACTCCAAAAATTTGTGATGCACAAATTGTATGAATATCTTGTTCCTCATTAAAAGCTTTTACCATTATTTCATCTTGAGACATATGGGCTAACACCCTAAGCTCTATTTGAGAATAATCAGCATCTACAAATATTTTATTTTGACCTGCTTTAAATACTTTCCTTACTTTTTTTCCTAAATCAGTTCTTGTTGGTATATTTTGCAAATTTGGTTCTGTACTACTCAATCTTCCTGTTGCAGTAACTGTTTGATGAAAATATGTATGTATTCTTCCAGTTTTAGAATTTATATGAGGAATTAAACCATCAACATAAGTAGAATTTAATTTCATTATTTGTCTATAATCTAATATCTTTTCAATAATAGGATGTTCACCCTTCAATTTTTCTAAAACCTCTACATCTGTAGAATAACCGACTTTTAGTTTTCTTTTGAACTGGCAATCTTAATTTTTCAAATAAAATCTCTCCTAATTGCTTAGTTGAATTTATATTAAATTCTCCACCTGCTAAATTATAAATATCTATTCTTAGTTCTTCTAAATGACTTTTTAAACTATTTCCAAATTTCATAATTTCTTTTTCATCTGCATACATTCCTGTAAATTGCATTTCAGCTAACACTTCAACAAGTGGCATTTCTATTTCGTTAAATAACTTTAATGAACCTATTTTTTCAAGTTCTTGTTCTAGCTTTACTTTTAATTTAGAAATTACATAAGCATACACTTCATTATCTGTATTTTCTTTTTCTTCTGATGTTTCAAATAGACTTGTTTGTTCATTTGTAACGTTTTGTTTTAATAATTCATTTATATCTAATTCTAAATATGTGTAAGCTAAATTTTCTAAATCATATTGATTTGAATTAGAATTTAACAAATATGCAGAAATTCTAACATCAAACATCAAATTTTTAGGCTCAATACCTTCCTGTTTCAATAAAATATAATCTATTTTTTGCTCATATCCACATTTTAAAATTTCATCATTTTCAAAAAGATTTTTAAATTCATTCTTAAAATCTTCAAAACTTACTGAATAAACTATATTATCTATGCAAATTTTTACAGATATTATTTTTTTACTAATTGGATTTACTTCATCTGTATCTTTTTTTTCAAAAAAATAATATACTATTTTATCATTAAAAATTCTTTCAAATATTTCATCTAACTTTTCTTTTTCCTGAATTTTACAAATTTTAAACAAATCTTCTAATTCAATTTTTCCATTTTTACTTTCTTCTAGTTCATTTTCAGAGTTAGTTTCTTTAGTTATATTTTCTCCAATATCACCTTCTGATGTTAAATTAAATCTTTGTATATATCTATTAAATCTAAGTTCTCTAAAAATTTTTAATACCTCATTTTTATTCCAATCTTTAAGTTTAAAGTCTGACAAATCTTTATCAATAGGGGCATTTGTATCTATTGTTCCTAATGTTTTTGAAAGAAAAGCCATTTCCTTATCAGCCAATAATTTTTCTTTCACTTTTCCTTTAATAGTTGGTTCACCTTCATCTATTTTCTTATATATTTCTTCTATAGTTCCAAAACTTTTTATTAGATTTAAAGCAGTTTTTTCACCAATACCAGCTACTCCAGGAATATTATCTGAGCTATCACCCATAAGTCCCTTTACTTCAATTAATGCTTTTGGTTCTACACCATAAACTTCTAAAACTTTGGTTCTATCATAATTATCAACTTCTGTTTTTCCTTGTTTTGTATGAGGTATACGAATAGTTACTTTATCTGTTGCAAGTTGAAAAGAATCTCTATCACCAGTTAAAAGTGTAACCTCCAATCCCTCGCTTTCACCGAAATTAGCTAAAGTTCCTAGAATATCATCTGCTTCATATCCAGCTTTTTCTATAATCTTTATGTTCATTGCTGTTAAAACTCGCTTTATAATTGGCATTTGTTCTGCAAGTTCATCAGGCATTCCTTTTCTTGTTCCTTTATAATCTTTATATAATTCATGTCTTTTAGTTGGAGATTTTACATCAAATGCAACTACTAAATAATTTGGATTTATATCTTCTAACATTTTAAACATTATTGCTAAAAACCCATATACTGCATTTGTATATGTTCCATCAGAAGTTTGTAACATCTTACTTCCCATGATTCCGTAAAATGCTCTATTTAAAATACTATTTCCATCAATTACAACTAACTTTTCCAAAATAATTTCCTCTTTCTACAGTAAATTTAGTTTAAGGTTTAGTGTTTTTACAGTATTAATATTAATTTACAAAAATATATGTTTTATGAAGTTGTTTCGTGGGGACCGGCTAGCTACAGTCTGTTAAATTTTATGTTCTACAGAATTTTAAAATTTTACAGACTGTGCGTATGTTGGGATAACGAATAAAACATATATTTTTCGTATTTTTTAATTAAATTACTATAATAGTTTAGAAATTTTCATATATTTTTTTAGTTATTCTCCCCATTTAAGAAAATGTAATTCACTAACGTTCACAACATTTTCTAAAACGGTCCCCACAAACCATAACTTCAAAAAATATATGAAAATTCTTTATAGCAATGTAAAAAACTTAAATCATAACAGTACGAAAAATAACCAAAACTTAAACTACAATGGTAAAATAATATTAAATGTTGAACCTTTATTTTCTGTAGATTCAATAGTAATTTCACCATTAAAATGTGCTTTTATTGTTGAATATGACATATACAATCCAAGACCTGTACCATTTTTTCCTTTAGTAGTTATCATTTCTTTAAATAATTTATCTTTAACTTCTTTAGGCATTCCAGAAGCATAATCTTTTATAGAAATTATTAAATTTCCTCTATATCTTCTTACCACTAAATCAATATATTGATTTTTTTCTCCATTATAAGCTTGAATCGAATTTGAAATCATATTATTAATTACTTGCACCAAACTATTAACATCACCCTTTAATTCAAGCTTTTCATTAACTTTCAAAGAAATTCTTAATTCAATAATCGCATTTGCAAGTTCATGCTTCATTAAAACACTAACTCTTTTTAGTAACTCTCCTACATTGAAAGAAATATTTTCTTCAGTTGACAATGCAACAGCTTGACCTTTAACTGCTGTTATAACATCTGACATATACTCTATATGTTCTCTAATTTTTGCAACCCAATCAGACATATCTTTAGCTATTTCATGATGGTCTTGTTCATTTACAGATTTATCTTCAATTGAAGAATCATATTCCTTTATTAAATCAGACAATCCCTCAGTAGCTCCAGAAATTGACATTATAGGTGTTTTCAAGTTATGTGCTATTCCACCAATCATTTGACCTAGAGATGCTAAACGTTCTTGCTCTATAAGTCTATTTTGACTTGATTCAATTTGTTCAATATTTTCCTTGGTTGCTTTTTGAATATCATTAAATGCAACTGTCAGCTGACCAATTTCATTTGTATTTGTAATTGGTAAATTTTTAAAATCTGATATATTATTTTGCTCAGCAATATCAGAAAGATTTTTTGTTACTTCTATTATGCTTTTACTTATTTTTTTAGACCACATTACAAGTATGAAAATATAAACTACTGTAGATATAAAGGCTATTGAAAGGAAATATGTCATTAAATCAGAATTAGTTGTTGAATATTTAAATCCAAAATATACCTCATCTCCATCTGACAATTTCATTTTTTGTACATATCCTTCCTGCTCTACACCATAATATTCATAAACTCTTCCATTAGTTTCGTCTAAATATGTTTCAGCATATTTTAAGAAGAAATCAGTTATTTCACCATTCTCACTAGATATTATAGTTTCTTTAGGTGTTACTATAAAATAATAATCATTTTCACTATCTTTTAAAGTTATTTCACTTAACACATCTTCTAAATCATCTACATCTGTAATGTCGTCCATATCAGCTTGATCTAAGCATAATTTATAATAGTAATAATTTTCCTCTCCAATTGCATTTGAGGTTTTTGAATATCCAAGTAATGATATAATTACAACTACTACAATAAAGAATGGTAATAAATTATATAATAATTCATTAGAAAATTTAGTAGGTTTCTTAATTTTTACATATTCATCTTTTATATCATAAGTGTATTTTATTATTTTATCTAAATCATTTTTTATAACAATTTCTGATATTAATGCAGCTGTTAGAAAAAATGAGAAGTATATCAACAAAAATTTAAAAATTAAATGTATATCTAAATTCATAGAAGCAAATAAAATAATTAATACTGTCATAATAACTATTAATTGTACATAAATTATCTGTTTTGGGAAATTAAAACATTTCTTCCTAACTTTTTCCAGTTTTTCAAATGATACTGTACTTTTATCATTATTCTCTAAATACTTAAAAACATCTTTAAAAACCAAATTTATTAAAACAATATATAACAAAGTTCCAAACGAACCCAGTAATATATACTGCATTGTATGAGTAATTGGTTCAATTTGAGTTTGAAATTCTGGAACTTCTGAATTAGGTGGATAATTTGCAAGTAATGGAGTTAGAAAACTCATAAGTACAATTACTAAAATTTCTAATGTTATTAATTTTCTATATATACTATTTTTTATTTGTTTCATATTAAATCCTTTCCATTTTTACAATTTTAATAAATCTATTAAACTATCAACATATTTTTTATCAAGTTCGTTCCAATAAAAATCATTAGAATTTAATATTGATATTGTTATATTATTTTCTGTAGGAGTTTCTATAAAATTTCTTCTCCTCAAATCATTTAAAACATGTACAGACAAAGGATTATCTAAGTTTTTTGTAAGCTTTATCATTTCTTGATTAGATACAATTTCAGGTTCTATCCCAACTAATTGTAAAAGCTCTTTAACTGTAGCTTTATTGTTATTATATATGTGATATATAGTCTGTTTTTTATTCAAACAAAGTATTTTCATTATAGCTTTAGCACATAAATCTACAGGACTCAAATCAAAAAATAAATTTTCATAGCTTTCTGGTATAGCTTTTAAACTAATAATTGTTTGTAATCTACTTAAAAATGCGTTATCTCTAATATTATATTGAAATTTACAATCTGAAACACGTGGCATTATATTTCCAACTCTAAATATCTCTCCATCAATTTTATTACAATTGATAGAATCTAAAATATAATATTCTGCTAAATATTTTGTAATCATATATACATGATTTAGAAAAAGTTGTCCAATATTAAAGTTGTCCTCTGTTAAACATAATACATTGTTCAAATTACTAAATCCGACCAACTGAGAATGTAGAAATATGAGCAAGTTTTGCATGAGATAATTCACAAAGATGTATTATATTTTTAGTTCCCATAACATTTACTTCATAAAACTTTTCAAAATCTCCATAATGTTTAACATTTGCACCACAATGAATTACAGTTGTTACTTGTTCAACAAGTTCATTATATTTTTCCTCTTCTATTTTTAAATCTTGATAAGTAAAATCACCACAAATTAATTCTACTTTTTGATTTATTAATTCATTCAAATTATCATTAAAATAATAATTTACTGAATTCCAAAATCTTTCTTTATATTCAACATTACTTTTTGGACGAACCAAACAGTAAATTTTTTGTACATTGTTATTAATTAACAATTCATGCAACAAATGCATTCCTAAAAATCCAGTTGTACCTGTTAAAAATACTCTACTTAAATCAAATTCTGTTATTTTATTTTTCACATCTATAGCTGGAAGTTCATTTTCAAATAAAGAAATATTAAGCTTTTTATCTATTTTTTCTGCTAATAATTTTATTGTAGGATAATCACTAATATCCTGTATAGTAATATTATAATTATATAATTTCGAACACAATTGCATTGCATTTAAGGAGTCCAATGCTAAATCATTAAAGAAATTATCTTCTATTGATATTGTTTTATCTATGTTCATTTCTTTAATAGCAGAATATATTTCTTTTTCAATATCTGTAACAGGTTCAACTATATCTCTATTATGAGAAACTTCTTGTGGTTTTGGTAATCTTTTTTTATCTATTTTTCCATTAACATTTAATGGAAACTCGTCCATAATAATAAAATGAGTTGGTATCATATAATTCGGTAATGTTTTTGCTAAATAATTTTTTAAATCTTCTAGCTCAAATTTTTTATTTGGAATTATATATGAACAAATCATTTTAACTCCTGATACTGTTTCAACTATTGTTATACTATTTTTGATATTACCATTATAATTCAAAATTGTATTATTAATTTCACTAAGCTCTACTCTAAAACCACGTATTTTAACTTGATTATCAATTCTACCCAAAAAATCAATTGAACCATTTGGCAACCATTTAACTAAATCACCTGTTTTATAAATCATTCCATCAGCAAATGGATTTTTTATAAATTTTTCAGCAGTTAAATCATCTCTGTTTAAATATCCTCTACCAACTCCATCTCCACCTACCCAAAGTTCTCCATAAACTCCAACAGGCTGTAACATACCATTTTGAGATACTATATACGCAGAAGAACCAGAAATTGGATATCCTATTGGTATACTTGATTTATATTTTTTATTTATATTAAAGCAACAAGAAAAAGTAGTATTTTCAGTAGGTCCATAGCCATTTATTATTTTCAAATTTGGATTTTCTTCCATAACTTTATTAATATGCTTTGGTGAAAGTACATCACCACCTGTTAACAAATAACGAACTTCTTTGAACATACTAGGATTTATTTCTGATAACTGATTAAACAAAGGAGCTGTTATCCATAAAATAGTTATTTTATTTTTCTCTAAGTATTCTCCTAAATACATAGGATTTAATAAATCCTCTTTACTTAAAATATACAATTCAAATCCATTTAATAAAGCTGACCATATTTCAAATGTACATGCATCAAAGACAATTGAACCTGTTTGTAATATTCTTTCTTGTTCTTCAAAATGAATATAATTAGGATTTTTTACTAATCTTATAATACTCTTTTGTTCAATCATAACTCCTTTAGGCTTTCCTGTTGAACCTGATGTATACATAATATAAGCTAAAGAAGTTGGTGATACACTTTTATACTCAAAATCATTTTCTTCATCTTTTAATTTATCTAAAAATATTACATCATAGTTATTAAAATATTGTTTATTAAACTTTTCATCTGTTAAAATTAATTTAGCTTTTGAGTCTTCTAAAATATAGCAAATTCTATCTTTGGGATATGTTATATCTATTGGCACAAAAGCTCCATTAACCTTCAAAATTGCAAGTATAGCTACAATCATTTCTATTGATTTATCTAAAAAAACCGCAATATTATCTTCTTTTTTTATGTTATATTTTGATAAGTTTGTAGCAAGTGAATCAGACATTTTATCTAATTCTTTATAGGTAATTTTTGTATCATTAAAAACTAATGCAATTTTATCTGGATTTTTTTTAACTTGCTCTTTAAATAATTCAATAATACATTTATCTTTAGGATAATTTTTTTCTATACTATTAAATTTATATAATATTTGATTTTTTTCTCTTGGAGTAATGATTTCAATATCATCTAAATTAATATTTATATCATTTACTAATTGTTCAATAATATATAATATTCTTTTATGAACATTTACTATATCACTAGCATTATATTTATCAGTTAAATAATCATAACATAAAGTAAGATTTCCGTTATCATTATTATCATGAATATGTATATTCAAACCGCAAGATATATTATTTGCTTCTGTCCAATGTATAGAATAAAGTATGTTTACAGATTTATCAACTATTTTAGTAATCTGATAAGAAATTAAATTATCATATAAACTTGGAACACTACCATATTTATTTCTTATATTTTCTAATAAATATTGATATGGATATCTTTGATGCCTAATCATTGAAAGCGAATCTAATGCTATTTTGGAAACAAAATTTAAAAAAGTAGTATCACTTTCAATTGTAATTTTAAGAGGAAGTGTACTTATAAACATCCCACAAATACTCTTTTCTTTAAAGTTAGTTCTGTTTAAAATAGGTGTTCCAATTACAAACTCATTTAAGTTACTCACTCTTCCTACATACAATGAATATACTGCCATGAAAAAATTATATAAAGATATTTTTTCTTCTCTACAAATCTTTCTTATATTATTAATTGTATTACTTGATAATACAAACGCTTTTCTCTTTGAATTACTGCTACAATTTGAAATTCTCTCTTTAGAAGGAGGTATTGTAGCAACTTCTGGAATTATTTCAAATTTATCATTCCAATATTGTTCATCTTTTTTTAATCTATCACTTAATAAATATTCTTTTTCTGTTAAAATATATTCTTTATATGATGGAAAAGTTAAATTAGGTTCAATACCATCTTTTAAATCAGAATATATTTTGGAAATATTACTGCACACTAGACCTAAAGTTGCTGCATCAGAAATAATATGGTGTATATTTATTACAAACCCACCTTGTCCATTAGGAAATCTAAATAATTTGAATCTGAATAAAGGCATATCTATTACTTGAAAAGGTATATCAACCATCTCATTTTCAAGGTTTTGTACATCCTCTTTCGTATTTACATCAATTATATCAAAAGTATACTCTTCAAACTCACAAAAATATTGTTTTGGAACGCAGTCGTCAATAAATAATCTTATTTGAAAATTGTCATTATATTTTATGAATAAATTAATTGCTTTTGCAAATTTTTCAAAATCTACACTTTCATTTATTGTAAGGTTTCCGCAAATATTATTTATCGGCGTACCCTTAAAATACTCTTCCATATACCAAATTGATTTTTGAGGGTTTGTCAATTCGTAAACTTCCTTATTTTTCATATTTAACTTTAGCTCCTTTCTCTAACGTTAAAAAATGATTCAAATTTCTAGATTTCGACTTTGCATTTACTTTTCATAATATATCATATAATATCATATAATTTTATTAATTTCTACTAATATTTTCAAATTTTTAAAAAATTTTGTAATTCAGACAAAAAAATTAAGGGGGACCTAGTGTCCCCCAAAAAATCTCGCGCAATAGCACGCACAAAAGTTAATTGTTTCTCCAGCTTAGTCAAATTACTTTAGCAAGCACATTTGCTAAGCAAACACCAGATGCAGACGCCATCATCAATCCTCTGGTAAGTCCGCATCCATCACCTATAGCATATAGTGAGTCTACACTTGTTTCAAAATCATTGCTAAGTTCAACTCTATTGCTATAGAATTTTATTTCCGGGCCATAAAGTAGATTTTCCTCATTAGAAAAACCCGGAATAACTGACTCCATCTTCTTAATAAAACCCACAAGATCCATCATTGAAGTGCACCCCAAAAGTTAGACTAAAAAATCTAATTTTAGGAGGTGCATTTTTGATGTCAAAAAAACTTTATAC
>CANRQI010000056.1 GCA_947632835.1 uncultured Clostridia bacterium
AGCAAGTAACTTAACAATAAAAGATGCAGCAAAATTAGAAGGAACATTAACACCTTATTTTGAAACATCAGCTTCTTACACAAACGGAACAAGCTCAAATGGTAGTGCATTATTATTAAGTTCTCGTGGAGGAGATTATACATCAAATACAGATGAAATAACAGTATATATTTCATCAGATGTGGAATTTAGCTTTGCAGCTAAAGATAAAGCACATAATGTGGAATTCATTGAAAATACAGCAGCTGCTAACGGTGCAAGCTTCAATATTACTTGGGAAGGACACGCTTGGGCAGATGTTTATGCTAGCATTCCAGAAGAATCAACAATAAACAGTGTAACATTCAATGGAGAAGTTGTATCTAGCAAAACAACAGAAGCAGAATAAATATAAATTCGCTTGTAAGAGGTTTTCTCCTCTTATATTATAAATTTTTATTTTACAAAACAGCACATGAATTAAAGTTTGTGTGCTGTTTTATTTTTTTAGAAAATACAACATTAAGTTACGAAAAATATATGTTTTATGAATGAGTTTCGTGGGGACCGGCTAGCTACAGTATGTTAAATTTTATATTCAACAGAATTTTAAAATTTTACATACTGTGCGCAGTTGGGATAATGAATAAAACATATATTTTTTGTAACTTTAACTTAATTTTTTATAATAGCTTAAGAGTTTTAATAATTGCAAAAACTCCAAAACTAAAAAAATAAAATTATCTTGTTAAAAAAATCTTTTATTGATATAATTGTTTTGCTAAAATTGAATATAATAACAAATGAAAGTTTCTACATTTATGGGATTAAAATGTACAACATAAAAATAATAAAAGAGAAAGTAGAGGAAAAATGGAAGATTTAGTTGAAAGTATTTTAGATTATGTAAGAGCAGATTATACAGATTATGCCATAATGATAAATGGTGAATGGGGAAGTGGAAAGACTTATTTTTGGAATAACAAAGTAAAAAATAAAATAGAATCACTTTCATTAAATGGTAGAAAATATACAACAATTTATATGTCATTATATGGAATATCAAATTTGGAGGATATAAGTAAAAAAATATTTATAGAAACAACTCAGCTTATGGATAAAGGCTTGAAAAAATATATGGATTCGCATGAGCAGAGTGTTATACCAGAATATGCTAAAACAGGTTTAGATATGGCGAATTTTTTTGGAGTTACTCAAAATAATGATAAGATAGATTATGCAAGATTTTTTGCTACTGATGATAAAGTTTTGTGTTTTGATGATTTAGAGAGAGCTAATGTTGATGTTATAGATATTTTGGGATATATAAACAATTTTGTTGAACATGACCACATAAAAACAATTATTATATGTAATGAAAAAGAACTTTCTGCAAAATTAAAAAGTTCAAATTTGGAGCTTAAAACATTTATTGCTACTTATATTTTGGATAGAGAAGGTGGGCTTTTAAAATCAGATAAACCAATGGTTGAAAAAATTAGTGATAAAATAGAATATGTTTTTGATAAAGCTAATGACTATGAAAGAATTAAAGAAAAATTAATTGGTGAAACATTTGATTATGCTCCTAAATTTAATTATATAATTGATGGATTATTAATGAGATATTACAAAAATCCAGAATTAATGAATTTCCTAAGAGAGCATACTTCTTTAATTACAAGTACATTTATAAAAAGTGGAACTAGAAATTTAAGAATTTTGAAGCATGCATTAAATGATTTTAGTAAAGTTTATGAAGTAGTTAACAAATATTATCCAAATACTAAATTAAGAGTTTTGCAAACTATGCTTATATTTACTATTGCAGTTTCTTTTGAAATAAAAGCAGGAAAGATTACAAAGGATAAATTTGTTACTATAGAAAGTAATGAAGATTATAAAGCAATATTAGTATCTTCAAGGGTTTTAATGGATAATAGGCAATTTTATATAAAGGAATTTGATAATAATTATTATTTTAATTTTAAATCTGATTATAGATTTTTCAAATTTATTGAAATATATGTTAGAACTAGAATATTTGATATGAAGGCATTTAAAAAAGATATGGAATGTATTATAAATACAATAGATACTGAAAAATTACCTGGTTATAAAAGATTACTTACAGAGGAATATTGGAAAATATCAGATGATAAATTTCCTGAAATCATTGAAGAAGTTATTGGAAATGTTAAAGAAGGTACATTGACTTTAATTGAAATGGTAAAAATATTTGCATATTTCAGTTATTTTAGTAGGAGAGAGCTTATAAAATATAGTATTGCAGAATTAAAACAAATCTTTTTAGATGCTATGGATAAAGCAGCTGAAAATTCTGAATTTTGCGATAATTTAGAAGAGGAATTATCTCGTATAGGTTTAGATATTGGAGAAGAAATGGATGAGATAATTAATCATTTCCATGAGTTAAATAGCGAATTGGAAGATAAAATGTATAGAGAAAAAGCTGATGGAATATTTAAGTGTATTCCTATGAAAATGGAGCAATTTTATGATAAATTTGCAGAATGTATGGATAAACCAATTTTAAATCATTATGATGCTTATCAAATGTTCCAAAGAATAACTTGTGCAAGTAATGAAGATATTGTACTTATTAAAGAAATGTTAGTTGATAGATTTAAAAAATATACAGATGAACTTGCACCTGAAGTTCCATTTATTAAAAAAGTGAAAAAAGTTTTAGATGATTATTGTCAAGGAAAAGAAATAGGAATAAAAATTGTTATGTTGAAAGAATTTTCTAATGATTTAAATGAGATATTAGAATTATATAATACTCCTGTGTATAGTCATTTACTTACAGATGATGATTTGTTAGTTGCAATTGATGATTTATAATAAAAAATATGAGTCAATTAATACAAGAATGTGTTAATTGACTCACTATTATTTTGGGGATTTTATTAATTATTAATATAATCTTTTAACCTTAATTAAACCTTAAAAATCCAATAATATATAATTTAATTTTTTAATATATTAAATTACGAAAAATATATGTTTGGTGAATGAGCTTCGTGGTTGGGATAATGAATAAAACATATATTTTTCGTAACTTTTGTATACTCTAAAAAATATCGGAAAATTAAAAATTGTTTGACAATTCTTTTATTTTTGAATATTATAATAATGAAAAAACTAAAAATAAGGAGAATTGTATGTGTGGAATTATTGGGTATGTAGGTGATAGAAAAGCTAAACCAATTTTGATTAATGGTTTATTAAGATTAGAGTACAGAGGATATGATTCAGCAGGAATTGCAACTATGGAAAACTCTGGAATAAAATGTGTGAAAAACAAGGGAAGAGTTGCTGAACTTGAAAACTGCGAAGAAATTAATATTTTAGAAGGTACAATTGGAATTGGGCATACAAGATGGGCAACTCATGGAAAGCCATCTATTGAAAATTCACATCCTCATTTAGATAATAAAAGAACTACAGCAGTTGTACATAATGGAATTATTGAAAATTATGTAGAATTGAGAAATTTTTTAACGAATAATGGATATGAATTTTTTTCTCAAACAGATACAGAAGTAATTCCAAATTTAATTAATTATTTTTATAATAAAAATGAAGGAAAGAGTAAAATAGACTTTTTAAGAGCTATAAAAAGTACAGTAGAAAAATTAAAAGGAAGTTTTGCGATAGAAATACTAAACAATGATTTTAAAGATGAAATGTTTGTTGTTAGAAAAGATAGTCCGATGGTTATAGGAAAAGGTGTAAATGAAAATTACATTAGTTCTGATATTCCAGCCATTTTATCTTTTACAAAAGATTTCTATTTTTTAAATGATTTAGAATTTGCAGTTTTAAGTAAAGATAATGTTGAATTTTATGATATTAATTTAGAAAGATTTGATAAGCAAGTTAAAAATATTGATTGGGATATGAGTAGTAGCGAAAAAGGTGATTATGATGATTTTATGTTAAAAGAAATTTTTGAACAGCCTAAATCAATTAGAGAGACAATTGGAGCTAGAGTTTCTAAAAATAATATGATTCAAATTGATGAATTGGAAATTACAAAAGAATATTTGCAAAGTGTTGATAGAATTTATATTGTAGCATGTGGTACTGCTATGAATGCTGGAATGACAGCCAAAAAAATATTAGAGCATTTTTGCAAAATACAAACAGAAATTGATATTGCATCAGAATTTAGATATAGAGATCCTCTTATAACAGAAAAAACTTTGTGTATATATATTTCACAGTCTGGAGAAACAGCAGACACAATAGCAGCTTTAAAATTAGCAAAAGAAAAGGGTGCAAAAACGATTGCTATATCAAATGTAATAGGAAGTTCTCTTGTAAGAGAAGCGGATTTTGCTTTATATACTCATGCTGGTCCTGAAATAGCAGTTGCTTCAACAAAAGCATATACTTCTCAGATAGTTTTACTTGCAATATTAGCATTATATTTTGCAGAAATTTTAGGATGTGAAAGTGAAGAAATAGAGAAATTAAAAGAAGAAATTTTAAGCTTACCATCTAAAATTGAAGAAATATTTGATAATACTGAGCAAATAAGAAAATTTGCAAAAATAATTAGTAACGAAAAAGATGTATTTTTTATAGGACGTGGAATTGATTATACAGTTGCTTTGGAGGGTTCTTTAAAATTGAAAGAAATTTCTTATATTCATTCTGAAGCATATAGTGCAGGAGAGTTAAAACATGGACCGATTGCTTTAATAGAAAATGGAATAACAATTGTTGGAATTATGACAGATAGTAATTTAGTGCAAAAAACAATTAGTAATTTACAAGAAGTTGTAACAAGAGGAGCTAAAACTTTTATTGTTACAAATCAAAATTTAGGAAACTTTAATTTTGATGAGGTAGTAAAAATTCCAGAAATAAGTTCATATATTTCACCAATATTGTCAGTAGTTCCACTTCAATTATTAGCATATTATATTTCAAAAGAAAAAGGATTAGATGTTGATAAACCAAGAAATTTGGCCAAATCTGTAACAGTAGAATAAAAAAGTTAAAAATAAAATAGAGATTTTGTAATCTCTATTTTATTTTTAAGTAGTTTATATTTAGAAATCGAAAGGAAAAGAATAAAAGTTAAAACCATTATTTGGAAATGTATTCGTTTCCTTAGATTGTTCTTCTTCTGTTTCTGCTGGAGTTTCAGCTAAAGTAATTTTTACAGTTTCGTATTTGTCATCACGATAAACTTTTAAAGTAATTGTATCTCCAACATTTAATTTATTTTTAATAGCATTTATTTCATTTATACTTGTTACTTTTTTACCATCAACCTCTGTAATAATATCTCCTACTTTAAGGTCTGATTTTTCTGCTGGACCATCTTTTAAAATTTCTTCTACATAAACTCCAACTGGAACATCATATCTTTCTGATAAAGCTTCTGTAATAGAAGAACCAGAAATACCAATATATGGTCTTATTACACTTCCATGGTCAATTAATTGATCTATAATATCCATTGAAGAGTTTATAGGCATTGCAAATCCGATACCTTCAATACCACTTCCTGAAAGTTTAAGTGAATTGATTCCAATTAATTCTCCTTTAGAATTAACTAATGCACCACCACTATTTCCAGAATTGATAGCTGCATCAGTTTGAATTGTAACATAAGAATTTCCATCGCTATCTTCAACTTCTCTATTTAAAGCACTTATAATTCCAGCAGTAACAGTAGAACCAAGTCCTAAAGGATTACCCATTGCCATAACGAATTCGCCAACACGAAGGTTATCAGAATCTCCAATGTCAATAGCAATTAATCCCTCTTTTTCTATTTTTAAAACTGCAAGGTCTGTATCTTTATCACTTCCAATAACTTTTGCTTCATAAACTACATCATCAGAATCTCCAAAAAGGTGAACTTCAATTTTTGTAGCTTCTGTAACTTGATAATAACTAGAAGTGCTTTCAGAGTTAATAACATGATTATTTGTAATTATATATCCATCATCACTTATGATAACTCCTGAACCAGAAGCAGTTGCTTCGCTAGAACCTCCAAAAGCAGATGCCACATTATAATTAACTGTGATACCTACAACTGATGGTAAAGCTTTTTCAGAAACTGCAACAGCTGTTTCTGAGTATTGGGCTAAATCCATAAGTGAAGCATTGTATTCTGAATTAGAACTATTGTTAGACTTTGAATCACTTTTTTCTATAGTTGTTGTTGTAAAAAGTTTATTTTTGATGTTTGGTACTCCAAAGCAAGTTGCAACAATTATTGAAGCACCTATAACTCCTGATACAAAAGGAAGTAAAACAGTTTTTCCAAAACCAGCTGATTTTGTCTTTTTTGGAATTTGTTTAAAGTCGTTATTTGGACTGTAATTAAATTCATTTTCGTTATCCATAAAAAACCTCCATAAGATATTTAATTTTACATATTATATAATACATAAAATTTTTTTTAAATACAATATAAAATTAAAAAATTATATTGAAAAAAACTTTTGATAAAGATATAATACAATTAAATGTTTAAAATAAACTTAAAAAAAGGAGAATTTTTTTATGTTAAAAAATAATAAGGGTGTAACTCTAACAATTTTAGTAATTTCTATAATTGTAATGATAATTATTTTGGGAATAACACTTTCAACAGCTGATGATTTACTTAGAAATTCACAAAAAAATAGATTGAAAACAAATATGTATTTAATTCAATCTAAAGCTGCTACACTGCTTGAAGATTATTTATTTGACGGAACAGACAATTTAGGGGCAACTACAGTAAACGATACTCAAATTACTGGAGTTGGTTGGACAAAGGATGATAGTAAATATATATATAGAGAATGGGATAAAACTACTCTTGAGAAATATGGAATAGATACAGACAATTTTTCGTCTACAGATAAATTTATAATACAATATGATAAAAATGATAATGAAGTTGATGTAGCTAGTACTACTGGTTTTAAAGATGAAGATGATACAATAAAATACACTTTATCAAGTTTAAAGTAATGGAGCATATTATGAAGGAAAAAGAAGAGGAACGTTTAAAATTATTAAAATCAGAAGAAGAAAAATTATATGAAAGTAAAAAAATACAATATATTTGTGGTATAGATGAAGCAGGACGTGGGCCTCTTGCAGGACCAGTAGTTGTTGGAGCAGTTATTATGCCAAGAAATTCTATGATAGAAGGAGTGAATGATTCTAAAAAAGTTTCTGAAAAGAAAAGAGAAAAGCTTTATGATTTAATAACAAAAGAGGCTATAAGTTATGCTGTTCGGAATTATTGATCATAAAGAAATTGATAATATAAATATTTTAAATGCAACCAAGCTTGCACTTACAAATGCTTTAAGTGAGCTATCTCCAAAACCAGATATAATATTAGTTGATGCATTAACTAAAATAAACACTTTAGGAATTCCTTACATATCTGTAGTTAAAGGAGATGCTAATATTTATAGCATTGCAGCAGCATCTATTATTGCTAAGGTAACAAGAGATAGAATTATGTTAGAATGGGATAGTATTTATCCTGCTTACGGTTTTGCTAAACACAAAGGATATGGAACCGCTTTTCATATTCAAGCAATACGTGAAAACGGTTTATGTAGTATACATAGGAGAACATTTATAAAAGAAAATTGGCTAAATAGCAAAGAAGGGAATGGAGTTTGATGGATATTAATTCTATTATAATTAAAAAAAGAGAGAAAGAAGAACTTGATAGTGATGAAATTAAATATTTTATAGGAAAGTACATGAGAAATGAAATTTCAGATGCACAAATTTCTGCATTATTAAGTTATATTTATATAAATGGTCTTACAGAAGATGAGATTGTGAAATTTTCTACAGAAATAGCAAATTCAGGAGATACTTTAAATTTAAGTGAAATATCAAGTAATATAATAGATATACATAATTTAAGTATATTGGAGGATAAAATAAGTTTAATTTTATTTTCTGTATTGTCTGCTATTGGAATACCAGTTGCAAAAATTTTTGGAAAAGCAGTTAACAGTTCAAATGGAATTATTGATAAATTAATTTCAATTCCAGGTTTTAATCCAAATATTAATGTGAGTAAATTTGAAGAAAATTTAAAGAATATTGGAATTGGGATTGCTAGTCAAGATTTAGATTTTATACCAGTTGAGAAGAGATTAGAAAAATTAAGAAATGAAATAGCTTGCAGTGATAGTATAGATTTAATTGCAGTAAGTTTAATTAGTTTAAAAATTGCTACTGGTAGTAATAAGATAGTTTTTAATTTGATTTGTGGAAAAGGAACATATTTAAAAACAAAAGATGAAGCTAAACGTTTTGGAAAATTATTAGTGAAATTAGGAAAGATATTAAATAAAAAAGTAGGATATATTATTAGTTTAACAGATGAACCAGTAGGAAATTCTATAGGAAATGTTTTAGAAATTAAGGAAACTATAAAATGTCTTAAAGGAAATATGTCGAAAGATGTTGAAGATACAGTTGTTATGATAGCAAATTTAATTTTATCTTCTACTTATGGAGAAAAGGATTTGGATATAAATGTTGCAAGGATTTTAAGTGTTATAAAATCAGGTCAAGCTTTTGCAAAATTTAAACAAATGGTAATGGCTCATGGTGGTAATGCAGATTATATAGAAAGCATAGATTTATTGCCAGAAGCTAAATATAAAGTGCCAGTTTATGCAACTGAAAATGGATATATTTCTCAAATAGATTCTGATATAGTGGAAAGTTTAGCGAAATATTTAGGTGTTATTAGAACAGAAGAAAACAGTGAAATTGACAGTACGGCTGGAATTGTTTTAGAAAAGAAAATAGGTAATGAAGTAAAAGTTGGTGAGATAGTAGCATACATTCATGCAAATGATGAAAGTAAAGCAATTTCTGCAGTTGGAATTTTGTCTGATGCATTTAAGTATTCTTCAAAACCAGTATTAGTAAAGACAAGAGTTTTAGAAATATATGGAATGTAAAGCTACGAAAAAAATATATTCAAAAATAGCTTTTAGTTTCGATACTTTTTATAATATGTAAAAATTACGAAAAATATATATTTTATGAATGGGCTTCGTGGGGACCGGCTAGCTACAGTCTGTTAAATTTTTTGTTCTACAGTTTAAAATTTTACAGACTGTGCGTTGCTGGGATAATGAATAAAATATATATTTTTCGTAACTTGGTATGTTATTAATAAAAATATTGAATAATATGAAAAAAAATAAAAAATACTAATAAAAATATATTTTTAGAAAGGGTGAAAAGTTGTGGATAGAACAGAAGGAGAAGTTTTAAAGGAAAGATTATTTAATGAAAAAAAGAATAGTTGGAATAATGTGAATAATGAAGAACATAAAGAAGTATTTCAATTTGCAAATGAATATATGTTTTACTTAAATCAGGGAAAAACAGAAAAAGAAATTGTATATTTTTCAAAGGAAATTTTGTTGAAAAATAATTTCAAGGATTTAAGTGAAGTTCAAACATTAAATCCTGGAGACAGAGTTTTTTGGGTAAATAGAAATAGAAGTTTATATGTTGCAGTAATTGGTAAGAAAAAGATGGAAGCTGGTTTAAATATAGTTGGAGCACATTGTGATTCTCCAAGAATTGATTTAAAACAAAATCCATTATATGAGGAAGGTGAATTAGGACTTTTAAAAACACATTATTATGGCGGAATAAAGAAATATCAATGGGCAACAATACCACTTAGTTTACATGGAGTAGTTGCAAAAACTAATGGAGAAAGAGTTAATATTTGCATTGGTGAAAAGGAGGAAGAACCAGTATTTTATATAACAGATTTACCACCACATTTATCAAGAGCTGGTCAAGATGATAGAAAATTATCAGAAGGAATTACTGGTGAAGAACTAAATATAGTAGCAGGTTCAATTCCTTTTGAAGATAAAAAAATTTCTGAAAGAGTAAAATTAAATATTTTAAAAATATTAAATGAGAAATATGGTATAAGAGAAATTGATTTTACAAGTTCAGAATTGGAATTTGTACCAGCATTTAAAGCTAGAAGTGTAGGATTTGATGAAAGTTTAATTGGAGGATATGGTCAAGATGATAAGGTATGTTGTTATACTGCACTTAGAGGCATTTTAGAAGTACAAAATCCTGAAAAAACAGCAATATGTATTTTAACTGATAAAGAAGAAATAGGATTTGTAGGAATAACAGGAATGTCATCACATAGCTTTGAAAGATTTATAGTAGAATTATTAGAAAAATCTGGAGAAAATTTACCTGGAATGATAGAAAAAGTATATTCAAATTCTAAAGCCATTTCAGCAGATGTAGATGCAGGATATGATCCTACATTTCCAGGATTTTATGATGCTAAAAATAGCTCAAAATTAGGTCATGGAGTTTGTATATGTAAATATGGAGGTTCAAGAGGAAAATCATCTTCTTCAGAAGCACCAGCAGAGCTTGTGGCAGAGGTTAGAAAAATATTTGAAGAAAATAATGTAGATTATGTTTCTTCTGAACTTGGAAAAGTAGATAAAGCAGGTGGTGGAACAATTGCTGTTACATTTGCAGATCGTGGAATAGAAGTTTTAGATTGTGGAGTACCAGTAGTTTCAATGCACTCACCTTATGAACTTACAAGCAAAATTGATGTTTATAATGCTTATAAAGCATATAGAGCTTTTTTAAAATAATTTATAATTATAAGAACTATGTATTAAAATTTTATACATAGTTCTTACTTTTTCTTGTATTAAAACCTTCTTTTTATAATTTGTAAATAAAATTTTAATATTTTTTATTTCAGCGTAGTTTTTCTTTTATTATTACAAGAAATATATGCTTCAAAAAGTTTTAATATATTTTTTAAGTTATTCTCCCCATTTAAGAAAATGTAATTCACTAACGTTTATAACATTTTCTAAAACGGTCCCCACAAACCATAACTTAAAAAAATATATTAAAACTTTTGAGATATTATAAGAAATTAATTTAAAGTTATGAAAATATATGTTTTATGAATGAGCTTCGTGGGGACCAGCTAGTTACAGTCTGTTAAATTTTATGTTCTACAGTTTAAAATTTTACAGACTGTGCGTAGTTGGGATAATGAATAAAACATATATTTTTCTTTAAATTAATTCTTAGATTTAAAAAAAATTCTATAATTTTTCAATTTCTTCTTTTGTTAAATCAGTAATTTTTGAAATTAATTCAATATCCAAATTTGATTCTTTCATTTTTTTAGCAATTTGAATTGCTTTTTCTTTTTTTCCTTCGACCATTCCTTCAGCTTTTCCCTCAGCCTTGCCTTCATCATGAGCATATTCTAGCTTTAATAATTCGAGATTTTTTGCCATTATTTTATCATTTATAGCTTCCCAAAGTTCTCTATCTTTTAAAACTTCTTCAGCCATTTTATCAACATC
>CANRQI010000057.1 GCA_947632835.1 uncultured Clostridia bacterium
CAAATGTTATTGGGATATATCCAATAGGTGAAGGTGCTGGATATGCTGGTGGTATAATGTCTGCTTCAGTAGATGGTATAAAATGTGCTTTTAAAATTTTGGATATTTGACAAAATTGACATAATATGGTATAATTCTTCACATCAATGAGCTGAAGCTCAGATAGGAGGATAGACATGAAAGTTACTAGAACTGGGATGGACGAAAACCAACGGGTGGTAGAATTTACCATTCAGGATGGTTCAAAAAGTCTTTTGGCAAAGTTTTTGATTCAAGATCCGCCGGTTCTTGTAGAACTGGGGGACAAATTTGAATCAACTCTTGCTTCCGTTGTAAAGTTGACTGTTAAAATTCTTAACAGCAACAATTTTATGGCGGAAGTCGAGAAGGTGTGGGGGCATCAGATACCTTATGTCTTGCTCAGATACAATGGGTACGACTTGAAGGTGGATGCAAAGTCCACACTGGAGTTGGTCGCTAGTGAGTATTTGGACAAAATTTACTCTCAGCGACAGAAGAAACTGCAGTAACTGAAAATATCCGAAAAAAGCAAAAAACTTTTCTTTTCCTCTTTCGTAGAAAGGGGTTTCTTTTATGAAAAAGGAGGTTGATATTACTGTAATTATGATTTTCTGAAACTTGTTGTTGAAAAATAATAAGAAAGGAAGATAGCATGAAAAAACTCGAAGTAAACATGAAAATTTTTGCCGAACTCGAAAACGACCAGCTCAAAGAGTTAATGTTTGAAGTTGATGAGGAGTCGGCTAGAAGTTTGATTGTCATTGCAAAAAAATTGATGCCGGGAAGGAGCTGGGATGTAAAAGAAGCAACATCACATGAAGTTGATGAAGAAATAATTCCAGTCGAAGATCCGGATGATGATTATGCAGGAGAAGACGGAAAGTAAGAGGTAATATCAATTGAAAAAAAGACATTTCCCCATGTGGTAGTTGTACTGCGTGGGGTTTTGCTATATTAAAACCACACCGAAACTAACAGATGAAATTTCCTTGACTTTGCCATAAAGATTTTATATAATGATTACAAAAAAATAGAGAATAATATTAGGAGGATGATATATAGATGAATTTTATTGAAGAAATAAAACAGAGAGCTAGAAAGAACATTAAAACAATAGTACTTCCAGAAGCTAGTGATGTAAGAACATTAAAAGCTACAGATATAGCACTTAGAGAAAACTATGCTAAAATAATTTTAGTAGGTGAAGAATCTTCAATTGAAAAAATGGCAAAGGAAAATAATTTAGACATTTCTAAAGCTGAAATAGTGAATCCAAAAACTTCTGAAAAGAGTGAAAATTATGCTCAAAAATTGTTTGAATTAAGACAGGCGAAAGGTATGACTTTAGAGCAAGCAAAAGAGTTAATTCAAAATGAAGTTTATTTTGGAATGATGATGGTAAAAGAAGGAGATGCTGATGGTTTAGTTTCAGGTGCAATTCATTCAACATCAGATACTTTAAGACCTGCACTTCAAATTTTAAAAACTGCACCAGGAACAAAACTTGTATCTGCTTTTTTTGTTATGGTAGTTCCAAATTGTGAATATGGAGAAAATGGGGTATTTGTTTTTGGAGATTGTGGGTTAAATCAAAATCCTACAGCTGAAGAACTTTCAGAGATTGCAAAGGCTTCTAGTGATAGTTTTGAAAAATTAATAGGTAAACCTTCAAAAGTAGCAATGCTTTCATATTCAACTTATGGAAGTGCAAAATCTGAATTAACGGAGAAAGTTATTGAAGCTACGAAATTAGTTAAAGAGAAATATCCAGAATTAGATGTAGATGGAGAATTACAATTAGATGCTGCAATAGTTCCAGCAATTGGAAAGAGTAAAGCTCCAGATAGTAAAATTGCTGGAAATTGTAATACATTAATATTTCCAGATTTGAATAGTGGAAATATCGGATATAAATTAACTCAAAGGCTTGGAAAAGCTGAAGCTTATGGACCATTATGTCAAGGTATAGCAAAACCAGTAAATGATTTATCAAGAGGTTGCTCAGCTGAAGATATTGCTGGAGTAATTGCAATTACAGCAGTTCAAGCTGATTAATTTTTGATATAGTTTTAAATAAATTAAGTAAAGTCATATAATTGAAAGGAATGAAAACAATGAAGGTTTTAGTTGTTAATTGCGGAAGTTCATCTTTAAAATATCAATTAATCGATATGCAAGATGAAAAACTTTTAGCTAAAGGAAATTTTGAGAGAATAGGAGAGAAAGAATCTTTTGTTACACATAAAGTAAATGGGGAAAAATATGTTATAAAATCACATGTAACTAATCATGAAGAAGCATTAAAAATTGTTTTAGAGCAATTAGTTCATAAAGATTATGGTGTTATTAAAGATTTATCAGAAATTTCAGCAGTAGGTCATAGATTAGTTCATGGTGGAGAATTATTTAATAAATCAGTAGCAATAGATGAAGAAGTAATTAAAAAATATGAATCTTGTTCTAGTTTAGCACCATTGCACAATCCAGCAACAATACTTGGAATTAGAGCTTGTCAAGCAGAAATGCCAGGAGTTCCAATGGTAGGAGTATTTGACACAGCATTTCATCAAACTATGTCAAAAGAAAATTATTTATATCCAATTCCTTATAAATATTATGAGAAATATGGAATTAGAAAATATGGATTTCATGGTACTTCTCATCAATTTGTATCTAAATTATGTGCAGAAATGATGGGAAAACCAATAGAAGAATTAAAAATAGTAACTTGTCATCTAGGACAAGGAGCATCAATTTGTGCAATAAAAGGAGGAAAATCAGTAGATACTTCTATGGGACTTTCTCCATTAGGTGGTATACCTATGGTTACACGTTCTGGAGATTTAGATCCTTCTGTTGTTACAGAAATTATGGAAAGAGATAATTTAACTGCAAAAGAAGTAAATACTATTTTAAATAAACAATCAGGTTTGTATGGTATAACAGGTTTAAATCCAGATTTTAGAGAAATAGAACTTGCTTCTTATGAAGATGATAAACCAAAAGCACAAATTGCAATTGAATTATTTACTAAAACAATAGCAGGTTTTATTGCTAAATATGCAGTTTCTTTAAATGGTTTAGATGCAGTAGTATTTACAGGTGGAATTGGTGAAAATCAATTTAACATTAGAAAGAAAATATGTGAAGATTTGGCATGGGCAGGATTAGTTTTAGATGTTGAGAAAAATAAAACTAGAGGAGAGCAACTAGAAATTACAAAACCAAATTCAAAAATTAAAGCATTTGTTATTCCTACTGATGAAGAATTAGTAATTGCAAGAGATACAAAGGCTATTGTTGAAGGTAATTATTAAAAAATAAGAAAGGTAAAAATTTATGAAAATATTAGTATTGAATTGTGGCAGTAGTTCATTAAAGTTTCAGCTTATTGACATGGATAATGAAGAAAGACTTGTAAAAGGCAATTTTGAGCGAATTGGAGGAATGAAAACAACTTTAAAATTGAATGTTAGAGGGCAAAAATCTGAAATATTGCATATTGCCAGGGATTATGACGAAGCAATAAATTTTATCCTAGAAGTTTTGTTAGATAAAAAATACAATTTAATAGATAGTTTAGATGAAATTGCTGGTGTAGGTCATAGAATAGTGCATGGTGGAGAAATGTTTAGTAATTCAGTAATAATTGATGAGGAAGTTATTTCTGAAATTGAAAAATGTATTGCTTTAGCTCCACTTCATAATCCAGCTGGTGTTGCTGGAATAAGGTCAGCTCAAAAAGCATTACCAGATAAACCAATGGTAGCTGTTTTTGATACTGCATTTCATCAAACTATGCCACCAAAAGCTTATATTTATCAAATTCCTTATAGATATTATACAAGTTATAAAATACGTAAATATGGTTTTCATGGTACATCACATAGATATGTGGCAAATAGAGTTGCTGAATTAATGGAAAAAAATATTGAAGATTTAAAAATAATAAGTTGCCATATAGGTCAAGGTTCTTCAATTTGCGCAATTGATAAAGGAAAATCAATAGATACATCTATGGGATTAACTCCTCTTAGTGGAATTCCTATGGCAACTAGAAGTGGAGATATAGATCCAGCTATTATCCCATATATAATGAAATTAGAAAATTTAGGACCAGAAGATATTGATGAAATTCTTAATAAACAATCTGGAGCATGGGGAGTTTCAGGAGTTTCATCAGATTATAGAGATATTGAAGATGGTTTTAATATGAATGATTCACGTTCAGTATTAACTTTGGAAAGTCAAGCATATAAAGTAGCACAATTCATAGGACAATATGTAGTTTCTCTTGGAGGCGTTGATGTAATTACTTTTACAGGTGGAGTGGGAGAAAATGGATTTGAAACAAGAGAAAGAATTTGCAATTATTTAAAAGTTTTTGGTGTAGATTTAGATAAAACACTTAATAAACAAAAAGGTAAAGAAGCAAAAATTTCTTCTGATACTTCAAAAGTTGAAGTTTACGTTGTTCCAACAAATGAAGAATTAATGATAGCTCGTGATACAAAAGAAATAATTGAAAAAATAAATGATGTTAAAAAGAAATAAGATGAGATAAGCTTGAAATTGGAGGAAAATAGCCAATGGCATTTGATGGCTTAGTTAATAAAGCTATAATTAATGAATTAAAAACGGTTCTAATTGGTGCAAAAGTAAATAAAGTTTTAGAGCCAAATAAAAGTGAAATTGTATTAGAATTATATAATGAAGGTGAACGATATTTCTTAGAAATATCGTTATTTCCTGACACTTGTAGAATTTCACTTACAAATCATCTAAAACCAAATCCTCAAAATGCTTTAAATTTTTGCATGTTACTTAGAAAGCATTTAGTACGGTTCTAGAATTACAGAAATAAGTAATTTTGATTTAGAACGTACTACACAAATAAAATTTGAAGGCTATAACGAATTAAATGATTTAGTTAAAAAACGTTTATATATTGAAATAATGAGTAGGCAGAGTAATATTATTTTAACAACAGAGGATAATATTATTGTAGATACTTTAAAGCATTTTGACAGTAATTCAAGAGAACTTTTACCAGCACATCCTTTTACATTTACGCCAATTTTAAAACAAAGCTTTTTAAGAATAAGTTTTGATGAATTTTTGAAATTAGTTTATGAAAATGAGAACAAAAAAATTTCACAAAAATTACCAGATATATTTATTGGCTTTAGTAAAAGTGCAGTTTTGGGAGTTTTATTGCAATTAGAAATTAATGATGAAGTTTATAATGAAGATGATTTAGAAAAAGTTTATAATTATTTTAGAGCTTTGATTCAAAATATAGATGAAAACAAAGTTAGTTGTATAAATGTTGAGAATGATTTTTCGTTAATTTCGCAAGAAAATGAAGAAAAATTACAAGTGAATAAATTTATAGATGAATATTATTTTATAAAAGAACAGAAAAATTTGTTTAATAGTAGTAAAAATAATTTATTAAAAATTATAAGTTCAAGTTTGAAAAAAGTTTATAAAAAATTAGAGAATATAAATCAAAAATTAAAAGAATGTGAGAATATGGATAAATATAGGCTTTATGGAGAATTGTTAACTGCAAATCTTTATAAAATTAATGCAAATCAAATTTTATCCGAAATTGAAGTTTTTGATTATTATAAAAATGAAAATATTATTATAAAATTGGATAATAAAATAAATATTAATAAAAACATTGAAAAATTTTTTAAAAAGTATAATAAATTAAAAAATACTTTAGTTATTGTAACTAATCAAAAGCAAGAAGCTGTAAGAAAAATAGATTATATTGAAAGTGTAATATTTTCTTTGGATAATTCAAAAACTATGCAAGACATAAACGAGATTTATGAAGAAGTTTTACAAAATTTTACTACAAAAAAAGAAATGAAGTTGAAAAAACAAAAAAACCCTTCTAAGAAAAAAGAACAAGAAATAAAATTAGAAAGTATAGAAGTATTGGGATTTAAAGTATATATTGGAAAAAATAATTTGCAAAATGATTATTTAACTTTAAAATTCGCTAATAAAAATGATTTATGGTTTCATACACAAAAAATTCATGGAAGTCATGTAATACTTAAAACAGAAGGAAAAGATGATATTCCAGAAGAAGTTTTATACAAATGTGCATCTTTAGCAGTACAAAATAGTAAAGCAAAAGATTCTTCTAACGTACCAGTTGATTATTGTGAAGTAAAATATATAAAACGTGCACAAAATGGAAAAGCTGGAATGGTAAATTATACCAATTATAAGACAATATTTGTAAAGCATTTTTTGCCTGTATATTAAATTTAAAATTATTAATAATATAATTGAAAGAAATTAAAATTTCATTCAATTTATATATAATTTAATAGGAGGCAACAATGACTAAGAAAATTTTATATGCTATTTTTACTAGTATAGCTATATTATTTGTTAGTACTGTATGTTTTGCAAAATCAGAAGAAAAAATTGAAACAACTAATTTGGGAAATGAAATAACATCATCAATAAAAAATACTGAAAAATCTATGGATAATTTAGTTGAAACAAACACAACAGGAAAAAAAGATACAGATAAAACTTCAGTAGGAAATGATATGAAAAATGGTGCAAAAGATGTAGGAAATGATGTGAAAAACGGAGTTGAAGATATAGGAAATGATATAGAAAATGGTTTTAGAGATATGACAGGTGATGATGACAGTAGAACTACTAATAGAGCAACAGCAGGAACTACAGGAAATTATACTTCAGGCGATAGTTTATCAAATAATAACAATACTGGTATGAATACAACTACTTGGGTTTGGATAATCGTTGCTGTTGTAGCAGTAATTATTATAGCAGCAGTTTGGTATTATGCAGCTCAAAAGTAATGTAAATTAAAAATAAATTATTATTTGTAAAAAAATCCACTAATATTAGTTTTAGTGGATTTTTTTATAAGAAATAATTATGACCTTAATTTTATTATTATAGCAATTGCTAAAAGAATTATTATAATACCAATTGCTATTAAAATAACATTCAAGATATTATTTAAACCTAAATTAGCTTCTGGTAAAGAACTTACAGTAGTTACATTTGGTTGTTTAGTAATAACACTATTAGTAGGGCTATAACCTGAACTTGGTGATGTAGAAGATATTTCATCTTCATGATTTTCTTCTTCCGAATCACTTGTTTCGTTATCTATTTCATTTTCCGTATCATTTTCATCATCTTCATCTTCTGTATCATCATTTTCACTATCTTCTGAATTTGAAGTTTCATCGCTATCATCATTATCTGTATTTTCTTCATCACTGTAACTTTGATTTCTTTCAGAATTTTCATTTGAACTAGTATTAGTTGCAAAACTTTTTGACAAAAAACACAAAAAGAATAATATTGAAACTATTATAAATATTTTAAACAACTTAGAGATATATTTTTGCATTTTTTCCTCCTAAAATTAAAACTACTATATATCTTATATGTAAATTGATTAAAAGTCAATGCTTTTTGAAGTTAAGTTTCGGTGTTTTTTTATATACGTTTCAAAAAGTTTTAATATATTTTTTAAGTTATGGTTTGTGGGGACCGTTTTAGAAAATGTTACGAACGTTAGTGAATTACATTTTCTTAAATGGGGAGAATAACTAAAAAAATATATTAAAACTTTTAAGCAATATAAAAAATTAAGTTATGGAAAAATATATGTTTTATTCATTATTCCAAATTAATGAAACCACCCCACAGCACAATTGTACTGCAGGGTGGTAAAGGAGCAAGTCAGCAGCGTGGCGGTGGAACCGCCATCCGGGTTTGGAAAATAGCTAGTCAATACTTACTTGTTGTGAAGTAAGATATTGACGGAGTTGAATAAACCGATTTTGTCGGTTATTTCAACTTTTTCGCTAATTTCTGTTACCCCACTATCATCGCTTGTGATGACTTTCCGCTTTAAAGCTATAAAGCCATCCATGTTAATGAGTGTGGGGTCGATTTCCACACTTTCAATGCTTTTCATTCTAGCTATTTCATAGCCGAAATGAGAAGCATCTCCAGTTTCAGCGAACGCATGCATATACAGCGTACGGAGCTGGATTTCAAAGTGTCGATTAGTTACAGGGTCCAGCACTACAATGTGCAGTGACTGGTATCCCTTGGTCTTCGGATTAGCAACGTAATCCTTGACAAATTTTTGATACTTTTTTCCTAAAAGGCTTTTTTCCGGCACGTACACATCTGGATGTGCTTGTGCCTCGAAACCAGTTCCCTTAGGTTTCCCTGCAGGAACGATTTCAAAACCTTTTAGTAAGAAGAACTCTATAGTTAACTCTGCTAACCAGTAGAGTTCTTCAACCATTGGATTCTCACGGCTATTGAGCAGGATTGCTCGAAAAGCCATGATATCCTTTATGTCAGCCAGTGGGACTCCATCCTTCTGGCATTTGACAATTTTATTGTCAAAGCTTACTAAGGACTTCTGTCTCCCTTCGAGGATGACTCTCTTGGTAGGGAGCCTCCTCAAGATAAGGGCAAGGTAGTCATTGAACTGGTCTTCCAGCATCCGCTGGAATTCCGAATCCGTTATCACCTGCCTATATTCTTTTAATTTGTCGGCATGTTCCGTCGCTGTTGCCGACCCGTCGTGTCTTAGACTGTATATGTATTTTTCAATACAGTCTAAGACGCTTCTACTCCGCACGATATACGGAGCGATACTGCTGTTAACAAGCATTTTGTGTCCTCCTTATTTTTTACTAAGCCCCGTTTCGTAAACGCAAGACTCAATACTATTATAGCATAGTTTTTTGAAGGATTCAAATTTCAATTTTTACCTAAATGCTTTAAGTTCTGATGTTTTTCAATATACAAAAGTTAGCCAGTCTTCACAAAACTCATTCATAAAACATATACTTTTCATAATTTATATATATTATAAAAAATGTAAAAATTTATTCAAAAAGACCTTGACAATATATATATATATAATATCTACATCAAAATTTAGATAGAAGGAGATAAGAAATGAAAAAAACTAAAAAATTAATCGTGTTTACAGTAATAATGATTATTGCAATTTTATTACTTAGTGTAAATGCACAAGCATATGTAGATGGAGGAATTAATTGTTTTTATAAATTTGATCCTAGTGTAAGTACTTATAATGGTGTACTTGCAAAAGTAGGTATGGTTTTAAATATTCCAACTGCAGCTTATGCTAGTTATTCAATTAGTGAAACTAATATTGCTGAATATAATGATGAAACTCACCAAATAACAATAACAGGTGAAGGAACATTTGTAGTTTATAATGGAAGTTCTCCAGATGCTATAGTTAAAGTTGTTTCTGAGAGCGAATATGCTACAGTTGAACAAGCATCAAATACTTTAGAAAGCACAAGAGTATCAGGTAGAGATGATGGTTACTGTAGAATTGTTGGAGATAAAACACAATGGATTTATGATGAGGATCAAGATCCAAACAATATTGTAAGTAAATTTGATTTTGGTAGAATGGAAGTTGGTTCTACTGCAAAAGTAGTTGCACATGATGGAAGAGATTTTAAAGAAATATTTAAAGATGTTAAATATGAAGTAGAAGAATCTTCAGAAGGAACAATATCAATTGATGAAAATGGTAATGTAACTGCCCTTAAAGAGGGAACAAGTTCTATAAATGTTATTATAGGTGATTGCTATAAAATGATTGATTGCACAATTGATGTAGTTGCTCATGTGGATGGAAGTTCTACAGGTGATGGACAGGGAACATCTCCAGAAGCTCAACAACCTGCTACACCAGCACCTGCAGAAACACAAGCAGAAGCACCTTCTGCTCAGCCAGTGGCTAGTACACAAACACAATCTCAACCTAAAGCTTCATCAAGAAGTTTGGATAATGAACCAAAAGCAGGAAGTACGCCAGTAGCAGAAATTGTGGTATCTGGTTTAGCTATGGCTTCATTTGTTGTTGCAGTTATTGTAAAAAAGATATACTAAAATAAATGGATTAGTTATTTTTTAAAACAGATGGGTAGAATTGTCTACCCTTTTAATATTATGGGAGAAATCTATGAGTAAAAGAAAAGGAAAAAGAGAAAAGAAAGATAGTAAAAAAGTAAAAATATCAATAATAATTTCGGCAATATTTTTTATAATATTTATTTGCTGTGTTGTTTTTTTGGTGTTAAATCATCATGAAAAAGTGGAAGATAAAAAGATTATAGAAGAAGTGCAGGAATATGAACCAGTTGTTCCAGAAGAAGCACCTACAAAAACTTCTAAAATGATTAAGGTTGAAGAATTACAGGCAAATAATTCGGAGGTAAAGGGATGGATAGAAATTGAAAATACTTCGATAAATTTTCCAATTTTACAGGGAACAGATAATAATTATTATTTAACACATGATTATAAAAAAGATTATAGTTGGTATGGTTCTATTTTTTTAAAGACTGAATCAGATATAAATAATGTAAATTCAAATTTAATAATATATGGTCATAATATGGGTGATAATGAAATGTTTCACAGTTTGTTGGAGTATAGGAATAAATCATTTTATGATGAGCATAAAACTATAAATATAACGACAGAAAATGAAGAGAGAAAATATGAGATAGTGTCTGCTTTTATGTCAAGAGTATTCTATGAGGATGAAAAAAATGTTTTTCGTTATTATAATTGTATAAATTTCAATAATGATAGCGAATATAATGACTATATAAATAATGTTAAAAAAATTCAATTATATGATACTGGAGTTACTGCCAATTATGGTGAACAGCTTATAACTTTGATTACTTGCGAATATTCTAAAGAAAATGGAAGAATGGTGATTGTAGCTAAAAAAATATCATCTTGATTTACTATTTTCGAAAAATTTAAGTTTTATTGTTTTCAAATAACTTAAAAAATATATTAAAACTTTTTTAAAATTTATAATTTGTAACTTAATATTGTAAAAACACTGAAATTTAAATAAAAAAATATTGAAAAAAATTTTTCTATAATATATAATAAATTTATAAAAATTGAAAGAGGTAGTAAATATGAGAAAGCTTGAAACCCTTGCGAGAGTAACACACACACACACACACACGAGTATGATTTAATTGATATAAATAATTATATAAATATGAATAAACCTAAGGTATTG
>CANRQI010000058.1 GCA_947632835.1 uncultured Clostridia bacterium
TCTCCACCTTGTATCATAAATTCATTTATAACTCTATGAAAAGTAAGTCCATTATAATAGCCTTCTTTTGCATGTGTAATAAAGTTTTCACATGCTTTTGGTGCTACATCTTCAAAAAACTTTATTTTTACTTGTCCATAACCTTCAATATCTAATACTGCTATAGTATCTCCTTTTTGTGGTTGTGCCATTTGAGCATTAGCATTTTCAGTAACTTTATTACTTTCTAAATTTTTTAAATTTTCTGTAAATGTTTCAATCATATTAGCTCCATCCTTATTTGAATTTTCAGTATTATTTGTTTCATTACTACTTTTAGAAGTTTCAGCAACATTATTAACATTATTAGTTGATTTTTTATCACCACATCCTGTTAAAACAACTAATAATACTAATAAAACTACTATTAAAAATATTTCTTTTAGCTTATTCATAAAAAATTCATCCCTTCCTTTTTAAGTTTCAATTTTTTAATCGAAATATGAAGATATTCCTTCTAATCTTTCAAAATTATTTTGCCTCTCTACTTCATAAGCTATTACTGCAACTGAATTTGAAAGATTTAAAGAACGCAAAGTTTCTCTCATAGGAATTCTAATAGTTTTATCTATATATTTTTTTAATATATCCTCTGGAAGTCCTTTTGTTTCTTTTCCAAAAACTAAAAATATTTCTTCCTTTTGACTATAATCTACATCAGAATAAACATGTTTTGCTTTAGTTGTAGCAAAATACATATTGTTTTCTTCAGGTTTATATTTTTGCAAAAACTTTTCAAAACTATCATGTTCTTCAATAGAAAGCTTATCCCAATAATCTAAACCCGACCTTTTAACTGCTTTTTCAGATATTAAAAATCCCATTGGATGAACTAAATGTAATTTTGCTCCGAAGTATAGCACAAGTTCTAGATATATTTCCTGTATTCTGCGGAATTTCTGGTTCAACTAAAACAATATTTAATTTCATTTTGCTAATTCATTTCTCCTTAAAATTAATGTTTCAAAAAAATATACTTTACTAATATATTAAGCATTTTCTGTTAAAACAGGAATTACTTGTTTTTTTCTTGAAACTACACCTTTTAAAAGTGCTGTATTATTTTCTAATTTTACATTAAAAGCTTTTTCAACTAAACTTACTTTCTCACCTAAAGCAATTACTTGTGAATTACTATTTATTATATCTGTAATCAAAAGAATAAATACATCTAATTTTTTATCATTAATTACTTTTTCAATTCCATTTTCCAATTCAGATTTCATTTTCATAACTTCCTCTATTGAAGCAGTATTAACTTGATTTATTACAGCTTTAATTTCTTTAAACATAGCTTCTTTAGCATCTAATTTTAATATTTCTTCTATAGAAAAACTACTTAAATCTGTTCCTGCTTTAAGCATATCCATTCCATAAGTTTGAATATCAATTTCAGCTATTTTTGCTAATTCTTTTGCTATTTTTAAATCCTCATCTGTACATGTAGGAGATTTGAATAGCAAAGTATCTGAAATAATTGCTGATACCATAAGAGTTGCAATTTTTTTATCAATTTCTATACCAGCATCTTTATAAAGTTTATACATTACTGTTTGTGTACAACCAACTGGTTCAGCACGATAATAAACAGGATATGATGTTGATAAACCTAACTTATGATGATCTACTACTTTCAAAATATTTGCATTATCTAAATTTGGAACTGATTCCAAATTTGAAGCATGGTCTACTAAAATTACATTAGCTCCATCTTCCACATCTTCTATCAATTTAGGAGCTTCTATTCCCAAATAATTCAATACAAATTCAGTTTCTTTATTTATATTTCCAAGTCTACAAGCTTCTACATTATTTCCTAATTTTGTTTCTAAATTAGCCATAACTAAACTTGATGTAATAGAATCTGTATCTGGATTTTTATGACCAAAAATATAAATTTTTTCCATATTTTTTCCATTCCCTTCTAAAGTTAAATAATTCGTTTTTTATACAAGTGGTATTATAATATAACATTTTTATTACTTTTTCAATAGATTTTAGAATAAAATTTTTCTAGCCTGTTACTAATTAACAATTAAAAAAAATCCAATTCGTACAATAATTGGATTTTTTTATATACAATATACAAAAGTTACGAAAAGTATATGTTTTATTCATTATCCCAACAACGCACAGTCTGTAAAATTTTAAATTGTAGAACATAAAATTTAACAGACTGTAGCTAGCTGGTCCCCACGAAGCTCATTCATAAAACATATACTTTTGTAACTTAGTATTTTCATTATAAAAAATATCGAAACTTAAAAATTTATTAAACTTGGCTTTCTAACTCTGTTATATTATAATCAGTTAAATCTGGATATACTACATCTGAATCACTAACATCATCTAATTTTATATTATATTCAGTAGTTTGATTATTGCTTGATTCTACCATAGCTATTGGCATATATGTATCTTTATCAATATAAAATTTTTCTCTCATTATGTCTAATATGTAACATTTTTGTCCTTTATATTCTCCATCACTTATTTTTGCTACATCTTTTAATTTATATTCATCCATTATATTAATGTCCTCAATATTTACATCTTTATCTTCATTTAATACATCAGCTAAATATCCAAAATTCAAATATATAGCTGGTTTTCCAATATCAAACTTTGAATCGTTTGTACATAATGTAGCAGTTTTATTATCATTATCAATAACTAATCTTTCTTCTTCATTAGAGTAAGATGTAATTTTTCCTTCTTTATCTTTATATACAACCGCTTTTTCAGTATAATAACACCTCAAATCTTCACCATCTGAAAAAGATAAATTCTTACTATCACCTATTTCCTCTAATTTTTGTTCAAAATTACTTAATATTTTTTTATTTTTTGATTTTGTCAATAAATTCATTGAAATAAATATCGCAAGTACAATTACACAAATAACACCAATTAGAAAAACTATTTTTTTAACATTTTTCATAGTATCACCTTCTTTATACAATTTTTAATATTATTCCATACTCTTTAGATAGCATAAAAATATAATTAACATGCTTTTTTTAAACCATCTATGAATATTATATCAAAATTACAATAAAAAGGCAAATTTCGACGTTTCTTTGTAACTTAGGATATTTACCTAAAACCCTATTTTATTTTTAGAACGTTCAGCTTTAATATCAATAATATCCTCTTCTGTAAGTAATATTAGTTTTTCAGTATCATCTTCATTTTTCATGCGTTTTGCATGTGCTATAATTACTTTTTGTACCATATTATCTACAAATCTACCATTACCAAAATTTTCAACCTTTTTAGCTTCTTCTAAAATTTTTCTTACCTTTTCTATAGCTTTTTCTTCTATTTCTAAATTTTCATCTTTAACTTTTTTCTTAAAAATATCAACCAACTCATCAATAGTATAATCTGCAAAAGTAAGTTCAAAACCTATTCTTGATTTCAAACCTGGATTCAAATCTCTAAATTGCATCATTTCTTCTGTATAACCAGCAAATATAACTATTAACCTTCCCTTATAATCCTCCATTGCTTTTAATAAAGTAGCAATACATTCTGCTGTATAACTAGCACTTGAACCTTTATGCTCCATAAGAGAATAAGCTTCATCTATAAACAACACTCCATCTATTGCAGAATCTATAACTGCTTGAGTTTTAGGCCCAGTTTGTCCAAGCCATTCACCAATTAAATCTTGTGATTGAACTTCTACAACTTTATTTTTCTTTATATACCCTAAACTATAATATATATTAGCAATAAGTCTAGCAACGGTAGTCTTTCCTGTTCCAGCATTTCCTTTAAATATCATGTGCATATTAAAATCATTTTGACGGTTTAACTTTTTATTAAATTCAAGTACAGAAACAAAACCATCTATTACATCTTTTATATCTTTTAAACCTATTAAAGAATTTAATTCTTGTAAAATATCATCTATTGTTTTTTCCTCACCTTTAATAGTCTTTTCCATGTTTTCAACATCTTCTCTTTTTATAACCATTAAGTTATTTTCATCTGCATTTAAAGCATGTGCTAAAATTAATTTATCAAATAAATTTTCAATATATCTAGCATTTCCAAAATTTTTAGTAATTTTTGCTTTTCTTATGTTTTTAGATATTCTCTCAAGTGCATCTTCATCTATTGAATAATTTTTTTCTTTTAATTTATTTTCAAAAATTTTTACTAATTCTTCTACTGAAAAATCTTCAAACTCAATTTCAAATCCAATTCTAGATGCAATACCTGCATTCTTATTTGTAAAATCATTCATCTCTCTTTTATAGCCTGCAAAAATAATTACTAATCTATCTTTATATCTATCCATATTTTCACAAAGTGTAGCTATTGCTTCCGCTGGATAATCTGCACTTCCTTTACTAGTCATGATTGTTTGAGCTTCATCTATAAATAATACTCCTCCTAATGCAGAATCTACTATTTTTTGAGTTTTAGGAGCAGTTTGACCTAAATGTTCTCCAATTAAATCCTTTCCTGCAACATCAACTACTTTATTAGTTTTAATAATGCCAAGTGCAAATAAAATATCTGCCATAAGCTTTGATACTGTAGTTTTTCCTGTACCACTATTTCCCTTAAATATCATATTCAAATTGATATTTTTTTCTTCACCAATTTTCTTTTGATATTCAATATACTTCATTATTTCTTTAACTCTATGTTTTACTTCTGCAATACCAATTAAATCATCTAATTTCTTAAGTGTTTCATCTAATTTTATATCTTGAGTTGAAGTAGGAATATTGTTTATCTTTATTTCATCATTAGCATCTACTTCTTTAAATTTATTATAAATAATATCATCACAAATTCTATCTATAAAATCAGCTTCATTTACTAAACCTTTTTGATATTGCTTTTCTATATACTTTTCGATTTCAGTTTTAGAAGCATTATTTAAGTTTCCAATTCTTTTTAATCTTTTTAAAATCTTTTCTTTCACAACTTCTACATCATAAGCTTCTATATCTATCACATGTTTTAATACTTCATTTTTTAAATCATCATACTTATTTATTAACTTTTCAGTTGCCTTTTTTTCTCCACTTATAATTGTTATTGATTTTTTATTTCTAGCATAAAACTTAGAAATTGTAGATAAAAATGTATCTAACCTATATTCATTAATATTTATAGCTTTATCTAAATTTCCAAAAACTATAAAATCATTATCATTATATAATCTATCCAGTTGCATGATAACATCATAGTTATCTTTAGTTCTTTTTATAAACATTTCGCAATCTATATATATTATATTTTTATTTGATAAATATTTATATGTTCTGCAATATTTATTTAAAACTGAAACAACATTATCCACAATTTGTGAATTTTTTGTGTATAATAAGAAATCAAATTTTATGTATGGAAGCTTTGGATTTCTATCATAATTTCTAATATAATTTAACACATCTTTTAATTCATTTTGTAATGCTTTATAATCATCAAAATTGGTATCTACTTTTCTTAAGTATTCTCTATAATATGCAAGAGATGACACGCTCTCATAAGGTGCAAGCTTCTTATAAATTTTATCAAACACATTAACATAATTAACATTCTTTGAATCACATAAATATTTAACATAAACTGCTAGTTCAACTATTGATTTATCAAACATATATGAAAAATTATCATTAATTTTTAATGTAGACACATCTAAATATCCACTTATACCACTATTTTCAACAAAAAATGAATATAAATTGTTTATGAAAGAAGTATTTTTTAATTCAAAATCTAAAAATTTATAATCTATTTTTCCATATTCTTCTTTCTCAATTCTTATACTTTCAGTATCAAGTAAAAATTCTGCACCACATAAATCAATTGGTGTATCACATAAATATATTATTTTTTCAGCTAATGCCTTTTCTTCTATTTCATTTGAAGTATATTGATATTTTTTCTCTAATAAATTAGCAAATAAAGCTCTTTCATTTATTTTTTCATCTTTAGCACATTTTTTTACATAAGCTAAAACCTTCATTGGACAATATTTAAGCTTTATATTACAATAACTACATCTACTTGATAAATCCTGCTTTAATTTATTTATATCCAATCTCCAATTAGCTCTTACATCACGCAAAATATAATCTAAATAATGTAAAAAAACCTCACCCATCATATTATGATAAAAATCAGGATCATCATCACATAATCTCAAATATGATGTTTCAATTATATTTTCAGAAGGTTTATTTATAGTTTTATCTCCTTCTTGTATTACATCTACTTTCATTTCTGAAACAAGCAAATTGGCTTGTTCCATAAAATTTATTATTTTTAATGTTGGTTCATCAAATGTTTTCTTTAAATACTCTACTAATTCTTCCATATTTTCCTCCGACTATATTAAAAATTAAATGAGTTGGCAATAGCATTAACATACGCCTCTTTCTCATTAATTAAAGTATTTATATCATCTTTTATATATCCTAAATAAATTTGATAACATTCTATTCCGTGTATTTGAGTTCCAATATTTATTTGCACTATAAGTTTTATCTCTTCCATCAACAAAAGCATTTGTAGCAATTCCACCAACTTCTCTAATTGTAAATAATTTACTTGTATTAGTTGTTATATTATAAGGCTCATATCCTTTACTAACTGCTGTATTGCTTCTAGCTTTTATTTCATTTGAATTATAATTTTGAACATAAACTCCATCCATTTTCTTATATGAATTATAATTTGAATAGTTCATATTTGTAGAATTACATATATTATCTGCAATATTTTTAGCCAACGTTAAATCGCAATTACTATTCGCATAAACCTCTACTCCACTTCCTTTTGTTCCACTTAAATGTAACGAAATCATATATTTTGCTTTAGTTTTACATGCAATACTAATTCTTCCATTTTCACTATATTCATCATTTGTAAAATTAGCTGTATTAGAACTATCTCTAGTTAATTTCACTTTATAATCTTTTGCTTCTAAAGCTGTTTTTAATTTTTCACCATATTCTAATGTTATGTCTGATTCATTATAGTTTTCGTAAGTTTTTCCCTTATCTTTTCCTCCACAACTACTATCTATTACAAAATCATATATTTCTTCTGGCAATTTAGTATCTTCAACTGTTAACTCTAAATAATTATAATCTTTATTGTTGTAATTTTGTTTATTAAATTTTATACTAACTTTTTTATTTGTTTCATTTTTAGTTAAAGTATAATATTCAATATTTTTATAATCAGTTTTATTATCTAACAAATAATACTTATAGTCCTTACTATTATTAGCTTTTAACCTTATTTGAATATAATATTTATTTGAATCTAAATCCTCTAAATTTATACCATTATTCATTTCATTTTCTAATTTAAAATTTAAAACATTATCATTAAACTCAGCATTTAATTTATATTCTTTATTATAATTTGCACCATCAGTTACAATTGCTCGTATTCCTTCATAATTATCCTTCTGTACACCTTCGATTTTTCCTTCAATATTTAATGACGTACCATAAGTATAAAACTTTGTTATTTCAGCATATTTAGTTTGTACTTTTCCAAAAACATTTTCAATTTTCTCATTATTTTCATAGTTTATAAATTGTTTCGAAAAAGCAATATATATTCCCCAAGCTATTCCAATAACTATAGGAATTATTATTATACATCCTACAACTTTTTTCATTCTATAACTAAATTTTCTCCCCTATTAAATCATATTCTATAATACCTGTAATCTTACATTTTATAAAATTTCCAATTAAATTATCTTCTGTTTTCTTTATAAATACCACTCCATCTTCATTTGGAATGTCCATATAAGTTCTTCCAATATAATAGTTATCATCTTCAGTTATACTTTCTATTAATGCTTCGTAAATATTTCCAACCTTTTCTTCTAATTTTTCTTGTGCTATTTGTTTTTCTAAAGTCATTATTTTATTAAATCTTTTTTCTTTTGTTTTATAGTGAATTTGATTTTTCATTCTACTTGCTGGAGTTCCATCTTCTTTTGAATATTTAAAAACTCCTAATTTTTCAAACTTAGCTCTATTAACAAATTCATATAGTTTTAAAAAATCATCTTCACTTTCTTCTGGAAAGCCTACTATAAGGCTAGTTCTTAATATAACATCTGGCAATTTTTCTCTTATTTTTTCAAGTAAATTTTCAATTGATTTACCATCACTTTTTCTATTCATCTTTTTTAAAACACTATCTGAATAATGTTGAATTGGTATATCAAAATAATTACAAATATTATCATGCTTTTTTACTACATCTATTAATTCATCTGTTATACTTTCAGGATAAGCATATAAAAATCTAATCCATTTAAAGCCTTTTAATTCAGATAATTTTTCTAATAATTCTGGTAACTTTTTTTCTCCATAAATGTCAATTCCATATTTTGTAGTATCTTGAGCAATAACAATAAGTTCTTTTATACCACTTTCTTCCAATTTTTGTGCTTCTTTTAAAATATCCTCCATTTTTCTACTAACATATTTTCCTCTAATTGATGGAATTGCACAATATGTACAATTATTACTACAGCCTTCTGCAATTTTTAAATAAGCAGTAGATTTTCCAGTTGATATTATTCTGTCCATATAATCTAAAGTATTTTTACTAGAAACAATATTTTCATCTATTACACTTGAAATTTTCTCTAAAATATTATCATATTCATCAATACTAATGAATAAATCAACTTCTGGCATAGCTTTTTCAAGTTCTTTTTTATATCTTTGAACTAAACATCCCATAACAATTAAATACTTGCAATTTCCGCTTTTTTTATATTCTGCCATTTCCAAAATACAATTAATAGCTTCTTCTTTTGCAGATTCTATAAAACCACAAGTATTTATAATTATCATATCTGCTAAATCAGCATCTTTAACTATTTCAAAATTTTCTTTTTTTAATAAACCAATACACATTTCAGTATCTACTAAATTTTTACTGCAACCGAAGTGATACAAATCCTACTTTCATTTTATTTTCCTTCTTATCTAAAATTTATATTTTAATAATCTATTTTAAACGCTATAAATATGTTTTCTTGTAAGTTCTAATAAATTAAGTTTTGTAAAACCTTCAATTTGCACTTTAGAACTATCTTTCTTTAGTTCTTTTTCAATTAATTCCAATATCTTTTGTTTATTTTCTTCAATGTGCATATCTATATAATCAATTATAATTATACCACCAATGTCCCTCATTCTAAGTTGTTTAGCTATTTCTATTGTTGCTTCTTCATTAACCTTAAAAACAGTATCTTCAAAATTATCTTTACCTGTAAATTTTCCTGAATTAACATCTATTGCAGTTAATGCTTCTGTTCTATCTATTGTTATAAAACCTCCACAATTTAACCATATTTTTCTGTTTTCTATTTTTTTTAGTTGATTTTGAAAATTAGATGTATTTAGATAATCTTTATTTATTTCAATTTTTATATCTTTATCTTCTGATTTCAAAAATTCTACAATTTGTTCTTTTATTTTAGAATTACACACTATAATCTTTTCTAAACCTTTATCTAAATTATCAATTAAATATTTTCTAATTATTCCACCTGCATCATATAATTGTCTAGGTAAATTATTTATGCTTAAGTTTTTCATTTCTTCCCATAAATTAATTAGTTCTTTTACATCTTTTTCAATGTCCTCTTTTTTAGCATTTTCAGCATTTGTTCTAACAATTCCACCAGTTTCTTCAGGTATCATTTGACTAATCAAATCCTTTAATGCTGTTTTGTTTTCCTCTGTAATTTTCTGAGAAACAGCTATAAATGGTGTATTTGGCATGTAAACAAAAAATCTTCCTGTTAAACTAATATGTTTTGAAACTCTTGCACCTTTTTTATATGTTTCATCCCTTGTAACTTGTACTAAAATAGAATCACCTGGTTTTACCAATTCATTTATACTAACATTTGACTGAATATTTTTTTTTCCTAAATTCAAATCTTGTTTTGGTAAAATATCTCTTAAATGTATAAAAGCATTTTTTCCACTTCCAATATTGACAAAAGCAGCTTGCATACCTGGAAGGACATTTTGAATTTTTCCAGCATATATGTTGCCTTCAAGCATTGGAGAATTCATATCCTCTTCATGTTTTTCAATAATTATTTCATCTTCTATTAAATATATTTTTTTTATACTATCTTCAACATTTATAAATATTTCTTTCATAATTTCTCTACCTTAATTTCTAATTATATTTATTCATTGCAGAATCTATACCATTTTTTATTAATTCTACAATAGCATCTACAGCTTTATCTACTCCTTTTTCTAATTCTTCATATTCTTCTTCAGGAATTGCACCTATTACATACTCAATAATATCAGCTTCATCATTTGGTTTACCTATTCCTACTCTAATTCGTGGAAATCTATCATCAGCTAAAATATTCACAATAGATTTCATACCATTATGAGTTCCTGGTGAACCAGATTTCCTAATTCTAATTTTAGAAATATCTATATCCATATCATCATAAATTATTATTAAATCTTCTAATGAAATTTTATAAAACTTTACAAACTCTATAACAGCTTTTCCGACTAGCATTCATAAATGTTTGTGGTTTAACAAGCATTACCTTTTCATTTTCAATAATTCCATTTCCATATAAAGCTTCATATTTTGTTCTTGATATATCTATGTCATATTTTTTAGCTAATTTATTTACAACATTAAAGCCCATATTATGTCTAGTATGAGCATAGTCAGACTCTGGATTTCCAAGCCCTACAATTACTTTCATTTTTAAGCTCTCCCTTGTTTTAATCAATTAAAAAATATTATTCTATTGTATTATATGATATGTAAATAAAAAAATCAAGGTAAAATATATTTAAGTCAGGTCAAAGACATGAAAAAATTTTCAATATTGGTATAAATACATAAAAATAAGCAAAAATTATATATTTTTTTATA
>CANRQI010000059.1 GCA_947632835.1 uncultured Clostridia bacterium
AATTATGAAAATTTCTAATTGCAATAAATAAATTATGAAAATTTCTAATTGCAATAAATAAATTATGAAAATTTCTAGTTGAAACGAATAAATTATGAAAATATACAAGGAGGAAAATTAATCTATGAGATGTAAAAGATGTGGTGCAGTTTTAAAAAAAGATGGCGATTTATGTACAAAATGCAGAGAAGAACTAAATAAAGAAAAAGAATTAGCAAAAGATACAAATGAATTGTTACGAATTAGAAAAAAATATTCTCCTAAGTATGTTTTAACAGCTAATTTATTTGAAATTTACATATTTTATTTTCTATTAATTCTTTTGTCAGTATATTCTAATAATAAAGCAATAATAATTCCAATTACTGTTGTTATGATATTAATTGTACTTATTATTATGATATGGCAAAAAAAGAGTTCTGCTGAAACTTATATTTCTTTATATAATACTAAAATGGTTTATAAAAGGAAGTTTTTGTTTATAAATAAAGAAAAAACTATTGCGTATGATGATGTAAAAGATATTGTTTTTGCTCAAGGAACAGGGTGGATTTCACGTGTATTTCAAAAGCTTTTTCACATGGGAAATATTTATGTTTATCCTAAAAAAGGAAATATAATTATGAATGGAATGCAAATAGAAAATGTTGCAAATATTGAAAAAGTAATTGAAGAAATCAAAAATATAGTTGGAGATAAAATAAAATAATGGATAAATATATAAAAGAGGTTTTTAAAGATTTTGAAGTAGGTAGCAATATCAGTGAAGCACAAATTGAGAATATTAATTTATATAAAAAGTTAAATAAATTACAAGTAGATGTAATTTCAAACAAACCTATTACAATTGATGAAATAGGTTTATTTGAAAATTATTTACAAAATAGATTTGATATAGAAAAGGCTTTAACTAATATAAAATATAAAGATGTTCAAATTGAACAAAATATTGAAGAGAATTGGAATAATATTATTTCTTATGTAACAGCTAAAGAACCTTTTAGTAAAGCAATTTTAACTAATAGCACTATTTCGGTAAATGAACAAAATATAGATGTTAAATTGAAATTAAAAGGTGCTGAATTTTTGTGCTCTAAAAAATTTGATAGAGGTTTAGAGCATTTGTTGCAGAATGTTTATAATAGTAAATATAATGTAAAAATAAATGATGATTTGAGTGAAGAATATTATGAAAACCTTGAGAAAACCTTTTTAGAAGAGGAGAAAAAGGCAATTCAAAAAGCAGATGAGGAGGCATTAGAAGCAATACATAAAGCTCAAATAGCTTCACAAGATGCGGAAATAGAGGCAATGGTATCGGCTGAAAAAGGTGAATCAGCCCAATCAACTAGAGGTTTTGGAAATAGTCAAAAAGCGCAAGGAAAAACGTATGAGCCAAAATTAAAAGAATTGCCACCTGGGATGATTTATGGTCGTTCACCTAAAATAAAAGGAACACCTATAAAAATAATTGACATAACTACTGAAACAGAAAATGTTGTAATTAGTGGTGAAGTAATAAGAATAGATTCAAATGATATGAGAAAAAGGCCAGATAGTGCAATATTAATTTTTGATGTATATGATGGAAGTAGCACGATTACATGTAAAGCATTTATAGAAAAGGCGAAACTTAAAGATTACATAAAGCAAATGGATGGTAAAGGTGTAAAAGTAGATGGAACTGCAAGTTACGATAATTATGCAAAAGAAATAACTGTAATGGCAAGTTCTATTTTTGAAGGTCCAGGAATTGAAAAAGTAAAAAGAATGGATGAAAGCCCTGTTAAAAGAGTTGAATTGCACATGCATACTCAAATGAGTCAAATGGACGCAGTAACTCCTTGTACAGATTTAATAAAAAGAGCTATTTCATGGGGATGGAAAGCCATTGCTATTACAGATCATGGAGTTGTTCAGAGTTTTCCAGATGCACATAAACTTTTAGAAAAAGGTGGAACAGATATAAAAATTTTATATGGAGTAGAAGCATATTTTGTTCCAGATAAAGATCCTTGTGTATTTAATTCTAAAGGTCAAGATATAGATACAGAATATTGTGTTCTTGATTTAGAAACAACTGGAATATCATTTATTACAGAGAGAATTACTGAAGTTGGAATTATTAAAATTAAAAATGGAGAAATTATTGATACTTTTGAAACTTTTGTAAATCCTGAAAAGCATATTCCAGAAGAGGTACAGGAAATTACACATATTACAGATGAAATGGTAAAAGATAGTGAAACAATAGATAAAATACTTCCAAAAATTATAGATTTTATTGGTGATAGTGTAGTTGTTACACATAATACAGATTTTGATATTTCGTATTTGAAATATAATTATGAGAAATATGGTTACAAATTTGAAAATACATATTTAGATACATTGAGATTGGCAAAAGCAATGTTTCCAGATTTTAAGAGATATAAATTAGGATTAATTGCAGAGCATCTAGGAATTACAGTAGAAGTAGCACATAGAGCATTAGATGATGTAAAAACTTTAGTTGCAGTTTTTAACAAAATGATAGAAAATGCTAAAGAAAAAAAGGCAAAAACAATTGATGATTTTAATAATAAATATGAAACTGATTTTAAAAATTTGCCTTCATATCATGCAATAATTTTAGCAAAAAATTATGTAGGATTGAAAAATTTGTATAAGCTTGTTTCATATTCGCATCTAAATTATTTTTATAAAAAGCCTAGAATTTTAAAAAGCATTTTAAATAAATATAGAGAAGGATTAATTTTAGGTAGTGCGTGTGAAGCGGGAGAATTGTATAGAGCAGTTTTGGATAGAAAACCAGAAGAGGAAATTGAAGAGATTGCTTCATATTATGATTATTTGGAAATTCAGCCACTTGGAAATAATGAATATTTAAAGAGAACTGGTAGGGTTGAAGATGATGAGGCATTAAAAGATATAAATAGGAAAATTGTTGCACTTGGGGACAAATTAGGAAAGCTAACAGTTGCAACTTGTGATGTTCATTTTATGGATCCACAAGATGAAATTTATAGACGTATTTTGCAAGCAGGTCAAAAATATGAAGATGCTGACATGCAAGCACCTTTGTATTTGAGAACAACAGAAGAAATGTTAAAAGAATTTGAATATTTAGGTGAAGAAAAAGCTTATGAAGTAGTTGTTACAAATACTAATTTGGTTGCAGATATGTGTGAAAGGATAAAACCAATTTCAGGCGAAAAATGTCCTCCACATATTCCTGGTTGTGAGCAAACAATTAAAGATATTGCATATAAAAAAGCACATGAATTATATGGTGAAGTTTTGCCAGATATAGTGCAGGAAAGACTTGATAAAGAATTAGATTCTATTATAAAAAATGGATTCTCTGTAATGTATATAATTGCTCAGAAACTTGTTTGGAAATCTAATGCTGATGGATATATAGTAGGTTCGAGAGGGTCAGTTGGTTCATCATTTGTGGCTAATATGACTGGTATTACAGAGGTTAATTCACTACAGCCACATTATAGATGTCCTAATTGTAAATATTCTGATTTTTCAGATTATGGAGTAAAAAATGGTTTTGATTTACCAGATAAAGATTGTCCAAAATGTGGTCATAAATTGGCAAAAGATGGAATGGATATACCATTTGAAACTTTTTTAGGATTTAATGGTGATAAAGAGCCTGATATTGACTTAAACTTTTCAGGTGAATATCAAGCAAAAGCTCATAAATATACAGAAGTTATTTTTGGAAAAGGTACAACATTTAAAGCTGGAACTGTTGGTACAGTTGCAGATAAAACAGCTTTTGGCTATGTTAAGAATTATTATGAAGAAAGACATATACCAGTTTCAAATGCAGAAATATCAAGGATTTCAGCAGGTTGTACAGGAATAAAAAGAACTACTGGTCAGCACCCTGGAGGAATTATAGTTGTGCCAAAAGGAAGAGAAATATTTGAATTTACACCAGTTCAACACCCAGCAGATGATCCTAATTCAGATATTATAACAACACATTTTGATTATCACTCAATAGATCAAAATTTATTAAAACTAGATATATTAGGACATGATGATCCTACAATGATTAGAATGTTGCAGGATATAACAGGCGTTGATCCTACAAAAGTGCCATTAGATGATAAAGAAACAATGAGTATTTTTTCTTCAACAGATGCATTAGGTGTTACACCTGAACAAATTAATTCAGAAGTGGGAAGCTTTGGTATACCTGAATTTGGAACTAAATTTGTTCGTGGTATGCTGGTAGATACAAGGCCTAGCACATTTAATGAGCTTATAAGTATTTCTGGATTATCACACGGTACTGATGTTTGGCTAAATAATGCTCAAGATTTGGTAAATCAAGGAATTGTTACATTAAATGATGCAATTTGCTGTAGAGATGATATAATGATATATCTTATGAAAAAAGGTTTACCACCAAACTCTGCATTTAAAATTATGGAAACAGTTCGTAAAGGAAAGGCTTTGAAGGATCCTGAAAAGTGGGCTGAATATGTTAATATTATGAAGGAACATGAAGTTCCAGATTGGTACATAAAATCTTGTGAAAAAATTAAGTACATGTTCCCAAAAGCCCATGCAGCAGCCTATGTAACTAATGCTTTTAGAATAGCGTGGTTTAAGGTGCATGAGCCACTTGCATATTATGCTGCTTATTTTTCAATTAGAGCAGACGAATTTGATAGTGAATGTATGATTTTTGGAAAAGAAAAAGTAAAAAATAAAATGAGAGAAATAGATTTGGCAGGAAATTCAGCATCTCAAAAGGATAAAAATATGTATTCTATATTAGAGTTGGTTTTAGAGATGTATGAAAGAGGATTTAAGTTTTTAGATGTAGATTTGTACAAATCTCATAGTACAAAATTTATTGTTGAAGATGGAGGAATAAGACCACCATTAAATAGTATACCAGGACTTGGAACAGTTGCAGCAGAAGGAATTTATAAAGCAGGTCATGAGGACGAATTTGAATGTATTGATGATTTGCAAATGCGTTCTAAAGTGGGAAAATCAGTAATTGAATTATTACAAAAATTTGGTTGCTTAAAGGGAATGACTCAAAGCAATCAGATGTCATTGTTTGTGTAATGAGAAAGGATGGAGGAATGGACACTTATATTTGGCAAACTCCAGAAGGTCATAGAGCCATAATTTTATATTTTATAATAATAAATTTAATAGGTGTAGCAGTTATGGCTCTTGATAAATTTAAAGCGGAAAAAGGGTATTGGCGAATTCCTGAGAATACATTATTTTTTATTACTTTATTAGGTGGTGGAATAGGCACACTTTTTGGAATGTATAAGTTTAGACATAAAACTAAAAAATTAAAATTTATTATAGGTTTTCCTACTATTTTGATATTAGAATTAATTCGGTATAATTTATTTAATTTTTAAAGGATTTTTTTAAAAAAATTTATAATTTTAAAAAAGTTTTAATATATTTTGAAGTTATGGTTTGTGGGGATCGTTTTAGAAAATGTTATGAGTGTTAGTGAATTACATTTTCTTAAATGGGGAGAATAACTTAAAAAATATATTAAAACTTTTAACCTATTATAAAGATTAAGTTAAAGAAAAATATATGTTTTATGAAGTTGTTTCGTGGGGACCAGTTAGCTACAGTCTGTTAAATTTTATGTTCCACAGAATTTTAAAATTTTACAGACTGTGCGTGTACTGGGAGAACGAATAAAACATATATTTTTCATAGCTTTTATATATGTAAGAGCAAAACTTTGAATATAAAATTTTAAAAAATCGAAAAAATGTTTGACAAAGCATTTGTTTTGTGATAAGATGTTTGCAGAACAAAAAAGTGGTATATAAAAATCACGAAATTAAATGTAGGAGAGGATATTATGGGTAGAAAAAGTGAACCAGAAGCATTAAATAAAAGGGAAAAAGCCATATTAAAATTTATTGAAAAGGAAGTAATGGCAAATGGATATCCACCTTCAGTTAGAGAAATAGGAAAGGCAGTAGGTTTAAAATCAACAGCTACTGTTCATGGGTATATAGCAAAATTAGAAGAAAAAGGATATATTAAAAAAGAGCAACAAAAAGGTAGAACACTTAAATTATTAAAAGGTGGTGTAGCAAATCAAGCAACTATATCAGAAAAACCAGTATATAATGGAAAAGAAATGGTAGATGTACCAGTTATTGGAAAAATAACAGCAGGAGAACCTATACTTGCATTTGAAAATGTTACAGATACTTTTCCAATTCCATTAGATTTTGTAGGAAATAGTGAAAGTTTTATGCTTGTAGTTAGAGGCGAAAGCATGATAGAAGCTGGAATTTTAAGTGGGGATTACATTTTAGTTAGAAAGCAAAATAATGCTGAAAATGGAGAAATAGTTGTTGCATTAATAGAAGATGAAGCAACAGTAAAAACTTTTTATAAGGAAAAAGATTATATAAGGTTACAGCCTGAAAATTCTACAATGAATCCAATAATAGTTCCAACATGTGAAATTTTAGGAAAAGTAATAGGCGTATTTAGAAAAATGTAGTTGATTTATATAGTGTAAAATTATAACTTTTTTATGATATAAAAATCGGAAAGCCATTATGTTTTGAAATATTGAAATTTGCTTTATGGCTTTCCGCTAATTTTTGATATTTTTATTTTAATTCAACAACAGTAACTCCCATTTCACCTTCACCGAAAGTTCCTAATCTGAAAGATTTAACATGAGGGTGAGTTTTCAAAAAAGTATGGATTCCTTTTCGTAAAGCACCAGTACCTTTTCCATGTATAATTCTTACGTTGGATAAACCATTAAGAACACAATTATCTAAATATTTATCTATTGTAAAACAAGCTTCTTCAATATTTTGACCTAATACATTTATCTCTGAAGATATTGGTTGGTGAGAAAAGTTTCTTTTTATACTTCTTATGTTTTCATCTGTAGATTTTTGAGAAGTTTTTGAATATGTTAATTCATTTAATTTAAAATTGGTTTTTATTATTCCAATTTGAACTATAACATTATCATTATTTAATTTTATTATTGTACCATTTTGATTTAATTTTGGTATAAAAACGTCCATACCAATTTTTGCATCTTCATTTTTTAAAGGTATATGAGATGAAAAATTATTTTTAGTAGTTTCTGTTAATTCTTTAATTTTTTTATTAAGTTCTTGACGATTTTCATTTGCTTTTTTAGAAGAATTAGTTTTTTCTAAATTTCTAATAATTTCATCTGCTTCTTCTTTTGCATCTAAGAGAATATTGGTAGCTTTTTCTTTAGCAGTTTGAAGTAAACTTTTTTCCTTTTCTTCAAGTTCTTGATATTTTAAGCTTAATTCTTCTTTTAGTTTTTCTGTAAGTTCTGAATTTTTTAATATTTCATTTTTTTCTTTTTCTACTGTTCTTTTATCTTCATAAATTTGTTTTAGTAAATCTTCTATATGGATGTTGTTGTCATTTAATTTTGCTTTTGCACGATTTATAATATTTTTAGAAATTCCTAATTTTTCACTTATGGCAAAAGCATTGCTAGTACCAGGAATTCCAATTAGTAGTTTATAAGTAGGAGACAAAGTCTGTAAATCAAATTCAACACATGCGTTTTCAAAATTTTGAGTAATTATAGCAAAATTTTTAAGCTCAGGATAATGAGTAGTAGATATGCAAAGTACATTCTTTTCTTGTAGTTCTTCTAAAATACTAATTGCAAGATTTGCACCTTCAATAGGGTCTGTACCAGAACCTAATTCATCTAATAAAACTAAACTATTTGAAGTTACATTTTTCAAAATATTTGATATATTAAGTATATGAGAAGAAAATGTACTTAAAGAATCTTGAATGCTTTGTTCATCACCAATATCAGCAAAAATATTATCAAAAATATATACACTGCTTCCTTCTTTAGCAGGAATATGAAGTCCACACATAGCCATTAAAACAAGCAATCCAGCAGTTTTTAGAGTTACAGTTTTACCACCAGTATTTGGTCCCGTAATAATTAAAGAAGTAAAATCTTTACCAAGATAGATGTTATTTTTTATTGCAATTTCTTTGTCAATTAAAGGATGCCAAGCATTTATTAAATTGATTTGTTTTTGATTTGAAATAATAGCTTCATTAGCATCTAGTGAAATTGAATATTTTGCTTTAGCAAAAATAAAATCTATTGTTCCAATTAAATTAATATTATTTTCTAATTCTTCTGTAATTTCAAAGAATAATGAAGAAAGATTTTGAAGTATTTTTTGAATTTCCAAGTTTTCTTCTATTTTTAAATTATTAATTTCATTATTTAATTCAAATACACTTAAAGGTTCAATAAACACAGTTGAACCACTACTAGACATATCATGTATAAATCCTTTTACTTGTGAACGATATTCATTTTTTACAGGCAAAACGAACCTATCATTTCTAACTGTGATAATAGGCTCTTGGATATACTTTTGATGTAATAAGTTATTTAATTTATTTTTTATTTCTTGTTCTTTATTTTTAATATTTTTTCTAATTGAATGAAGTGTTTGAGATGCATCATCAGAAATGGTATTTTCATCTAAAATGCTGTTAAATATTGTATTTTCTATTTTGATGTTTGTATATAAATTTTGAAAAAGATTATTTATATTTACAAATTCACTCATATCAATTTCTTCATTAGAAAAATATTCTTTTAAATTTCTAGAAATTTTTAAGATATTAGCTAAATCTAAAAGAAATTTTGCTGGTAGACTATTATAACTTTTTAAATTTTTTAAATGAGGTGTGATATTTTCAATTTCACTAATTGGCAAATTTCCTTTACGATAAATCAAATTTGATGCTTCAGTAGTTTGTTTTCCAGCCTTTTCAATATTTTTTTGATTTTGTAAAGGCATTAAATTTAAAGCCATATTTTTTCCAATAAAAGTTATAGCAAAATTACTTAAAATTTCCTGTATTTTATTAAATTCTAATTTTTTAAAATATTGAGTTTCCATAATTGGTAGTATAGCACAAAAATAGTTAAAATACAATTAATTTTTTCTTTAAGTTTCGGTGCTTTTTTATAATATACAAAAGTTACGAAAAATATATGTTTTATGAATGAGTTTCGTGGGGACCAACTAGTTACAGTCTGTTAGATTTTATGTTCCACAGAATTTTAAAATTTTACAGACTGTGCGCAGCCCAGATAATAAATAAAACATATATTTTTTTAACTTAGTATGCTTATAAAACACCGAAACTTAAAATTTTTTCGTCATAATGTAATAAAAACACGATAATCAGTATGCTTATTTTAGCACGGAGTATCTTTGAATGCGATAATAGGAGATAATGGAATAATAACGAAGGCACAACTTGCAAATGTGGATTCAAAGTTTGCAGGATATAAAGAGGAATTGGAAATAAATTTAGTAACAAGCATAACAGAAGGAAAAATAGAAAGAGAGGAAGAAGTAACATTATTAGGTGAGAATGTACGAAAATATATACCATCATTAGCAGATGAAGATGTTGGGAAATTTGATGTAATTTCAGGAAAATTATATTATACAGGTGAAGATGAATTAGAAAAGAAAGCAGCATTAAGTCAAAATATGGAAACAGATTTAGGAACAGGAAGTAAAGAAGAATTAGCAGAAAAGTTAGAAAATTTAGCAGTTGATAGTGTATTAAAAAATACTGGAAAAGAGGCATTTAATTATACAGATGAAAAAGGAGAAACGTATCAAGGAGGAATACCATTGTATGATAAAACTTTAGTAAATGCTTCGAAATGGAAAGTTGTAACAGAAGTAGAAGAAGGAGTTTTAAAAAATACTTATGGAACAGGATGGACTTACATACCAAAAGGAACAGAAGTTAAAAATTTAGGAAAAACAACATGTGGTTATATAGGAAATTTTGAAAAAGGAGAGATTAAGAAATTTAATGAAGAAATACATACGTTAATGGGATATGATACAGGATTGGGAGTAACAGACCATTTAATATTTAATGCAGATCCACGGAGTTATGGAGGAATATAATAAAATAATAGAAGAAAATAAAACATTACCAGATGATCAAAAGAATAAGTTTGATATAAATAAGTTAGGAAGTGGAATAAAATTTTATGGATATAATGATAAAACTGGAGAATTGGATTTATCTCAAGCTTTCACAAAATCTAGCTTTGTATTTGATGGAATTGATGATTATTTGGAATTACCATATACTCCAGGTTCGACTTTTGATAATGGATTTACTTTTGAATTTTATGGTAGATTTAAGGGGTTGGGAGCACACTGGGATTATAGCAATGGAGAAGCATATTCAATTGCAGATGGATATACAGGAT
>CANRQI010000060.1 GCA_947632835.1 uncultured Clostridia bacterium
GACGAGAGATTCGGCTTGAAGACTCCACAGCAACCTGATAAAGTCAAGGTGCTAATACCGACAAAGCTATTTTGAGCTTTGAATGATGATTTTATATAAAAAGTCAAGAATTTAAAGCTCTGTCATAATGGCAGGGTTTTTTGTATATGAAAATTTTGTATTGAAATCATTAATAAATGTAGTATAGGAGGAACAAAAAATGAGAAAATTATTTACATCAGAAAGTGTAACAGAAGGACATCCAGACAAACTATGTGATTATATTTCAGATAGTGTTTTAGATGCGTATTTTGAAAAGGATCCAAACGCTAGAGTGGCTTGTGAGACTGTAGCAGGAAAAGGACAAATACTTGTTACAGGAGAAATAACATCAACAGCTGAAGTTGATATAGAAGCAGTTGTTAGAAATGCAATTAAGGAAGTAGGTTTTGACAATAGTGAAACAGATATTAATTATAGAACTTGCAAAGTACTACTAAATATATCAAAACAATCTGCTGATATTGCATTAGGAGTTGATAAATCTTATGAAGATAAAGCAGGAGAAGAAGTAGAGTCTGAGGGTGCTGGGGATCAAGGTTTGATGTTTGGATTTGCTTGTGATGAAACTGAAGAATTGATGCCAATGCCAATTTCTCTTGCACACAAATTAGCTAGAAGATTAGCAGAAGTAAGAAAAAATGGAGAAATAAATTATATAAGACCAGATGGAAAAGTGCAAGTAACAGTTGAATATGATGAAGAAAAACCAATAAGAGTAGATACTGTTGTTGTTTCAACTCAACATAATGCTGATGTTGAATTAGAAGTATTAAAGAAGGATATTAGAGAAAAAGTTATAAATAAAGTTATTCCAGCAGAACTATTAGATGATAAAACAAAATATTATATTAATCCAACAGGAAGATTTGTTATAGGTGGACCTTTAGGAGATAGTGGATTAACAGGAAGAAAGATTATTGTAGATACTTATGGAGGATATAGTCGTCATGGAGGAGGAGCTTTTTCTGGAAAAGATCCAAGTAAAGTTGATAGATCTGCTGCTTATATGGCAAGATACATAGCTAAAAATGTTGTAGCAAATGGATATGCAAAAAAATGTGAAATTCAATTTTCTTATGCAATTGGTGTTGCAAAACCTGTATCAATATATGTAGATACATTTGGAACTGCTACAATATCTGAGGAGGAGATTGTTAAAAAAATAGAAAAAACCTTTAATTTAACTCCTAGAGGAATAATAAATACTTTAGGATTGCGTAAACCAATATATAAACAAACTACAAATTATGGTCATTTTGGAAAAGAAAATTTACCTTGGGAAAAAATAATAAAATTTTAATTTTTAGTAAAGTTATGAAAAATATTTGTTTTTGCATATATTTTTCATAACTTTGTATATTTATATAAGTTTAAAGTTTTCTATTACTATTAAAAATTCGTATATAATATGTTCTATGATTTGTATATAAACTATCTATATAAGTATTATTATATTTTGTTCCTGCAATTTGCATGTTTGGATATATTAAAAGCATATTTGATGGAGAGAATAATTCATTATCAATATTAAAGTTAGAATATTCATGAGAAGTTACGTCTAAATCGAAATCATTTACAATTTTAGCATAAAAAGATTTTAATGCCATTGCTGATATAGCAGCATCAAATATTAAAAATCCTATTAAAAGTAGGAGAGATGTTTTTAAAATTTTTATATCTATTTTTTCTTTAAAAAATTCAATAATTTTATCTAAAAATGGATTGATATATTTTATGAGTAATATTCCTAAAATTCCCCACATTATAGCAAAATATAAACATGTTCTGCCATTTATACTTAAGTACATTCCAGTATAATCCCACCATTTAAAGTGAAATATTTTTTCACATAAATAACTCATTGTATATTCGGCTGTAGCACCTAGAAAGCTACTTCCAAAAAATAAAACAACAGGTTTGTTTTTAAATGAGGATAAAAAGGTAATCATTAAAACTGCACCAATTCCATAAATTATACAAAATGGGCCAAATAGAAAACTTTGTCTACTTTCTATTACACCTTTGGTATATAAACCAAAAAAAGTTTCTAATAAAAATCCACAAAAACTGTAAAAGATAAAGTAAACAGAAGTGTACCAAATATTAAATTTAATAATTTTTTCTTTTTTATTTATTTCTAAAACATTTTCCATGTTGAATATTATTTACAAGAAGCTTTATTATTATTCTTTAAATATATAAAATTTTTAATTTGAGTTTTGAATAGGAGTTTTTGATTGATTAATATTTTTTTCAATCAATTAAAAGTGTATATATTTCAATGAAAAATGCAAAATTATAAAAAAAATAAATATTTACATAAAAATATAAAAATCACTTTATGTCTATAAAATGTTGAAAATTGAATAATAGTTTTATATAATATTTCCGTAAATTAAAAATTTATAATATAAAAAAGGAGGAAGTCAAAGTATGAGTTCAAAAACTTTGAAAAAAGTGCTTTTACTAATACTTTCTATAGCAGCAATGCTTACAGTATTTTCGGTAAAAGCACAAGCAGCTACAAATGAAGAAGTAAAGCCTGTAGTTTATGATGCAGAATATTACATAAACTCAGCAAACGATTTAAAAGAAGCATATACTAAAGCAGATGGTTCAGTAGACCAAGAAGGTTTATATAATCATTATTTAGTATATGGAATCAGAGAAGGAAGACAAGGAAGTCCTGTATTTGATATAAAATATTATTTAAATTCAAATAAGGATTTATTAAACGAATTTAAAGAAGGAAATTATGCAAGAGCATATCAACATTTCTTAGAATTCGGATTTGCAGAAGGAAGAAGTGGATCAAAATTATATAATTGTGCATATTACAAAGCACAAAATGCAGATGTGGCAAAAGCATATGCAAATCAAAATAATGGACTATGCTATGTACATTTCGCAGTATTTGGACAAGGAGAAGGAAGAAAAGCTAGTACAGAATTTGATATAAAATGTTATTTAGGTTCAAATAAAGACTTAAAAAATACATTCAAAACAGATTACAAATTAGGATATAGACATTATGCATTATTTGGACATAATGAAAAAAGAGTAGTAGTACATACTTGGAATAATGTAAATGAAAAAGCAACATGTACAAAAGATGGAAGAACAGGAAGAGTATGTAAAACTTGTGGTTTACAAGAAACAACAGTTGTAAAAGCAACAGGACATAAAGCAGGTGAACCAGAAATAAAAGAAAAAACATGTACAGTTGATGGAAGTGAAACAGTTAAATGTACAGTTTGTAATGAAGTTTTAAGCACAAAAACTATTCCAGCAGGTCATAATTATGTAGAAGCTACTGAAAAAGATTTTGAAGATGAAGAAGTTCAAAAAACAGTAGGATTACATAGAGCAACATGTACAGAGAATGGTCATTCAGCAAAAATTTGTACAATTTGTAAGAATGTAATTGATGTTAAATTAGAACCAGCATTAGATCATAATTTTACAGGTGAAGCTGTAGAAGGTACAGACGAAAATGCTGGAAAACATTCTTTTAAATGTGTAAATGGTGATTGCGAAGCTACTGGTGTAATGAAAGACGGAAAAAGTGAAAAAAATGGATTAGTTGACTGTTCATATGGAGATTGGTCAACAAAAGAAGAAACAATTACAGATTATTCTGCAGATGTTTTTGAAAGAACTTGTAAAGATTGTTCACATGTAGACAAAGATAGTTTTAAGGATATTTTAAATAGTGAAGGAGTTGCTACTTTAACTGTAAAAAATATAACAGTTAATAGTGTGTTAAATATACCAACAGGAAAAACTTTAAATGTAACTGGTAATTTTGATACTAATGGAAAAGTTACTGTTGCAAATGGTGCTACATTAAATGTTGATGGAAAATTAATATTATCAGCTGCAGTAGACAATAATGGAACAATTAATGTAGGAACTTTAAGTAAGAAAGAAAAAGAAGGTAATTCATTAATACTTGCTAGAATTAACAATACAGGTACTTTAACTATTGATGCTATAGATGATAATGCAGTTTCAGATGATAAAGTTAATCAACCATATGTTGATGGTGTAGATGGTGTTGGAATTTACAATACTAACGGAACAGTAACTTTCTTAGCTAATGATGGAAATGAAGTATTTATAGGTTTAAACAAAAAAGGTGTTACAAATATTGAAGTACAAGCAGCAGCTGGAACAGCTCTTACAACTGATAAGGGTGTAGCAAAAGTTGATGCAAGTGATAAGAAAGTTTTAAATTTGAATGGATGTAGCTATAGCAATACAAAAGCAGTAGATGCAACAACTGATGGTGAATCAGGTGTTGTTGAAAATGCAGGAACATTAAAAGTTATTAATGGTTCTATGACAGGAACTGAAACAAAAACAACAGTTGCTAGTTTAAAGAATACAGGTTCAGGTTCTTTAACTTTAGAAAATGTTTCTTTAAATAGTAATGGATATAATGTATGGAATGAAGGAGCATCATTATCAATAACAGGTGGAACTTTTGAAGCAGGTTATGCTAATATCAGAGATAAAAGTGATAAATCAACTATAACAATTACAGATGTTTCTTCAATGAAAGCTAAAATCTGGTGCTTGAGCATGTATGGTGCTAATAAAGACAATACAGTTGTTGTAACAAATGTAACAATGGAAAGTACAGATGACAGTGCAATTTATCTTCCAGGAGTTGATGATGTTACTATTAGTAACAGTCGAGTAAAAGGACAATGTGGAATTGAAACTCTTGCAGGAAAATTAAATGTTTTGAAGAGTGAGATAGAAAGTGTTGGAACTAGCTCAGATTTCAAATATCCAAATGGTCAAGTAGACGGTTCAATAATTCCAGGATATGCAATTGCTATAAGAAGCAAAGCTGGGTATGGAAGTAATTCTGATGCAATTCATGTAACAGTTCAAAGTTCAACTTTAAAAACTGTTGATGATAGAAAGCCAATTCATGTTTATGAGCATAAAGACAAAGGTGTTGTAAGTGTTGACATTATTTGTGATTTAGCTGATAGTGTTGAATTCACTAGAGAAGAAAATTCAGATACTAATGGTTTCTCAGTGAAAGTTGGAGGTCAAACTATTGAAGCAACTACAGCTACTAAAGCAAATTAATATAGCTAAAATATAAGAGTTTTATAGAAAAATGAGTGGAAATTTTCCACTCATTTTTCGTTATAAAATTAGTAAAAAAAGAAATTTGAAATAATTTTATTCCAAATCTCATTTTTTCTATTTTCTATTAAAAACATTTTAAGCATAAGCTTGGCGTTTTTTGAAAGATAGTAAATTTGTAATTTCGCTTGGCTTTGAAACTTTCTTTTCTTTTTGTTGTTCTTTTAAAGCATTTTCTTGAGCAGTTTGTTTTGCTTGACGTTCTGCCATTGTTTCACATATTGCTTTTTGATAAGTAAAGAAAGTATCACTTGTAATTTTATTCCAATTATATTCAGCTTTAACTTTTGCTTTAGCATTTTTTACAACTTCATCAGCAAGTTTATGATCAAATAAAAGTGCAAGAATTGAATCTGCAAGAGAATTTGGGTTACCAGCATAAGATTTCATTCCAGTAACTCCATGTTCAACAATTTCATTTAAACCACCAATGTCAGATACAACAACAGGTGTACCAGCAAGCATTGCTTCAATAGCAACTATACCAAATGGTTCATAAGTACTAGGGAATACAGATACATCAGCACATTTATACATTTTTTGAACATCCTTTGAATTTAAATAACCTGCGAAATAAACTTTTTGACTAATGCCTAAACTATCTGCTTCTCTACGAAGCTCATCAATCATTCCACCTTTACCAGCGATAATAAGTTTTGTATCATGATATGAGTTAAGAATTTTTGGCATAGCAGAAATTAAATGTTGAATTCCTTTTTCATAAACTAAACGCCCCATAAATAAGATAATTTTTTCGTTATCCATAGCAAAGCGTCTTCTAAAATCATAATCTCTATAAATATTGTTAAAACTATTTAAGTTAACACCATTTGGAACAACATTTATTTTTTCGTAAGGTAAACCAAATAGTCTTTGTAATTCACTTTTCATATAATTACTATTAACAATTACTTCAGATGCTTCATAAGTTAGCATCCATTCAGTATCATTTATATATTTTTGCATATCTGTTCTAATACCACTATTTCTACCAGCTTCAGTTGCATGAATAGTGCAAATCATAGGAGTATTAAAAGAAACTTTTAGAGTTTTAGCGGCATAAGCAACAAGCCAGTCGTGAGCATGAATTATATCAAAATTGCCTTGTTCAGCAATAATTTCTCCTGCTCGAGCTATCATATTAAAGTTAAGTTGCATAACCCAATCAATAAAATTGTTTGGTGCAATCATAAAATTATCTACTCTGTTAACTTTAACACCATCATCATTTTCAACATAAGGAACGTCTCCGTCTCGATATGTTATAACAGTAACATCGTGTCCATCCTTAACTAATTTGTGCGATAAATCGTACACAACTCTAGATATTCCTCCTACAACTCTAGGTGGGTATTCCCATGATAGCATCAATATTTTCATTTAAAATACTCCTTTCAATATTCTTTTGTAAAATCCTAATTCTTAATATATTTTATATGAAATTGTATTAATTGTAAACAATTTTTAACAAAAAAAATATTTCTTTTTTGTAACATTTTTGGGAAATATTGAGATTTGTAATCTTATTTGTATAAAGAAAAATATTTTTAATATTTTTTTAGTTTAGGTATTGTTTTTTAATTATTTTTGGTATATATTAATTATATTAAAATAGAGATATGTAATATTTTACTAAGGAGGAAGCTATGCCTAAATTAAAAAGCAAAGAAAAAAATTTAAAAAAAGAAACATCAAAAGAATCTACTAAAAAAGGAACTTTAAAAGAAAAAGGCAAAGCACAAGTAGTGAAAAAAGAAAAAGTAAGTGAAAAAAAATCTAAAAATTCTAAAGGAGCAGTAAATTTAAAAAAATCAAATGAAAAAATTTCTAAAAATTCCAAAAAAGTAGAAAATAAAAAAGGAGCTAATGAAAAATTTGCTAATACTAAGAAAAATGTAAAATCAGAGCATGAAGTTAAGAATCGAAAACCTATAAAAAAAGAAACAAAGCAAGTAGCGAAAAACAATAAGAAGGTAGAGGTGGAAAAAGCTTCAAAAAATAAAGAAAAAGAATTAAAAAAAGCAAAACCAGTAACTAAAAAACAGATTAAAGAATTTTTGCCAGAATATTATGATTTACCATATAGATATAATGAAACAGTAGTAAAAATTTTAGCTCAAACTCCAAAAAGATTATTTGTATATTGGGATGTTTCAGATAAAGATAGGCAAAGATATTTAGATGCTTTTGGTGAAGATTTCTTTAATAAAACTTATCCTGTATTATTAATTCATAATGAAGAAATGGATTATACTTTTGAAGTTCCAATTAATGATTTTGCAAACAGTTGGTATTTAGATATAAAAGATTCTAAAACTAAATATGTAGTTCAATTAGGAAGAAAATTTAGAAATGTACAGGAAATTAGAACCACTACTCCAAATGCAATTTATGAACAACATATAGATTTAAAGAATGATTATATATTTATTACAGATTCTAATAAATTAGAGGCTCCAAATGATCATATATTATTCGAAAAGATGAGAAATTATGTTACATACAGAAATGTAAAAAATGGAAATGAATTTACTAAAAATATTAGTGATATATTAGATAAATTAAGAGAAACATACAAAGATGCAGATATAAAAGATATTTACAGAAAATTATATGGAGATGAACTTCCAGAAAGTGAATTTATACTTGCAAATCCAAATTCAGGTGGAATGCCTACTTCTACATTTAGATAAAAAAATCTGCAATTAGATGTAATTTAGAGAGGAACAATATATGAAAAATGTAAAAGGATATGTAAATTTTGTACTACATGCTCATTTACCGTATATACATCATCCAGAAAATGAAAATTATTTGGAAGAAGAATGGCTATTTGAAGCAATGTCAGAAACATATATACCATTATTATTGAATTTCGCAAAATTGGAGGAAGAAAATGTAAATTTTAGAATTACAATGACTTTAACACCTCCACTTTTAAATATGTTAGATAGTGAGCTTTTGCAAAACAGATATATAAAGTATTTAAACAAACATATAGAACTTTGTGAAAAAGAAGTAAAAAGGACAACTTATGACGAAAGATTAAATAGGTTGTCTCATTATTATTTAGATAGATATAAAAACGATTTACATGTTTTTAAAGATATTTATAAATGTAATTTAATTAATGGATTTAAACATTTTCAAGATAGAGGATTTTTGGAAATAATTACATGTGGTGCAACTCATGGATATTTTCCTATTTTATATGTTAATGAAAAAACTGTTAGGGCTCAAATTGGGGTTGCAGTAAAATGTTATGAAAAATATTTCGGAAAAAAACCTCGTGGTATTTGGCTTCCAGAGTGTGGATATGTTCCAGAAGCAGACAAGTATTTAAGAGAATTTGGTATAGATTTTGCGATTGTAGAATCACATGGAATTTTATACGCAGATCCTGTACCAATCTATGGAACTTTTGCTCCAATAGTTTCTCCAGAAAATTTAACTGTTTTTGGTAGAGATATGGAATCTTCAAGGCAAGTTTGGAGTTCTATAAATGGTTATCCAGGAGATTTTAATTATAGAGAATTTTATCGTGATATAGGTTATGATGCTGATTATGAATATATAAAGCCATATATTGCACACAATGGAGTGAGGGTAAACACTGGAATAAAGTATTATAGAATTACTGGAAAAGATTGTCAAAAAGATTATTATGATGTACAATGGGCTAAAGATTCAGCTGAAAAACAAGCAGGACATTTTATGGATTGTAGGAAAGCTCAAATAGAAAATTTAGCTTCATATATGGGAGTTCCACCAATTATTACTTGCCCTTATGATGCTGAGCTTTATGGACATTGGTGGTATGAAGGTCCATATTGGTTATATATATTATTTAAGAAGATTTATTATGATGATTGTAATTTTGAATTAATTACGCCAAGTGAGTATATAGATAGATTTCCTAATATTCAGGTGGCATCTCCATGTAGGTCAAGTTGGGGAGCAAATGGATATAGTGAAGTTTGGCTTAATCCAAGTAATGATTATGCACATAGGCATTTACATAAAGCAGGAGATAGAATGTGTGAGCTAGCTTATCAATTTAGAGATGAACAAGATGAACTTAAAGTTCGTGCTTTAAATCAATGTGCTAGGGAGTTGTTGCTTGCTCAAAGTAGTGATTGGTTGTTTATTATTACAAATGGTACAATGGTAGAATATGCACATAAAGCAATTAAAGAAAGAATAGGAAGATTTACAAAATTATATTATCAATTAAAATCGGATAAAATAGATGAAGAATATTTAGCAGATATTGAAGAAAAGGACGCAATATTTCCTGAAATTGATTATAGAATTTATGTTTAATTATATAGAATAACAAAATTTAGAGAGGAGAGAGTTCATATAATTTTTATATGAATGAGTGATTATGGAAGTTTACGACAAATGTCATGAATTGGCTTCTGCTATTAAAAATAGTAAAGAATATACAGAATATAAGGAAATAAAGAAGGTAGTTCATGAGGAGCTAAAGTTAAAAGATAAAGTGGATGAATTTGAAAAAATTAGATATGAAGAACAACTTCTAGCAATGCAGGGCGAAAAGCAGAATGAAGAAAAAATGAAAAGATTGCAAGAATTATATGAAATTTTAATTAAAGAGCCACAAGTTAAAGATTATTTTGACAAAGAAGTAAGATTTAATGTTTTAATAGCAGATGTTAATAAGATAATTGGAGAAGCTATTAAAGATGTATTGTAATTTAATAATGTAAAAAATTTAAGTTTCAACTTATAAAAATTGAAGCTTAAATTTTTTTCGTCATAACATAACAAAACCACAATGCTTGTTTGTTATGAGAACGAATAAAAAAGTAGTAATATCAAGGGTTGAGTAAATTAATAAAAAAATTTTTTTATAAAAAATTTATAAAAAGGATTGATTTTTATAAAATCAGTTCTTTTTTT
>CANRQI010000061.1 GCA_947632835.1 uncultured Clostridia bacterium
TTCACTAACGTTTATAACATTTTCTAAAACGGTCCCCACAAACCATAACTTCAAAATATATTAAAACTTATTGAAAATTTGCAACTTAACTTAAAAAATAGTATTATTGACAAATTACATAAAAAGAAATAGAATATTTGTGTGGTAAATTCTCCACGCAAATATTTTTTTAGGAGAAATAACGTGAATAAAATAATTGCTAAAAATCCTACTGCAAGGCATAATTATACAATAACAGAAACATTTGAAGCTGGAATTGTGTTAAGCGGTACAGAAATAAAATCAATAAGAAATGGAAAGGTAAATATTAAAGATACTTATGTTATGATTAAGAATGGAGAAGCATATATTTATGGTATGCACATAAGTCCTTATGAACAAGGTAATATTTTTAATAAAGATCCAATGAGAGATAGAAAATTGCTTCTACATAAGCGCGAAATTTTTAAACTTTTTGGAATGATAAAACAGAAATCTGTTAGTCTTATTCCACTTAGTTTATATTTTAGTGGTAGTAAAGTTAAAGTAGAAGTTGGAATTGGAAAAGGTAAAAAATTATATGATAAACGTGAAGATATGGCAAAAAAAGATGCTCAAATGAAAATAGAACGTGCAAAAAAACAATATTTGAAATAATAAAAGGGGGAAATATTTTGAAAGAGTATTTAGATACTAAGAAAGAAGAAATAATACAATCTGTAATGGATTTAGTTTCTTTTAAAAGTATTTCAGAAAAAAGTAATATAGAGGGAGCACCTTTTGGTGAAGAATGTAAAAGAGCATTAGATTATGTATTAAATTTAGGAAAAGAATTAGGATTTAAAACCAAAAATCTTAATGGATATTGTGGCTATATAGAATGTGGTGAAGGAGAAGAAATGGTTGGAATTATAGGCCATTTAGATGTTGTTCCAGCTAATTTTGAAGATGGTTGGGATTCTCTACCATTTAAAGCCGAAATTAGAGATAATAAAATTTTTGGAAGAGGTACTATTGATGATAAAGGTCCAGTTATTGCATGTCTTTATGCTATGAAGGCAGTAGTAGAAAAAATGAAAATTAACAAGAGAGTTAGATTAATTTTAGGTTTAAATGAAGAAAAAAATTGGGAGTGTATAAATTATTATAAAAGAAATGAGGAAGCACCTACTATTGGATTTAGTCCAGATGCAGATTTCCCATGTATATATGCTGAAAAGGGAATTGTTACAGTAAAAATTGAACATGACTATAATATAGATGGGGCAGAAATTTTAGAGCTTTCTTGTGGTGATAATGCTATTAATGTAGTTCCAAAGTATTGTTCAATTAGATTGAAATTTAGTAATTTACAAGATATAGAAAAATTTAAGAATCAAGATGGAGTACATATTGAAAAAATAAGTAATGATACTATAAGAATTGTTGCAGAAGGGGTTGCATCACATGCAGCACATCCTGATGAAGGAGATAATGCAATTACAAAACTATTTAATTATCTTGGTGAAAATACCTATATAGATATTCTAAAACAAGAAGGATTTTTTGATATAAAAAGTCCAAAATATCTTGGAGGATATTCAACAACAGACGAATCTGGAGTTTTAACTTCAAATATAGGAATTGTTAAATATGAAAATGGAAAATTAATTTTTTATACAAATTTAAGAGTTCCAGTTGAGACTAATTTTGATGTTATTCAAAAATATTGTGAAGAATTAAAAAAGAAAATTCCTAATATGCAATATTTTTTAGAACATGCAAATGCTAAATTATTAGTAAAAAAAGATAGTTATTTAGTTAAAACTTTATGCAAAATATTTAATGAAGAAACAGGAATGAACACAGAACCAATAGCAATTGGAGGAGGAACTTATGCAAGAGCATTTAATAACTGTGTTTCATTTGGATTAAATTTTCCTGGAGATAAAGATATGTGCCATCAAGTTAATGAATTTGTTGAAATTGATAAATTAATTTTAGGAGCAAAAATTTATGCTCGTGCTATATATGAACTATCTAAGTAATTAGTTTAAACAAAAATGGAAATGGAGAAATAATGGTAGATTTAAAAAAACAAGTACAATACATAAAAGGTGTTGGACCAAATAGAGTAACACTCTTGAAAAAGTTAGGTATAGAAACTTTGGGAGATTTAATTACTTTTTTTCCTCGTGAACATGAAGATAGAAGTAAACCTAAAAATATTTCTGAATTAGTAAATGGGGAAGAAGCTCTAATTAGTGCATATCCAGTAGGAAGAATGAATGAAGTTAGAATTAGAAAAAATTTAACAATTTGTAAGCTGTTTGTTCGTGATGAAACTGGTGGTGCCGAATTAGATTGGTATAATCAGTCTTATTTGAAGAATAATTTTGTGCCAAATAAGAGGTATTGTTTTTATGGAAAAGTTAGTATAAAAGGTGCAAAAATAACTTTACAATCACCAGTTTATGAATTAGAAGGTCAAAATAAAAATATGGGAAAAATAATTCCAATTTACCCACTTACATATAAATTATCACAAAATACAATTAGAAAAATTATGGAAAATGGAATTGCAGAAGTTTCACGGAAAATTAGATGAAACTTTGCCTCAATATTTAATAGATAAGTATAAATTGTATGATATTAATACGGCTATACAGCAAATTCATTTTCCAGATAATTTTCAAAATTTTAATTTGGCCAGAAGAAGGCTTGTTTTTGAAGAATTATTTAGTATGCAACTTGCATTGTTAAAACTTAAAAATAAATATGATGTAGATAAGCAAGGTATTAGTTTTGATAAAAATGTTAAAATGTCTGATATTATTAATAAACTTCCATATAAATTAACAGGTGCTCAGCTTAGAGTTTTAGAAGAAATTGATAAAGATATGGAAAGTAATAAACCTATGAATAGATTATTACAAGGAGATGTTGGTTCACGGAAAAACTATTATTTCTTTAATTTCAGCATACAAATGTGTACGTTCTGGATATCAAGCAGTTATTATGGCACCTACTGCAATTTTAGCAGGTCAACATTTAGAAACATATCAAAAAGAATTAGAAGGAACTGGAATTAGATGTGAATTGCTCGTTAGTGGAATAACTAAAAAAAATAAAACACTTTTATTAGAACGTTTAAAAAATGGAGAAATAGATATATTAATAGGAACTCATGCTGTTTTTGAAGATAATGTTGAGTTTAAAAATTTAGGATTAGTTGTTACAGATGAGCAACATAGATTTGGAGTTAGACAAAGAAGCAAGCTTGCTCAAAAGGGAAAAAATCCGGATATTTTAGTTATGACAGCTACGCCAATTCCAAGAACACTTGCAATAATTCTATATGGAGATTTGGATATTTCTATTATTGATGAACTTCCACCAAATAGAAAGAAAATAGAAACTTATGCAGTTACGAAAGAATTAGAAGCAAGAGTAAATGCGTTTATTGCAAAACAAGTTGATAGCAAGAGACAATGCTATATAGTTTGTCCATTAGTTGAAGAAAATGAAGAAATGGATTTAAAATCAGCAGTAGAACTTACCAAAACTTATAAAGAAAAAATATTTCCACATTATAGAGTTGAGTGTTTGCATGGAAAAATGAAAGCAAAAGAAAAAGATGATATAATGGAAAGGTTTAAAAATGGGGAAATAGATATATTAATTTCAACAACAGTTATAGAGGTAGGAGTTAATGTTCCAAATGCTAATATAATGGTAATTGAAAATGCAGAAAGATTTGGACTAGCTCAACTTCATCAGCTTCGTGGTAGAGTTGGAAGAGGTGAATATCAATCTTATTGTATTTTAAAATATCAAGGAAATTCGAGAATTATAAAAGAAAGAATGGAAGTTATTTCTAAATCTAATGATGGATTTGTTATTTCAGAGAAAGATTTGGAATTGCGTGGTTCAGGAGAATTTTTTGGTACAAAACAACATGGAATTCCAGAATTTAAAATTGCCAATTTATTTACAGATATAGAAATGCTAAAAGCTGTACAAGCTATAGTAATGGAAATTTTAAGTAAAGACCCTGAACTTACAAATCCAGAGAATCAGGTTTTAAATAAAATGTTAGAAGATAAATTTAAAGATAGAATTGAAATATAATTTTTTCAAATTATACAATAAATTAATTTAAGTTTCGGTGTTTTATAAGCATACTAAGTTACGAAAATATATGTTTTATTCATTATCCCAACTGCGCACAGTCTGTAAAATTTTAAAGTTCTGTGGAACATAAAATTTAACAGACTGTAGCTAGTCGGTCCCCACGAAGCTCATTCATAAAACATATATTTTTCGTAACTTTTGTATATTATAAAAAACACCGAAACTTAAAGAATTTATCTATTTACAAATTGGCTAAAATGATATATATTATTAATACGTAATTTTTATTGTGGTAAAAGAGGATGTTTAAATGAAAGTATTTATGCTTTTTATAGGAACTATAATGCTAGTTATAGGAGTTAAATTGATATATGATGCAAGACCAATAGTAACGAAGTATTTTAGCGTAAATGATAGAAATAGTGCAACATTATTTTTAAAGATATTTGGTACTTTTATGGTAGTAGTTCGGTGGTTTGCTAGTTTCGCAAACACTTTAAAAGATTAAAAATTGGAGAGGTACATATGAAAATTATTTGTAATGATAGAGATTTTGATGTAAAAGAAGGAATAGCATTAAGAGATGCGTTATCAGAGGTTATTCCTCAAGATGCAATTGCAGCGAGATATAATAATGAAATTGCTTCGCTTAACCAACCTGTTAATAAAGAAGGAAAAGTTAAATTTATAAATAGAACAACGAAAGATGGCAGAGATATTTATATTAGAGGTCTTTTATATTTAATTAGTATGTCTGCTGAAAGAATTTATCCTAATGCTAAATTTACTGTAAATTATCAGCTATCAAATGCAATGTTTTGCGAATTTGATAATATGGAAATAACAGATACTGTTATAGAAAATATAAAAGCTGAGATGGATAAAATTGTTAAAAGTGATTTACCAATTATCAAAAAAATGATGACTTTGGAGGAAGCAGAAAAATTTTATAAATCAGAGTCAACTATTAGAGGAAGATTACAATTAAATGTAAATAAAGAAAAAGTATCTTTATACTTTTGTGAAGAATATTTTAATTATTTTTATGGTACAATGCCAATATCTACAGGTTTTGCAGAAATTTATGATATTGTAAAATATAATGATGGTTTACTTGTAAGATATCCTTCAATAACTGAACCAGATAGACTACCACAACATGTTAATTCTTTAAAGTTAGCATCTGCATTAGATGAATATGAAGATATTTATAAAATTATGGGAATTAATACAGTTTATAAATTAAATAATAAAATTAAAGAAAATGGTATTAAGGAATTAATTTTATTTTCAGAAGCATTACATGAAAAGAAAATTGCAGAAATTGCTCAAAAAATAAAAGAACGTGAAAATGTTAGAATGGTACTTATTGCTGGACCTTCTTCATCTGGAAAAACAACTTTTGCAGGTAAACTTGGAATGTCACTTCGTGTAAATGGTATAAAACCAGTTACAATTTCAGTTGATAATTATTTTGTAGAAAGAGAAAATAATCCAAAAGATGAACAAGGAAACTATGATTTTGAATGTATAGAAGCATTGGATATAGAATTATTAAATAAACAACTTATGCAACTCTTAAATGGAGAAGAAGTTGAGCTTCCTACTTTTGATTTTAAAACAGGGCATAAAAGTTATTTAGGAAATAAATTAAGATTAAAAGATGATGAAATTATTGTTATGGAGGGAATACATTGTTTAAATGACAAATTAACAAGTTTGATTCCACCTAGCAACAAATTTAAAGTATATATTAGTGATTTAACAGTTTTAAATATAGATTATTATAATAGAATTTCAACTACAGACACAAGACTTATAAGACGTATAGTTAGGGATTCAAAATTTAGAGATTATGATGCACTTCATACTTTACAAATGTGGTATTCTGTAAATAGAGGTGAACAAAAAAATATTTTTCCTTATCAAGAAGAAGCTGATTGTATGTTTAATTCATCAATTGTTTATGAAATATCTGCTCTAAAAAAGTATGCTGTGCCATTATTACAAGAAATAAAATCAGATGTTCCAGAATATAGTGAAGCAAGGCGTTTATTGGCTTTATTTCAATATTTTGAAGATATGGATGATACTTTAATTCCAAATAATTCTTTGATTAGAGAATTTATTGGTGGAAGTATTTTTGAAGAATAAAATCACATTAGGAGATAGCTAAATGTTTAAAGTAATAGATGAAGAATTTGAATGTGAAAATTGTAAAAGACAAGTTCCAAAATTAGGGTATTCTTGTAGAAATCATTGTCCATATTGTTTATTTTCGAAACATGTAGATATTGAACCTGGAGATAGAGCAGAAGAATGTCATGGTTTGCTTGAACCTGTTGGAATTGAAACAGATAGTAAAAAGGGTTATGTTATAATTTTTAAATGTCAAAAATGTGGAAAAATTAGAAAAAACAAAATGGCTGAAGATGATGATATGACTAAAATTATAGAATTATCTGTTAATAAAAATTAAATATTGGGAGAAGAAATGAAAAAAAATATACTTAGAATTTTTTTGATAATTCTTATTCTTGGGTGGATGTATTTGGTTTTTGGACTTTCTGGAGATGATGGAGATACTTCTTCAGGTCTTAGTATGAGGATAGCAAGATTATTTTCAAAAAGTGATGAGATACTAAGTATATTAGAACCAGTAATAAGAAAATTAGCACATTTATCTGAGTATGCTTATGGTGGTTTTTTGATATATGGATTGTTTTTAACATATAATATTTCAGCAAAAAAACAGTTTATTTTTAGTATTATTTTAGGAGTATTTTATGCAATAACTGATGAAGTACATCAGTTGTTTGTGCCAGGACGAGCAGGTAAATTGCAGGATGTTTTAATTGATTCTATAGGAGTATTTTTAGGAGTTTGTGCATTATTATTTATAGTTAAAATTGTGCAAATAATTATAAATAAAAATAAAGGAGAGGAAAAGGTTTAATGTTGAATTTTAAAGAGGTAATTGCAGAGGCAATTGCAAAAACTATTGAATTAGACACAAAAGAAATAATTACATATATTGAAGTACCACCTTCAAAGGAAATGGGAGATTATGCATTTCCTTGTTTTAAACTTGCAAAAATTTTGAAAAAAGCTCCACCAGCTATAGCAAATGAACTTAAAGAAAAAATTAAAATTGATGATGTTTTAATTAAAGAAATAAGAGTAGAAGGTGGATACTTAAATTTTTTTGTAAATAATGAAATTTTAGTAAAAAATGTTTTAGAACAGATAAATCAGAAGCAAGAAAATTATGGTTCAAGTGATATTGGAAATGGAAAAACAGTATTAGTGGAATATTCTTCTCCAAATATAGCGAAAGAATTTCATATAGGTCATTTAAGAACAACTATAATTGGTAATGCTTTATATCATATCTATAAATTTTTAGGATATAATACAATTGGTATAAATCATTTAGGAGATTATGGAACTCAATTTGGAAAACTTATAGAAGGATATAAAAGATGGGGAACTGAATATGATATAGAGGCTAATCCTATTGAAGAGCTTACAAAAATTTATATAAGAATAAATGATTTATGTAAAGAGGATGAAGAAGTTTTAGATATTTGTAGAGATAATTTCAAAAAGCTTGAAGATGGTGATAATTATTGTATGGAGCTTTGGAACTGGTTTAGAGATGTAAGTCTTAAAGAATTCCAAAAGATGTATGATTTATTAGATGTAAAATTTGATTCATTAAAAGGTGAATCTTTTTATGCAGATAAAATGGACAAAATAGAAGATATTCTTGATAAAGCCAAAGTTACGAAGGAATCTCAAGGGGCAAAAATTGTAGATTTAGAGGATAAAGGACTTGGAGTATGTATAATTCGTAAATCAGATGGCTCTACAATTTATGCTTTAAGAGATTTAGCTGCAATAAAATATAGAGCAGAAACTTATGATTTTGATAAATGTTTATATGTTGTTGCGTATGAACAAGCTTTACATTTTAAACAAATTTTTGAAGTAGCAAAATATTTAGAAATACCTGAAAAATGTTTGAATGGTTTAGAGCATGTTCAGTATGGAATGACTAGACTTTCAACTGGAAGAATGTCAACTAGAAAAGGAAATGTTATTAGAGTTAGAGATTTATTAGAAGAATCAATTTCAAGAATAGAAAAAATAATAGAAGAAAAAAATCCTGAAATGAAGGATAAAGAAGAAAATGCTAAAAAAATTGGAATTGGTGCAGTTATATTTAATAATTTATGCAACACAATAATAAAAGATCAAATATTTGATTGGGAAACGGTTTTAAGTTTTAATGGAGAAACTGGACCTTATATACAATATGTTTATGTTCGTGCAAAGAGTGTACTTGACAAATTAGGGTATATTCCTGAATTTAAAGATATTGATGTTTCATTACTTACTGATGTAAGTAGCATGAAGGTAATAAATACATTGTATAATTTTAGTAATGTATTAGAAAATGTAGTAGAAAAAAATGAACCATCACTATTAGCTCGTTTTTTAATAGAACTTAGTCAAAATTATACAGATTTTTATAATGAAAATAAAGTAATGGTTGATGATAAAAAATTGAGAGATACTAGAGCATATTTAACTTTAGGTGTTCAAACTGTTATAAAAACAGGTGCAGGACTTTTAGGTATAAAAATGCCAACAGAAATGTAGATTTTAATTTTTTATTAGTCATAACGTAAGAAAAACACGATAATTTGACTAGGGAGATTGTCCTGAGATTGAATTATAAAAATTAATTTAAGAAATGAGATTAAAAAATGTTTCGATTTTTAATCTCATTTCTTAGGTTTTAAAAATATTTTATAATTTTTCAATTTCTTCTTTGGTTAGTTTTGTAACTTCAATAATTGTATTTACATCAATTCCTTTTTCTAACAAGTTTTTAGCAATTTCTTTTGCTTTTTCTTTTTTGCCTTCAGCCATTCCTTCAGCTTTTCCTTCAATTTTGCCCTCAGCCTTGCCTTCATCATGAGCATATTCTAACTTTAATAATTCGAGATTCTTTGCCATTATTTTATCATTTATAGCTTCCCAAAGTTCTCTATCTTTTAAAACTTCTTCAGCCATTTTATCAACATCTCTAATATTTTCATTCATAGCGAATACCTCCTCTAATTCTTCTTTATTTAATTGACAAGACAAATATGCTAGCCATTGTTCTTCTTCTGTTGATATTTCTTCAATTTGATTATAAAACTTTTCAATTTGAATATAGTGATATGTAATATCGTCAGAAAGAATTTCACCATTAGAGCCTCTTACAGTTTTAGAAATTTCATGATAAGGTCCGTCTTTGAAAATATCATGATCAAGTAACCAAATTATGATAGTTTTTTTAGCAACATCATAATCGAAACCTTCTTCTAAAGTATTATAATAAATTTTGCTTGCATGAGCTTGTCCACGTTTAATGATATTATAATCTTTTTTGTTCTGAACTTCAATATTAACAAGCTCTTTTTTGTCAATTTCAGCTAAAATGTCAACTTTGATAAGTTTGCTTTTTTCAAATTTCTTTTCAAGAGAAACTTCACTTTTGACTTTAATATCAGTAATTTCTTTTTTCAAAATAGCTTCAAGGAAAGATTTAAGAAAATATTTATTAGAATTTGAACCAAAAATAATTTTAAAAACCTCATCACGACGAATACTAATCTCATTTTTATTAAAATGTTTAAAAGGATGTTTGGAAATTTTGATACCCATAGGAAATAAACACCTCATATTTTTCGTAAAAATTCGTCATAACGTAAGAAAAACACGATAATCAGTATGCTTATTTTAGCAGGGGTATCTTTGAATGCGATAATTGGTGATAATGGGATAATAAC